>CAKQCV010000024.1 GCA_934217675.1 uncultured Prevotella sp. | reverse complement strand
TAGCGGGACCCAGGATTGAACTGGGGACCTCATGATTATGAATCATGCGCTCTAACCAGCTGAGCTATCCCGCCATATTTCTTTTTTGCGAGTGCAAAGGTACGACAAAAAATTTAATCTCCAAAGAAAAACGAAGAAAAATATAAAAAAAAACCTCATTTCCCATATTTTCCTTCAAAAAACGGTGTTTCTTACATATTATTATTACCTTTGTAATGACACCAAACATTTTTTACCAAAGGCTATATGAAAACAAACATACTACTTATAACCATTCTGTCACTATTATTTTCTGCAAGATGCCAAGCATTGTCAATTGAGGAATCACAGCGACTGATAGACAAAGGCAAGCAATATCTCATTGGAAAAGAAGAGAAAATAGACAGTGCCGTATACTGCTTCAAAAAAGTTGCCGACTACTATCGCAAAGATTTGCCAACTGAGCAACGCGAACTTTGCGGTAAAGCAGCAAACAATCTTGGGTATGTGTATCTGCAACATGGTATAGACTGCCGCAAAGCATACAAGGCGCTGATGAAAGCGAAAACAATATGCGAAGAAGTGGGAAATTCAAAAACACTGGCTATTGTATACATGAATATAGCCAACCTATACTCTATATTCTGTGAACAGAAAAATTCTATTGAGTTTAAGGAAGAAGCTATACGCATGTACAAACTTTCATTCAATATGGCACGCGAAAACAAGCGGTGGGATATTGTATGCTCAACATTCTGCAATCTCACTGACCTTGACCAAAATTTCAGCCACACGGACAAGTATCTGGATATAATAAAATCTTTCTCAAAACTGAACATAAAAAAAAGTGTACAGCTGCACGAATATTCAAAACTAAGATATATGGCAATTAAGGCTTATATAAACAGAAAGCCTGCTGAAGCAACTTCTTTCTTGATAAAATCTGTCAACAACATTGACGACAACATTTCGCCAGAAGCATGGAAAGCACAAGCTCTTACACTAATTGCTTCGTTATACATGAAGCGCAACATGCCTGATTCTGCTTTGCACTATATCAACATCATACTTGACGCTCCATACGGATATTGGGGAAACGATGTTAAAGCAAATGCCTACAACATGCTGCATAAGATATACACAACAAAAGGCGACAAAGCAAAAGCAAATGAGGCTTATGGCAAAATGTTGGTGCTGCGTGACTCCATCTACAACGTTGACAAACTTTCTGCAGTAGAGAACATGAAGTTCCTTAATGATTTGGCAGAACAAAAACACCGCTCCGCCTTGATACTTGCCGAAACAAACCACAAAAAGGAAATGAGAGAATGGGGACTTGGAGCTGTTTGCATACTGCTTTTTGCTGCATTATGTTTCCTGTTTTTGGCAACAAGAAGAAACAGCAGACTCAAAGCAAAATACACAGAGCTTTATGCCAAGCAGCAAGATATCTTGAAAAAAGAAAAAGAAGAAAAACTTAGACGCGAAAAGGAAATAAAGGAAGAAAGCAATACTGATAAAGATGCCGCACCTACTACATATACAGCACCCCAAAATGCAATATCGCAGAAAACGAAAATACTTGCAATCATGGATGAAACACAGGAAAAATTCTCTCCAGACTTCTCCCTTGACCGTCTTGCAGAGCTCGTCGGCATATCACCAAGAGCCTTGTCGGCAGTGCTCAACGACAGTCTTGGCAAAACTTTCCGCGACTTGCTTAACCAATACCGTGTGCGTGAAGCATGCAACCGTCTTTCTGACACAAAAAACTATGGCACGCTTACGATTGAAGCTATCTCACAGAGTGTGGGATATAAATCAAGGACATCACTCGTTACTGCTTTCAAGAAAGAAACAGGACTCACACCATCCGATTACCAACGCATAGCACGAAACAACACGTTGAAAGATTCCGACCATTAAATATTCAAGTTTAGGATTTAGAATTCAACTCATTTGAGCATACACTCTAAGTGTTGCCATAGCTCCAAAACCGGAAGAGCCATAAAAAAGCAATATTATGTTAGTTGGTATTGCAATAAGTAAAACAAAATCTTAAATAATGCCCAATTCAGAATTGGTAAGGATAAAAAGAGTGCAAAAAGTTGGTAGCATAATTCTTTCTCCTTGTCATTTCCTGTAAAGGAGGCATCTATCTGGTGTTAAGCCGTGGGCAAAGCAACGGAGAGCTACCACCTTTCACCATCAATGGTCGCCGGGCATACGTGTGTGGATTTATACCTGTTGGAGACGTTTTTTTCCGGAAATCTCGTTTTTTCGAGTTTGCGCCACTTGCGCCACTTGCGCCATTACGCCATTTGCGCCAATATAGCTAAAAATGGGGGTTTTTACTATATTTACTGTATTTGGCGCAATGGCGCAAGTGGCGCAAGTGGCGCTATTTTGTAAAGATTTCATTTTCCTACTTGTCTTGTTTTTAGTTTTCCCATCCCTCACCTCCCCTTAAAAGGAACGGTGGAAGAACTAAATCTAAAACTTCAATTAAATATATCCATAACTCAAAAAAAAGGACTTAACATAAACTATATACGGGTTGCTTATGTATTCATTTACCATAAGCAACTTATTTATTTGTACGCATTACACTTTTCCCACAAAAAAAGCTTTATTAATACACTTTTAACACGAAAAACATCCTTTACACATACATTTTGACTATTATTTGTTCAAATACTTGTTTTTGAACAAGCAATTCAAATGTTTTCATTGCGTTTTTTGCAACAAAAACTAATTTTGCAGCATGAAGTTTGGAAGCAGCCAAGTCTTTTCAAAATGTAAACTCAAATAATAAAGAACTGACATTTTGGTAAAGAGTAGCCACTTGACTGACGAAACAATGACATTACATTTATTAATTCTAAAAACTAACGTGTATGAAAAATTTTGCTACTTTCTTGCTGCTAATTATGGCAGTAATCTTTGGTACAAGTGCTGCCAAAGCAGAAGAAACCACGTACGACTATGAGTTTAATGCCTCCGTGTTGTGCCAGGCAGACTGGTATGGCACACGTCTAAGCAACGGCAGCCATACTATAAATGCCTACTACCTTGTGCTTGGCGACAAAGACTTGAACAGCGAAGGCTACCCTGCAAAGAGTAGTACAGTGTATGCTCTTGAGTTCTTCGGTGCTGCCCCAATAGATGAGTATAATCCTAACCCACAGCCAGGAACATATAATTTCTCAAAAGAAATTGGCGAAAATGTACTCAAAGATGATGCACACATCTACCAGCGCGACGGAAATGGCAACTACGAGATTGACCGCAGCATAAAGGATGGAAAACTTGTTATCTCTACATACGAGAAGGACGGTAATACCTATTATAAATATGACTTAGTGCTTACCGATGAAATTGACAAGACACACCATGTAACATACGAGTCTCGCTTCATCGTTTACAATGATCTCAGTCAAGGTAGCGAGGATCTTGAGAAAGATCAGAACTTTGTATGCAACGGTTATACTTGCAAATATAAGTCTCTTACCGATGGCGTGATGAAACTGCGACTCTATCTGACAGATATGACCGAGAATGAATACGGAGACTTCGACTACGACCGCTTACCGGCACGCGAAATGTATCTTGATGTTTACGCTCCACAGGCAAAGAACTTCCCTAACGGTGTTTACAACATATCTGAAACAGCAGGCAATGCATTCACACTAACAGCTGGTGAGCTTATCGAATTCGCTGGTGTAAAATATCCTTCAGGAACTTATCTACAATATATCTACGGAAACCAGTATGTTGCTTGGGGCTGTGCCAAGAGTGGAACCCTAACAGTAAGCGGTGAAGGCGATGACAAGAAAATTGTAGGAGACTTCATGACGGACTATGGATATTCTATCAAGTTCACATACGAAGGCAAACTGCCAGTAAGCGGCATTCCTTTGACCGACTTCACCGAAGACAAGGCTCTTGACCTTGAGGGCGCAACAGCACAGTTTGAGTGCATTGGCGACTATGAGAACATGGGCGATGTTCGCAACTGGTATATCACCCTTCTCCCTGCTGAAGGTAAGGACGATGGTTTCATTTCATATATCTGTACTAAAGCAGAATCATTCTTCGACGGAATAGCAACTGACACTTATACAGTATCACCAAGCCGCACTCCTTGGAAGGGCGAATATATCAAGGGTGGTGTAAACGCAGAAGGTCAGTTGAAGGGCACATGGGCTTTGACAAACTTCGATGCCAACGGACAACCTCAGGTGAACGCTCCTGCATACAAGGGTGACTTGAACATCACTCAACACGAGGATGGCAAGACATACACCATAGAGTTCAAGCTCAACGATGGTGCCGGTCATAACTTCACAGGCAACTGGACTGGTAAGCCAGAGCTTATCAACACATGTGGCGATGAAGATCCTACTACTGGTATCAAGAACATTTCTGATGATGCTGCAAATGAAATCTTAGGTATTTATGACATGAACGGACGCAAGGTTTCCACAAATGCCAAGGGACTAAAGATTGTAAGATACAAAAACGGCAATGTCTGTAAACAACTTGTAAAGTAATTAATACTAATTAAACCTAAGGCGGAAAATTTCTTTACGGGAATATTTCCGCCTTTTTAGCAAAACAACTATGAGAAATATTATTCCTGCCATATTGATGGCTGTTGCAGGCACATTGGCTTCATCGGCACAAAACTACAGTCCTGCCAATCCGTATATAAAAAAAATACCAGCAACCGCAGGTAAGCCTCTACAAGTCCACAGGAGCGGAAGAACCGTTCTTCCTGCCCTCAAGCTGAAAGGCATAGTGGCGTCATCCATCATGAAGCCCGGTTATGCCATTAAGGCAAGCCGCAACGGAGATACATGGAAAGACTACGCAAAATACACGTTTTCATACGACCGACAAGGACGCACAATAAGCGAACTGGCTGAGAATCTCGACTTGACACAGACTCAGTATTACACCTATTCTCTTGCAGAATATACTTATGATGAGAGCGGAAGGCCAACACAGGTTAACGTGAAGGGCGGTTTTGACCTTAACAACATGCAATTGGTATATACCGCCAATATCGAATACGATGAGGTACGCCCAGATGTTGTCATCTCGCAAGAAGCCTACGATGTTTACTCCGACGGGACAAAGGAAATGAGTGAAGATAGCTATAAGCAGGTGATAGAAAGGGACGACAAAGGGAACATCACAGCTGTACACTCCTTCACCTGGTACAACAACGGATGGCTCGAAGTGCAACAACTTGAAACCACCTATGGCAGCGACAGCAAACCATTGACTCTAACACAGTCGGTAGCCACACAAAAGTCTGCCGCCGACCCTATAGAGCTAACCGTGAACGAGGCGTATGCTGATTGTACATGGCAACAAACCAACGGACAGATTGCCTATGTGGACGAGATTATGACAGGTAGTAATCTTATAACTTCTGCCAAAGTAAACATGACGAGCCAAAGTGACATAACGATGACCGTGGAATATCCGGAGAAAGACTATGACTATGTGATGACCTACGAATACAACTACCTCACGTTGTTCCCCACAAAATCCGTAACAAGCTTCAAGGATATGGGCAACAAGGGCAGCTACTCTAAAACAGTGTTCGACCAGGACCTCACGTCGGCAGGTGCATATCCTGTGCAGTCAATCAACCAAATTCTCTATACTTACGACGACTATGGCAATTTGCTTGAGATGCAAAACCAGACTTACTATGGTCACACCATAATAAATTCTTGGGAGAAAGGTACCGTGACGAACGACCCTGCCACCGGCTATCCTGCCACATATATCCACTCTACCTACAAGCTTCAAGAAGGCAATGATTATTACGGTTCGTGGGAAGATGACAGCAGAGTGACATACGGAGCTTGGCTGGATGTCTCGTCTACTGGCATCAAGCAGGTGGAAACCAACAATAACGGTGCAGTGGAATACTACAGTCTGTCTGGCATAAAGGTAAAGAATCCTGTATCTGGCATATACATACGCAAACAAGGAAAAAATATAAGTAAAGTGACAATAAAATAGCATATACTATGAATAAATTATTCTCTGCTGCACTATTGGCAGCATTCTCTTTAGCCACTCTTGAAGCGGGAGCTGTACCTGCCAAGCGTGGAGTGAGGCAATATATACAACCCGACGGATCGGTTGTGAATGTAACTCTGCACGGTGACGAGTATTTCCACTATTATCTTACAGCCGACAACATGCCACTTGTGGAAGATGCCGACGGTGCCCTGTATTTCGCTACGGTTGCCAACGGGAAACTGCAAAAGACAAAATATATGGCATGTGATGCATCACAACGTTCAACAGAGTTGAAGAAGGCAATCGCCGGAACGAAAGCATCCGATGTTATATCTATTCTCCGTAACAAGGCATTCAAAACCGGACGCTATAATGCAGATTCGCATACAGGACTCGGAAAATTCAGTACAACATTTCCTACCAAAGGTGAACAGAAGGCCTTGGTTGTATTAGTGGAGTACAAGGACGTGAAGTTCAAAATTGAGGACCCGAAACAATACTTCACAGACATGCTCAACAAAGACGGATTCAACGAATATGGAGCAACAGGCTGTGCAAGACAATATTTTTTGGATGCATCAAACGGACAGTTCGACCTTTCGTGTGATGTCTATGGTCCTGTCACATTACCAAACAACCGTTCTTACTACGGGGGAAACGGTTTATCCGGTCACGACCGCCAACCTGAAGATATGGTGGTAGATGCAATAAAGCAGTTGGACGCAACAGTGGACTTCAGCCAATACGACCGTGATAAAGACGGAATACTTGACAACGTATTTATTTTCTATGCAGGAAAAGGCGAGGCATCAGGAGGTTCTGCCGATACAGTATGGCCTCATGCATGGAACTTGGAGCAGGCAGGAAAATCATTTACTGTTGACGGTGTGCTCGTTGACCACTATGCATGTACATGCGAATTGCAAGGCAGCAAACCCGATGGCATCGGCACTTTCTGCCATGAGTTCTCTCATATAATGGGACTTCCAGATCTTTATAACACTGTGTCTGGTGGCAATTATACTCCAGGAGAATGGTCGGTAATGGACTACGGTCCGTATAACAACGATTCTCGCACTCCACCTACCTACTCTGCATATGAGCGTAATGCCATGGGATGGCTTGATCTGCAAACAATTTCGGAAGCCACCTCGGTGAAACTTGACGATATCAAGGATTCAAATAAAGCTGCCGTGATAGGAACATCAAGACCTAACGAGTTTTTCCTTTTTGAAAACAGACAGCAGACATCGTGGGACACTTATCTTCCTGGTCACGGAATGTTGATATGGCATATTGACTATCTGCAATCGGTATGGGATGGCAATACCGTGAACAACGACCCCGACCATCAATTTGTTGACCTTGTGGAAGCAAATGGAGTGGGCAAATCGGCACAGGGTGCGGCATGGCCAGGAGCACTCGACAAAACGGAATTCACAGCCAGCACCACTCCGGCATTTATAGACTGGTATAAGAAAGACCCCGGTCTGCCGATTACAGGAATCATGGAGGATAATGGCAAGATTTATTTCGATGTTGACGGTGGTAACTTCGTCCTTGCGTCTCCTTCCGGATTAAACAGCTCTGAAGTCACCCCTATCTCCATGCAGCTCAACTGGCAACCAGTGGAACGCGCCAGGGAATATACTGTAAGCGTGTACAAGACAGACGGTACAAAGAAGGAATATGTAGAAGGGTTTGAATCTGCAAAATATACGGCAAAGACCACATCCGTAGAAGTCGGCGGACTTGATGCCGAGACGGAATACGTGGCAGAAGTGACAGCCATATCCGGAAGCCGCATCTCAGAGCCAGCCACAATAAATGTGAAGACTGCTGTCATGACATTCCCATACATGACACCAGAAGTGCTGCCAGCAACTAATATCAGCAACAATTCTTTCACTGCTTGTTGGGAACCTGTTGAAGGGGCAGACCACTATATGCTCACAGTGGAGGGTGCCTACGAAGTAAAGCCAAAGCCAGACATCTGCGACTTCGGCTCGCTCATATTCCGGGTGCCTACAGGTTGGGACTACTCACTAAAGGTGACACGCTATACCGACCCTTATTGGTGCGGCAAGGCTTCACCTTCTGCCAAGCTGGATAAGGATGGGGCTACAATCACCACTGCTCTTTATGAGCACGATGTACTTTCCTGTTCATTTTGGGCAAGACTGACAGCATACAAGCCTGAAAGCACCATGCAAATAGACGGTCTCGTTGATGGTGAATGGACAACAATAGCCAAAATAAAAGAATTGTCCACAACTGGAGAAACATACAACGTGGATAACATTCCAGAAGGAACTCGCAAAATACGGTTCACATATCTGCAGTCTGACGGAGCAAATCTTGCCGTCGACGACATCGAGATTATGGTGGGCGGCGTGGAACGCAAAACCGTTGAAGGATTTGATGCCACAAGTGTCGGAAACGTAACCTCATGCAAAGTGGAAAACCTGTCAAATGACGAAACAGGATATTATTATAAGGTGATGGCTGTAGCCAAAGATGACAGCCACACTCTTTGGTCTGACGAGCAATACGTGAAGTTGGGAGAACCTACAAATATAACAAATGCCAAATCAGACAATGGCAAGGTTGTTATAACCCCTAACGGTATTCTGACATGTAAAGGAAAATGTGGCGAGCCACTAACCGTATATTTTATAGACGGCAGTGTATACCATTCGGCAAAAACAGATCAAAACGGATATGCAACTCTGACATTGAACAAGTCGGGTGTATATATTGTCAGATTCTCAGGTAAAACGATAAAGGTGTCGCGTTAAATAGAAGTTAAGCGACAATTTTCATTATAATGTTATATGCACATAGAATGGGGAACGCCAAATGGTATTCCCCATTCTTTTATAGAAATAAGTTCAACTGTATCCATTTCCTGTTTTATCTACCACACCTCGCAAGACAATGGTTAAATGCTTGATTTATTACGTTTTAACATAGTAACGGATAAAATCAGAAAAATCATTTTGTTTTATCTTTGGTTTGCATTATCTTTGCATAAGATAAGCTGCACTCGGCAATTTGAAAGCAAGACTTTCATTGCGCTCGTTTGCATTATCTTTGCATAAGATAAGCTGCCGGAATATAACTATCGGCAGAAACGATAACAACAATAACACAACAAAAAAGATGAGCAAAAGCAAAAAGCGTATCCTCCTTGAATACGAACTGAACGCAAGTTCACCTACCATTGTATGGCCACTTCTCAGCGAGGCTACTGGGCTTGAACGGTGGATTGCCGACAAAGTGGAGCGCAATGGAAACAAGTTAAAGTTCACTTGGGGCACATCATGGCAAAACAAGGATGAACGTTCTGCTACAATCATAAAGGAAGAAAAAGACAAACTGATAAGATTCAAATGGGACGAGGATGAAGATCCAAAAGCATACTGTGAACTTAAAATAGAGATTGGCGAAATAACCAACGACTGCGTTCTCGCTGTAACCGATTTTGCCGAATCTGACGACATAGACAGCTTGAAAGAACTTTGGGACGACAACATGGAATTACTGCATCAAGCTTCTGGCATATAAAGTTTCATACAACAAAACTACAACAGACTTATACGCTACACTATTTTCATACAATAAAAACAATATCAGAAAATGGTGGAATATATTCAGCATCTTATACCTTATTATATTATAGCATCATCAATATAAAATACAACCACGATTAAACTTTATGTATTTTATCAAGTCTTATATATAGAACGTTCAAGATAAGGAGCTTCTCACAATAGATTATGTTCATATAATAAGGAGAAAAATCATGAATGCTATAACAAAATGGAAGATTGCAACAATTTGCATATTTGCCTTCAGCACTGCAGCAAGCGCACAGTGCTTCCACCACTATAGGGCATACGTTCCAAGAAGGACTTACCTCACTACAGTCGTCACACGACCACCTGTTTGTCTTGACGTAAGAGTAAACAACAAATTTACCCAAAAGGATCGATACAATATAGCTATAGCATATATTAAAAAGAACGGCAATATGTCTCCACGACAATATGCCAACATTACCGGTCTGAAAAAGAGCATCGCCGAAGCAGAACTTGACGCATTCTCTATAGGGAAAGGGAAACAGATAAAAGCTGTTACAATAGACGGAAAAAAACGCTATACACTAAAATACACTTAAATAACGACAAGTGTGTTTCACTAAAAAGTAAATAAAAGAAAGCCACATGAGCATAGATGATAAAGACATATTCAGAATGATGCAGAAAGACCCAGAAAAGGGATTCCGCATGATTATGACAAAGTTTGGGGAGCCTATATACTGGCACATCCGTCGCCTTGTGGTTTCTCACGATGATGCTCAAGATGCAGAACAGAATACTTTCGTAAAAGTGTTCAGATCGTTCGACAAGCTTAAAGACCCCAATGCTCTAACGGCTTGGATATACAGGATTGCCACAAACGAGGTAATGACAATGCTTGAAAAAAACAAGCAACCGAACGATCTATTCGAAAGTATCAGCGAACGAAACGTTGATGTAGCGGCCGACCAATATATCGACTTCTCTGACCTTGAGGCAGTAAAGCTACAAAAGGCAATACTGTTGCTGCCACCTAAACAGCAGTTGGCATTTAACCTGCGCTACTACGACGAAATGGACTATAGCCAGATTGCCGACGTGTCGGGCACCTCAATATCTACCGCCAAGGTTAATTATCATCTTGCCAAAGAAAAGATTATAAAATTTATGAACTCTAACGACTGAAACTGATATGAAAAAGGATTTTAGCTTTGAAAACGTAGGGAAACGCATGCCATACAGCATGCCGAAAAGTTTCCTAAAAGAAATGGAAAGAAATGTCTTGCAAGAAGTATCGGCAACAGTCAATACTCATGAAACTGAAAAAGTCTACCGCCCTGGTATAGTATTACGTTCGTTAGTGGCAGCAGCAGCTATCGCAACATTATTCATAGTGTGTTACAAAAACGCTTCACCAGAGCAACAGACAGACTTTTCTGATGTGGACAGGGCTTTCAACAATCTCAGCAGTGACGACCAAAACTATATTCTGGAAACATACAGCAACGACATTTTCTTGTCGCAAGCCGATTATTCCGGATTATAAAAAAGAAAGGAAAAAGAAAAATGAAAAGATTGAAATTATTTTTGGTGACAACCATCGCCATCATGTGTACAACAACAGTCTTGGCACAGGCTCCCAACAGAAAGCAGCGCATTTCACGTGAACAAATGGTCGAAATACAAGCCAAGCATATTGCAGAAGATTTGGCTCTTGACGACAAGACAAACAAAAAGTTTATTGACACCTATTCACGCTATAAGAAAGAAATCTGGACTATAGCTCCAAAGCCTGGCAAAAAAATGAATAAGCCAAGCGAAACTGAGGAGCAGGCTGCACAGAAGATGCGCGAGCGTTTTGAACGCAGCCAGAAGATTCTGGACATCCGCGACAAATACTACAAGGAGTTCAGCAAATTCATGACGCAGAAGCAGATTGAAATGATGTATGAAAAGGAGAAAAAGATTATGCAGCGCCTAAAAATGAGGCATGACGGCAAACGAGGCATGCCAAAGAGAAACGGAAACAAGCAATAAAAGTATTACACAAATGCTACGACTTGACAGTTTTTGATAGTTATTATTATTTAGAATCAGTAGAAAAGTCCTATGCTCAGCGGAGTATAGGACTTTTTTTATTGTTGAACAGACTCTTCTTCTACCATTGCAGCAAGTTTATCCTTCCAGTTTCCGCAAACTTTCCATCCAATTGACTGCAATTTTGCCGTGTCAAATACAGCATGGCTAATATTAGTGAACTGTTTCCGTTCTGCATCCGAAGGATTTTGGAATACCACCCTCCTACCCTCAGCATCAGCTATAGCCTCGGCAAGCTGACGAATGGAGAACGTCGAAGAAGGGTCGGCAACATTATAAGCATTGCCGTTTTCACCTTTTAACAATATATACAACACTGCACACGCACAGTCTACGACATAACACCACGAACGAATCTGCATGCCGTCACTTTTCATCTCAATATCTTCGCCATGTAGCACGTTGCGAACGAACTGACAGAACACCCGGTTGTCACTCTCCGTAAAATGAGGTCCATACGTATGACAAGGTCTTGCCACAACAGCATCAACACCATATTCCGCCACGTAAGACATACAGAGAGTTTCGGCAGCACGCTTCGATGACGGATAACATGACCTTGGAGCCATGCTGTCAAGGTATCCACAGTCTTTCTCTGAAAAAGTTTGTGTTCCTTCGCCATAAATCTCTCCTGTTGATACATAAAGGAAGCGGTGCATATTGTGGACTCTACCGTATTCCATCAGATTTGCCACACCATAGATATTTGCCTTCATTACTTCCACAGGATTGTTATTGAAGAATACCGGACTTGCATTACTTGCTGCATGGATTATATAATGGAAATCCACATCGGAATGCAGTTCGCTGCAAACATCATAATTAAGAAAATGGAAGGTTATCTCATCTTTATATTTGGCGAAACGCTTCATTGCACGCTTCTCGTTTCTTCCGGCAGCATAAACATTATAGTTGTGTTTGCGGCTCATCAGTATTTCCACAATACAACCACCAATCAAGCCTGTTGCACCAGTAACAAGAATATTGCAACCGTCGAGCTTATCCCACGGTAACTTACATTCAGCAGCAGCAACCACATCTTCGTTATATCTTGTCATAATAGGGGTATTATTTCAGCCATGATTCTTTCTCTACGTGCATCAAAGCTTTCAGAATTTCCAAATCCTCAACGGTAGTAACTTTTATATTTTTCTCTGAGCCAGGCACTATATGCATCTCTCTGCCACCAAGTTCCGCCATCAGTGTGCACGATGCAACGGAATTGGTTATCCCCTTCTCCTTGGCTTCCTCATGCGCGACAATAAGATTGCTCAGGCGAAAGGTCTGCGGGGTTTGTGTTCTTATAAGCTTGTCTCTCGGAATACTCGTATTGGTAGTAAATCCGTCTTCACTCTCAAGTATAGCCTCACGACATTTAATTCCGGTTATGGCATAGCCGTACTTTTTGCAGATGGCAATATTCGAGGATATAATGTCTTGCGAAAGCAATGGGCGCACAGCATCGTGAATCAGCACAAGATCGTCGTCCTGAATGCCTGCATCTTTAAGTCCGTAAATACCATTATGGATTGATTCCTGCCCGTTACTGCCACCATTGAATATCCATTTCAGCTTCGTCACCGAGAATTGGTTGGCATACGACTGCAAAACGGTCTGCCAGCCATCAAGACAAACCACGGCAATACCGTCGATATCTGGATGGCGCTGAAATGCAAGCATTGTGTGGATGATTATCGGACAGTTGTCTACATGCATAAACTGTTTCGGGATATCCTGTCCCATCCTGTTACCGGAGCCTCCGGCTATAATCAGAGCATAATTCATAGTCTATAATTTGAAGTCCACTTTTCCTTTTATCTCTTCTCGCGTTTCTTTCTTATTGATATTCAGATAAGCCCGATTGTGCTTCTCAATGCGTTGTTCTACTGGCGGAAACTGCATATAGTCATTGAAGAAATGGCGTAAATATTCGTCATAGTTCTCCGGCAGTAGCACTTCTGTATCCTCAAACTTAAATGTCTTTCCTTTTCCAAGCCATGCCTTTGGAAAAACTTCGCGATGACCGTAAGAACCTGTATACACTTGAACGTTCTTAGCCTTGTCATAATCGTAAAGATGGCTCAGTTTATCCATTTGCCTTATCAGTCTGCAACGTATCTCCTTGCGGAAAAAGAAAGCAGCAGTTTTTATAGCAAAGCGTCCCCATTCCTTTCTGTCGCCGAGCAGCGAAATATATTCGCAAAAAGTGTTGTGCGTAGAAACAGCATTAAGGCGATTTATCACCTTTGTGTATTTGTCTTTTAGCCGCCATGCTTTCTCCACATCATCATCAGTGGCATCAAGCGGAAAGATATCCACATATAATCCTATTACACAAGGTATTTTGCGGTCTTCGATTAGCGTAGTGCTCTTGTTTGCAATCTTAGAAAAATACAGAGGATAGGTATCATCGTTATATGGCGTGATAATCTCATATTTACCAAAATCCTTTGTTTTGGCAAGTTCAAGCAAGCGGTCATAGTCAGGACGTGGCATAATGACATCTATATCATCATCCCAAGGAATGATTCCATGATGGCGCACTGCTCCTATTGCCGTGCCTGCACAACAATAGTATTCAAGTTTATTCTCCTTGCATATCTGTATGAACGCCTTCAATATGTCAAGTATTGTGGCATTCCATTCTTTCTTTATGTGCTTTATATCCATATCTGAAGACAAAGGTAGTGCAAATCGAAGACAATAGCAAATAAATTTTATTTATTTGTATTGTTGAGATGCAGCCTATCTTATTAAAAGGTAGTGCAAATCGAAGACAATAGCAAATAAAAACTTGTTTTCTTGACATGATAATCGTAAATTTGCATAAAGTTTTTATACTAAGCAAATGGAATCATTAAAGGAAAAGACGGCAAAAGGACTATTTTGGGGAGCGTTGAATAGTGGAACTATACAGCTGCTCAACCTCGTTTTTGGCATCGTACTCGCCAAGCAACTATCGCCTGGCGACTACGGCATCGTGGGAGTGCTCACGATATTCTCGCTCATTGCAGGTAATCTGCAAAGTAGCGGATTTACACAAGGGCTGACAAATATAAAACAGCCTACAGCCAACGACTACAACGCTGTGTTTTGGTTCAATGTTATCGTTAGTGCTGTTATTTATATAATATTGTTTCTCTCAGCACCGCTTATAGCATGGTATTTCCATACACCAGAATTGACCACATTGTCACGTTTCGTATTTTTGGGATTTTTCATTTCTGCATTTGGAATAGCACACAATGCTTATATGTTCAAAAACATTATGGCAAAGGAGCGAACGGTGACGGGGTTCGTATCATTGGTACTTTCCGGACTATGCGGAATTATGCTTGCTTGCAACGGCATGGCTTACTGGAGTCTCGCATGGCAGTCGGTACTGTTTGTATCTATACAGAATATTTGCCGCTATTACTATACCTACAAGAAATGGCACCCATCGCTACACATCGACTTCAGTCCTATAAAAAAGATGTTTTCGTTCAGTGTGAAAATACTTGTCACTTCTATCATAAACACAATAAACAGCAATGTGCTTACATTCATCATCGGTCATAAATTTCCAATGTCAGCAGTAGGAAACTTTACTCAGGCAAACAAGTGGAACACTATGGCATACAGCACCATTACTGGAACAATAGAACAAGTAGCACAACCAGTATTAGCACAAATCACCGACGACAACGAACGCGAAAAGCGGGTATTCCGAAAACTTATGCGCTTCACGGCTTTTTTCTCTTTTCCGGCATTGTTTGGCTTGTCGCTCGTTTCACGCGAATTCATTTTGCTCACAATCGGGGATAAATGGGCAGAATGTATCCCCATGCTTCAGGTGCTGTGCATCGGCGGAGCTTTCTTTGCTTTCAATACGATGTATCAACAGCTTGCCATCAGCAGCGGTCGGTCTGACATATATATGTGGTGTAACATTGTGCAAATAGTGTTACAAATAGCACTTGTGTTATTGTCGTGCAGCTATGGCATTTTCTTTATGGTTATCGCATACACTGTTTTTTCAATACTGTGGCTCGGTGTATGGCAGTATCAAGCTTATCGTATAATTGGCATCAGGCTACGCGAAGTGCTTGCTGATACTATGCCGTTCATGTTGTCGGCTGCCGTAGTTATGGGAATAACCTACTTTGCCACATCTTTCATCAATAGCATTTGGATTTTGTTTCCTCTCAGAATAGCCGTTGCTGCCATTCTGTATTTAGCTATAATGAAGATTGCCAATGCCGAAATTCTCAATGAATGTATAAAATTTGCACGAAAGAAAAAATAGCAAAATTTATATTCGCTTTTCATCCCTCATCCCTCACTTTCTTGAACTTATATTTCTTATAATCAACGCCTTACACAAGTGAGGAATGAAGTGAGGGATGTGAGGGACAATAGAATATACACAGCAAAAGATTATAAAGACCATGGCACACTGACGGTGCAGATACAGAGCACCGCCAATGCAAATATACTGCACCACCAGCAAAATAGCATCGTTAGTGACAGTTTTGTATGTTTATTTTGCCGACTTTATCCTTTGGTATCTCTTCTGGCACACATTCTTATAGTCGTAGCCAAAGCCGTGTCGACACAGTTTCACAAAGTTATAACGGAGAGTAAATTTGAGTTTTGCCCAAAATGTTGCCTTCATGTCAGAGTGATAAAGACATGGCTCCATGTTTACGCAATATATATCGGCAAGGGTATCAAAAGCTGAAAAGCTCTTTGGATTACCACGGAACAGCCATTCCTCGGCAAAGAAACGATCTGTGGCAAAACGACTTTCATCAAAATCTGGAAGGGTACGAATATATAGTCCTCTCGCCCACCAAAAATTTCCAGCATATAGATAATACTGCATTGGTGGCGGTGGAAAACGATAGCAGCCATATACATCAAAACGGTCGCCAACAGACGGTTTGTTCTGTGGCCCATCGCCTGTCGCAAGCCTGCCGGCAGATAGAAGATTAACGGCAACCTTCCATTTGTCAAACAGAAAATATTCCATCATCAACCGCCATGCTTCTATATTGCGCTTAAAGTTATTGAATTTTTTGTCTTTGGTGTTGAAGTTCTGATATGTTATTCCCTTAGTATGGAAATAATATACAAGGCAATCTTCTTCAATACATTTCTTGCGGATAAACTGAAGGGCTGGATATTCAAACTTACGTGGGTCACGGCTATCGGAAACAATTTCCAGTTTCTCATCGTCGCCAACGATACGGTGAAGCTCTTTTATATCCTCGTCATTGTGGGCAATGATGCTGACATAAAATTTTGTAGTAACCTCAAACAAGCCGCTATCCTTGAGGTGGACAATTTGCTTTTCTGCCATTTTCTGCCAATCCTTGTCGCAATATATATGGTATACGCCGTAGACCGGCAATGAGATATCAGGGAGATGTTCCCATTCTGAAAGTTCGTACTTACTTGTAGTACGGAATAGTGTATCTCTAAATTTGTCAAATATCGTGTACATTATTAGCTAATCATTATTATAAATACTCTCATAACCCTTCTGCATATTTTTGATAGAGAAACGCTGTCTGACAAAGTTATAGGCTTCTGTAGCAAGTTCTTTTCTATCAGCATGAGGAATTATGTTACGGAAGATATTCATATATTCTTCATGACTGTTTCCGTGCGCCATTAAAGACCAGTCAGACGGCATGGTCTCGTTCAATCCTTTACAGTCGCTGCATATCACTGGTAGTCCGGCAAACGAAGCTTCGACAGACATGAGTGGCAGTCCTTCAAACTCTGATGGCATAAGCATATAGTCAAAAGAAGCAAGGTATCTAGATATTCCGAATATTGGTTTATATAAAGAAACATTGGAAATATGGGCAAGAGCAGCGTCAACCATAGGCTGCAACTTTCCTCCGCCTACCACATAGAAATGATACTGTGGCATATCTTGCAAATGCTTTATAATATAAATAAGGTGTGAGATTCCTTTCTGCTCATCAAACCGCCCGGCAAACAGAACATTTATCTTGTCTTTATTCAATCCGACAAACACTTTCTGATTTACTTCAGGCACGCCATTGTAAACAATGGGGGGATGTGAAGAATATGCACTTGCATAACAGTCAAGCACAGACTGAGATATTGCCACGTTTGCACCGTTATTCTGAAAAAATTGTTCCACTTTCTCGCCAAAGTGCTTTAGTCCTGTCCACAAACAGGTGTTGTGTATAGTTCTCACTATACGACATCTGTGCTGCAACCATGGGAACAATCTGAAAAAAGCCCACAGACACATATCTGGTGTTTCGGTATGGGAATGTATCACATCGGGATGATAACGCAACCATATATACAAGAAGCGAAACGGAAAAAGCATTGCCGCAATTCTTTCTGCCATGAAATGGAAACGGAAATCGGGCATCCACGAGCGGTGGCAAAGCACTCCTGCCGAACGAAGTTCTGCCAGGAAACCTTCGGTAAATTCTGATTTACCTCTTAAGATTTCCACTATATGGTATTCGAAAGCCTCGTTACCCGACTTTGCTATATTAGCAGCCACACGCTCCGCACCACCAAGATCGAAATGCGAAATAATATGGAATACACGTTTTTTCATCGTTCATATTTCTTTAATACCTGTGCCACTTCTTCTGCACAACGACGGTCATTATACATCTGCTCTGCAAGCTGGCGTGCTCGCATTCCCATCTGCTGTG
The DNA here is from genome assembly GCA_934217675.1 of uncultured Prevotella sp. GTDB lineage: Bacteria > Bacteroidota > Bacteroidia > Bacteroidales > Bacteroidaceae > Prevotella. The sequence continues at coordinate 15,395 of CAKQCV010000024.1, read as the reverse complement.
CCTCATCAGGGTGCTCCTGAATATAGCGTATTGCCTTCACCCATCCTTCCACATCATAATAAGGTACAGATATTCCACATCCATCTTTATCAAAATCAATAGGAATTTGGGGATTTCTGCTGCATATAACGGGTAGTCCGAAGGCGAGAGCCTCAACAACAGTAGTCAGTCCAACAGTATACTTCGTTTCCAGGCAACATATTACGACACATGCCGAACTGTAAACTTTTGTACTTAGATTCGCTTGTTGGTATCCCGACATAAAATGTACTTTTACATTGTCGTGTACTTCCATATCGCGAAACATATTTTCATAATTTATTCCACAATTGCTCTTGTTTAAATAAATATCCAAAGGAGCATCAGACTGATTGAATGCTCCGACAAGAGTTTTCATGTCACGACGCTCTCTGCCAGTAGAAATGAAACCTTTATGATTAGCAACAGGATGTTCACGCATTATACGGCTATAGAAATCAAGATCGGCTCCCCAATGCCCAACATGCATTCTTTCTGTGCGTGCTTTTTTCGTCTTCAATGAATCATCATACAATTTCTGCGAAAAGAAAAACATATCGTCAATACCGCAATAGAACAGTCTACCAAGCCATTCACGCCATTTTTTGTGGGGAGTGATTATGGGTTGGTGATGCCAAATGACAATTGGTTTGCCAAACAGCTTCAATGCACGAAGAAAAATAACAATCTCAAGATATTTATAATGTGTAGCATAAACAGCATCTATTTTTCTGTAATTTTTCAGTATCTGAAACAACACATAGAGTGCGGCAACAAATCTATTTGAAAAATCACGATGCTTATGCATTATCATTTCTATGCCATGGTCTATGAGATGCGTGGCACCATATAGGAAATGCCCCGGAAAATTTCCTTTTTCCCATTCCCCATATATATATTGTGTATTCTCTGTATGATAAAAATATATCCTCATAGTTGCAAATGTACATAAAATTTCTCTTATCTACAATTTAATATTATAGAAAAAAAACGACATGAGAGCCCACCATACCGGCAAGCTCTCAATGTAACATATAGAATTAGTTTTTGTTTATATTGAAGTTCTGTGTTGTGAAATAGTATTATTGATTTGTTGCAAAATTACAAAACAGGTTGAACTTCTTCTTTAAAAAAAAGAAAAAGTTTGAAACAAAATTACTTGTAAAAACATATTCTATTTTTACAAGCTTGACATTTTATCATATAAAATGACTACATTTGCATTTTATAGACGTCTAATATAGCAAATAGACAATAAATCAATGTCGCTATTACTATGTAAATACAATAAGGATTTAATATGCTTGAACAATATTTTGCAGAATTAATTAAATGCACAGGAATGGTATATCTCACCATTTCGATATTCATCGCACTTATAAAATCGCCTTCTGACAAAGAATACAAGCCATACAGAACAGCGAAAAGGCTTTTGTCACTGGCATTTGCCACTATGGCTATAAATTTGTTTGCATGGTGCATTCTAACCAATAATGACTGGACACAATTCAACTATTATATTGCGAGCACAGATATTGTGCTATTTTATATAGAAGACTTGCTGCTGTGCTATGCCTACTGCGTTTTGCTTAACAAAAACTATATAACAAGACGACGCCTGGTGCTTGACTTGACTTTATTGGCAATTACAATAATTATTGCCTCTGCTGCAAGCTTAAACATTACAACAAAATATCGAAATGCCTTAATATTAATATCACTGGCTTTTCTCGTAGCTTATATAATAAGGTTTGTTTACAGCTTCTGCAAGCAGAACTCATATAACAAAAAAGTGCTTGAAAACTACTTTACGGATGATATGCAACACTTTGCAAAATGGATAAAAAGAAGTATTTTTATGTTGTGCGCATCGTGGTGTATTGCCATCATAACAATGTTTGGAAACATCTACATTAATTGGATGTACCAGTTTTATGTGATTTCTTTGAATCTGTATATAGCTGCCAGCTTCATAAACTTTTCAAGACCTTACGGGAAATTATCCGTAGCCGACACAGACATCGAAGGAATGAAAGGAAAAGAATCGGAGAAACAAATAAACAAAACTCCAATAGAGGAAAAGCTTGAAACATGGCTCAAGACAAAAGAATACCTTTCAAAACAATTCACGATAGAAGATCTTGCCGCTATTATTGGAACCAATAAAAGTTATCTATCTTACCACATAAACGAAAAATATGAGGTAAGTTTCAGTGTATGGATTTGCAAACTACGTCTTGCCGAAGCAAAACGCAGAATGCAAAACATGCCGGAAAAAAAACTTGAAGATATTGCGTATAGCGTTGGATTCACTTCTGCTTCTTATTTTTCTAAAGTGTTCTCGCTACATGAAGGAATATCACCAGCAAAATGGAGAAAAGACAATATTGGCACTTAACCAAAGTATCATAACATTATTTCTTTTCCAGAAAGGAATACATTCTTTATGATTGGCGATGTATATGCATAAGGCACATAATCTACCGACGATATTGGTTCTGTTATAAAGAAATTCGCAATTTTTCCTTTTGCAATGCTGCCATAATCTTTACTTTCTCCCATAGCACATGCTGAATTTATTGTCGCAGCATTAAGAGCTTCTACGGGCAACAGTCTAAGTTTTATACATGCCAACGATACGATAAATTTCATATCACCAGAAGGTGTTGAGCCCGGATTATAATCACTTGCTATGGCTACAGCAAGACCAGCATCAACCATTTGCCGAGCTTTTGCATACGGAAGGTTCAAGAAGAAAGACGTGCCTGGCAAAACTGTAGGTATGGTATTTGTGCCACGTAAAAGCTCAATTTCTTCTTCTGTCATACTTTCAAGGTGATCAACTGACAATGCCTCATACTGCACACCTACTTCTACACCACCTGATGATGCAAGCTCATCTGCATGTATCTTCGGCTTCATATCCCATTTACTTGCTGCTTCAAGAATACGAGAAGTTTCAGACACAGTAAAAAAGCCATCATCACAAAACACGTCAACATAATCTGCAAGTTGTTCCTTACCAACCTCCGGTATCATTTCATTAACGACAATATCAACATAATCAGACTGTGAATATCCTCTACCTACAGCATGTGCCCCAAGAAATGTTGATTTAACTTTTATAGGTGATGATTCCTTTATGCGCTTTATCACACGCAACATTTTAAGTTCATCCCTCACATTTAATCCATATCCGCTTTTTATTTCTACGCATCCAGTACCTTTGCTGATTATCTCATCTACACGATGCATAGCACTGGTATAAAGTTCATCCTCAGAAAGACTGTGCAACAAATCTGCAGAATTAAGGATTCCTCCACCCCGCTTTGCTATTTCTGCATAACTAAGTCCACAGATTTTATCAACGAACTCTCCTTCACGACTTCCTGCATAAACAATATGTGTATGCGAATCACACCACGAAGGCAATAAAGCACCACCTTTTGCATCAAATACTTTATCTGCAGATATACCGCCAGACGGTATCTCTGACATTAGTCCCCAATCTTTAAATCTGGAGTCGTCAACAAGCAGCCATGCTTTTTTCAATACAACATAGTGCTGCATATCTTTACCACATAGACATGGCTTGCATAAATCATCCAATCCGGCAAGAAACCCAATATTTGTTATCAATAATCTCATAAGCTTAACAATCAACGAAATTATAAAAAAACGGCTCATACAACTCGAATAGCCTCAACACATAATAAAGATGTATAAGAAATGTTCGTGTTGCATGAACCGTAAAAGTTATTCAATCTATACGAATAGCTATATTTCTATTCGTTATCTCTCAAAAATTCTATAGAATGCTGTATATGCGGATACATCACCTCGTCGTTCACTATAAAAGGAACAATTTTTCTATATTTCTCATATATTGCCTCTACTGCAGGTGAAGACTTCAAAGGTCTACGAAAATCAAGAGCCTGAGCAGCATTAAAAAGTTCTATGGCAAGCACTCTCTCCACATTAAGCACTACCTTGTATAATTTTATCGCAGCATTTGCTCCCATACTTACATGGTCTTCTTGTCCCTGGGAAGACGGAATACTATCAACTGATGACGGTGTGCACAAGCTCTTGTTCAAGCTAACAACAGAGGCAGCCGTATACTGTGTTATCATAAAACCACTATTTACTCCTGGGTTTGCAACAAGGAAGCTTGGCAACCCACGTGTTCCAGAAACAAGCTTATATATACGTCGCTCTGAAATATTAGCAAGTTCACTCAAGCCTATCGATAAAAAGTCCATAGGCAAGGCTATCGGCTCACCATGGAAATTACCGGCAGAGATTATCAAATCCTCATCAGGACAAACCGTAGGATTGTCTGTAGCAGAATTAACTTCTGTATCTATTACAGACTTAACATATTCAAGCGTATCTTTAGCAGCTCCATGCACTTGAGGTATACAACGGAATGAATATGGATCTTGCACATATGACTTTGATTTCTGTGCAATTTCGCTTCCATCAAGAAGTTCCTGCATATGGGCAGCAGTGGAGAGTTGTCCTTTATGCGGACGAACCACATGTACAGCTTTCGTGAATGGCGACAATAGCCCATAGTAAGCATCAAGCGACATTGCAGCAATCTTGTCTGCCCAATCACACAGACTTATACCTTTAAGTAATGCCCATACGGCAAAGGCACTCATATTCTGTGTACCGTTCAGCAATGCAAGTCCTTCTTTTGATCCCAACTGTATTGGTTTCCAGCGTTTACTTTTCAATATCTGTGCTCCTGTCATAACTTTTCCTTTATATTCAACCTCACCAAGTCCGACAAGAGGCAAAGAAAGATGTGCCAACGGCACAAGATCACCAGAAGCACCAAGAGAACCTTGCATATATACAATAGGATATATGTCATTGTTGAAAAAATCAATAAGCCTCTCAACAGTATCAAGTTTACAGCCAGAAAAACCATAACTCAAAGACTGTATCTTTAGGAGCATCATGATTTTTACAATATCATTAGGCACTCTATCGCCAACGCCACAAGCATGTGACATCATTAAGTTTATCTGAAGCTGTGCCAATTGGTCGGCACCTACCGAAACGTTACAAAGCGAACCAAAACCTGTTGTAACTCCATATACGGGAGTTGTTGTCTCGGCAATTTTTTTATCAAGATACTCACGACAACGCACAATCCGACTACGAGCATCATCGCTCAACTCTAACTTGTATCCCTTATATATAATCTCACCTATATGCTCTATACTAAGGTGTTCTGCTGAAATTTTATGTATCATAGTATTTGCTGTATTAAAATTTATTTATCAGTTCATCGTCAACAAGATTTGGCATTGTAACCTGCAAACCTGGAGTGCGCAACATCTCACGCTCTATACTACTTATTGAACCTTCATTTCGTGCCCAACTGCGGCGAGCAATTCCGTTATTCACATCCCAAAACAGCATTTCACGAATATGCCGAGCAGAATCGTCACTTCCGTCAACAACCATGCCGAAGCCACCATTTACGACTTCTCCCCAGCCTACTCCGCCACCATTATGTATTGACACCCAAGTGGCACCACGGAATGAATCGCCAATAACATTCTGTATTGCCATATCAGCACAGAACTGTGAACCGTCATATATATTGCTCGTTTCACGGAAAGGTGAATCTGTTCCAGATACATCATGATGGTCTCTTCCTAAAACTACAGGCTTTGATATCTCTCCATTCTTTACAGCTTCATTGAAAGCAAGCGCTATTTTTGTGCGTCCCTCACAGTCAGCATAAAGAATACGTGCCTGAGAGCCTACAACAAGATGATTCCTACCTGCCTCATGAATCCAATGAATGTTGTCTGCCATCTGTCCCTGTATTTCTTCTGGAGCATGTTTCATGATTTGCGTCATAACCTCTTCGGCAATACGATCCGTAACAGCAAGATCTTTGGGATCACCAGATGTGCATACCCAACGGAACGGGCCGAAACCATAATCAAAGAACATTGGTCCCATTATATCCTGCACATAAGAAGGATATTTGAAGCTACCATCGTCTTTCAGAATATCAGCACCTGCTCGTTTTGACTGAAGTAAGAAAGCATTGCCATAATCAAAGAAATACATACCTTTTTCTGTAAGACGGTTTATGGCTGCTACCTGTCGGCGTAACGACACCTGTACAAGCTCTCGGAACTTATCTGGTTCATCTGCCATCAAGCGCTTTGATTCATCAAGCGAAAGTCCAACAGGATAATATCCTCCTGCCCATGGATTATGAAGTGAAGTTTGGTCACTACCCAAATCAACATGTATATTCTCATCGGCAAGTCTTTCCCACAAGTCAACGATATTACCAACGTATGCCATACTCACCGTACGCTTCTTCTGAACTGCTATGCGTATCGCAGGAATAAGTTCATCAAGATTATCATGCAGTTCATCCACCCATCCCTGGTCATAACGTTTTTGAGCTGCAAGTGGGTTAATCTCTGCCACTACACTAACCACACCAGCTATATTTCCGGCTTTAGGCTGTGCACCAGACATACCCCCAAGTCCCGATGAAACGAAAAGCATTCCGTGAATATCATTACAGTTTCCGTCTTTCTTCATTTGCTTACGGGCAGCATTCAACACGGTTATAGTTGTTCCATGAACTATACCTTGCGGACCAATATACATATATGAACCAGCTGTCATCTGTCCATACTGACTGACACCAAGTGCATTCATCCGTTCCCAATCATCAGGTTTTGAATAATTAGGAATAACCATACCATTGGTAACGACCACACGTGGAGCATCTTTATGCGATGGGAACAGTCCAAGTGGGTGTCCTGAATACATAACAAGAGTCTGTTCATCAGTCATCTCGCTCAGGTACTTCATGGTTAAGCGATACTGTGCCCAATTTTGGAATATTGCTCCATTACCACCGTATATAATCAACTCATGAGGATGTTGAGCAACTGCCGGATTCAGATTATTCTGAATCATAAGCATTATAGCCGCAGCCTGTTCTGATTTATGCGGATATTCATCTATAGGACGGGCATACATCTCATATTGCGGACGATAACGATACATATAAATTCTTCCGTATTTGTGCAGCTCTTCCATAAACTCCGACGCAAGTTTATCGTGTAAATGCTTTGGAAAATAACGCAAGGCATTACGCAATGCTAATCGCTTTTCATCAGCTGTCAATATATCCTTGCGTTTTGGGGCATGATTGATATTAGTATCATATGGCATCAACTCTGGCAAAGTGTCAGGAATACCTATTCTTATTTCTTCTGCAAATTGTTCCTTTGTCATAATCACAATATATTTACTGATTAATAGTGTTCATAAGGCTTCTACACCTCTATGAAGAATTGTATATCACAAGATTTGCAATTCTATACTACCTTTTTATTATATTCTCAACTTTTTCCGTAATCTCTTTTTCCTCTCTATTGGCCTTTGCTATTATTTCTTCCGCTTCGGCTATAAGAGCATTAGCCTTTTCTCGGTTTTTCAAAGAAGCTGCATTTATCTTCACATTCATTCCTGCACCAATTACAGCAGCACGGGCAGCAAGTGCACCGACTCCTGCATCTGAAACACTGTTTGGATTTCCTGTTTCTACCATTTGGCGGCACACATCGAAAACTTTTACTGAAGCTTTCATCGTCTCCAAGGGAACTTCTGTAGCAAACAATGTGGCTTGCTGTATTGCTTCTGAACGCAGTTCTTTCTCTTCAGCAGTATTCTTTGGCATACTAAATGCCGCCATGATACGATTGAAAGCCTCAGTATCCTCATCAACAAGATGCAACAGCTCTTCTTGCAATTCCATTCCGCGTTCTGCCCACATTGCGAACTCGTTCCACTGCTCATCCCAACCAGGCTTATGGCTCGACAAGTTTGCAACCATTGTTGCAAGGGATGCTCCTAAAGCACCCATATATGCAGAAACAGATCCTCCACCAGGAGCCGGACTTTCTCTTGCAGTTTCATCGGCAAAACCTTTAACCGTTAAATCAACAAGTTTATTACCCTTATTTTTATCAGCCTCAAGCAGATATTCTATAACCTTTTCCTCTGGCTTGAACGTACGTAAATCCTCAAGCCCCATAGATTTTATAGCAATCTTTAATATATCTTGTTTCGGAATTCCTGATGAACGGTGTTGCTTGTCAAGGAAATATTTTCCGGCATCAAGCAATGCACGCTCAGGGATAAGTCCAACAATTTCTGTTCCCGTAACACGCAGCCCTCTGTTTTGTGCACAACGACACACTTCATCAAAGGCCTTATGCAATGGTGTCACATTAATATTTGTGATGTTCATTGACACCTGTGCTATACCATATTCATCAATATACCAACCTATAGCCTTTGTGCCTTTCAATGTTCCAGGTTTCATTAAAACTTTTCCGTTCTCATCAAGTTTTTTCTTCCCTGTTATAGGATTACCCTCTCTCACAGGTCTTCCTTTTTCTCTCACATCAAAGGCTATGGCATTGGCTCTTCGTGTTGAAGTAGTGTTCAAATTGAAGTTTACGGCAATTAAGAAATCACGTGCACCAACGACAGTACAGCCTGTACGAGCCACTTGCTCGTCATACGGACGAGCTCCAAAATCTGGTGCTTCGTCTTTATCTGTTATACGCTCTGCAATGCCCTCATATTCTCCTTTTCTGCATACAGCAAGATTTTTTCTTTCTGCTTTAAATGCTGCAGCCTCATAACAATAGCAAGGCACTGAAAGTTCATCGGCAATACGTTTTGCTAAATTACGTGCTATTTCTGCACATTCTTCAAGTGTTATTCCACTTACTGGAACTATCGGCAATACGTCAGTAGCTCCAATTCTCGGGTGTGCACCATGATGCTTACGCATGTCTATAAGCTCTGCAGCCTTGGCTACAGCATTATAGGCAGCATCAGCCACAGCAGCTGGTTCTCCAACAAATGTAACGACTGTGCGGTTTGTTGCCTCACCTGGATCTACATCAAGGAGTTTAACACCCTCTACAGACTCAATTGCATCGGTTATCTGTCTGATAACTCCCATGTCGCGCCCTTCACTGAAGTTTGGCACACACTCTACTATCTGTTTTTTCTTTGCCATACAGTTATTATGTTTTTTAGTATTATGATGACTATACTTTTGTGTGTATGTTATTCATCGGCAAATATAATAAATATTTACTGCATTAGACAAATAAAGTTGAAAGAGAATCTCTTATATCCGCAAAAAAGTTTATCCTTAACAATTATTACACAAAAGAGTAAAGTTTTATGTCTTAATTCTTAAAGAAAATGAATACTTTTGCAAAACGACAAGGTGAAATACAATATGCTCAATAAGCAATAGCATAGAATATTCATCAAATTCAACGCACAATTAATATATCATATCTACTAACAATATTTTATGAAAAACAAAAGTGCTATTAGCAGATTTTGGCTTAAAGCATACTGCATATTTATTGCAATAATGGCATGTGCTGGCGTGTCAGCACAATCACATATTGTAAATGGAGTTGTAAAAGACATGAAAGACGACCCTCTGATTGGAGTATATGTATCTGTCAGAGAGACGAAACAAAGAGCTGTGACCAATATCAACGGTGAATTCAGCATTTCTGACGTTCCGAATGGCTCGACTCTTATATTTACATATATTGGGTATGACAAACTTGAGGCTAAGGCATCAAAAAATATGAACGTCAAACTGTATGAAGCTGATAAGACACTAAGCGAAGTTGTAGTGATTGGCTATGGCACAGTGAAGAAGCGTGACCTTACTGGAGCTGTGGCATCCATAGACAGGAATGCACTTTTGGCAAGTCCTACATCTAACTTAGTTGAAGCTCTTCAGGGAAAAATTGCAGGTGTAAAAGTTATACCACAAGATGGGCGTCCTGGAAACAATGCACATGTTGTGGTAAGAGGAAGCACGTCTATATCACAAAACAATGAACCTCTTTATATTGTCGACGGATTTCCTGTATCAACCATTAGCGACATCCCTGTGGAGCAGATCCAATCTATCGATGTGCTCAAAGATGCATCTTCAACAGCCATTTATGGAGCAAGAGGCGCAAATGGTGTTATTCTTGTAACGACAAAGGGAGCAGAAAGCGGTCCTATAACTATAAACTATTCTGGATACTACCAAACTAAATGGGTCGCAAAAAAATTTAAAACTATCAGCGCACAAGAATACGTTAAGTCAGTATGGGCTTATGCAGCAACTCCCGGCACAGGAGGTTCTGCCGACAACATTGCCAAATATTTCGGTTTAGGAGCAAAATATGGCAACCATTATGCCGATTATGCAAATATTCCTATACATGACCATACTGACGACATGCTGCGCACAGCTCCTTCATGGAACCAGAGCATAACGATTTCCGGAGGAAACAAAAAAACTAAATTCTCGTTTGGTGCATACTACAATAAGGAAGAAGGAATAAAGATAGAGTCTGACTTTGAAAACAGAAACCTTGACTTTAAATTTTTCCAAAGATTGTCTTCTAAAATTGACATGCAGATAGACATGCATTACGGAAGAATCAAAATCAACGGCAATGACAAGACATACATTACCATCGGCTCACTCCTCTCCGAAGCATACACTTATCGACCTATCGACAATCCGTTAGGGGCTGACGACTACACATTGTTCAATACAGGAACAAAAAACATCAATCCCAATCAAAATCCAGCAAAAATCACACAAAGCATTTATAACAACAACTCTATTGAACGCATAAGGGGAAATGTTGCCTTCAACTATAGTATAATAAAAGACGTGACACTACGCACAGAATACGGCTTTGACAAAAGATGGAGAAATCTGAAGTATTATGAGAACGGTGATATGACCAGTTCTTTCACAAAAGGCTACAAATATGCCACATGGAACAAGGCTGAATCAAAAAAATGGCGAAGTGTAACAACCTTGAGATGGCAGCCACATAATATCGGTGACGAGCATGAACTTTCTGTAATGATTGGCAACGAGGAAATTTATTATCGCGACGATTTACTGACAATAAGCGGAGCAGGATATCCTGAAGGAAAATCCTGGACAAGGAAACGCGTATTTGGAATGATGAACATGGGAAATTCTACCAAATATCCTTCTGAAAATTTCTATCTTCCAGAAAATGGTGTGGCAGAGACCACAGCTTCATTCTTTGCAAGAGCAAGATACGGATATCAGGGAAAATATCTTTTTACTGCCAGCATGCGTGCTGACGGTTCATCAAAATTTGCCCCCAAACATCAATGGGGATATTTTCCTGCCGGAGCTTTTGCCTGGAGGATATCAGAGGAGAAGTTTATGCATGGTTCAGAAAACTGGCTGACAAACCTAAAACTAAGGCTATCTATCGGAACGGCAGGAGCAGATAATATAAATTCTGGTCTTTGGCATGAAACTTGGACTACAGCAAATGGTGTTTGGAATGGAAATCCTGTGCAGTTCTACAAACCAAGCGGACTGAAAGAAAGCCCAAACCTTAAATGGGAAACAACAATATCAAGAAATATCGGTATTGACTTCGGATTCATAAAAAGAATAAACGGAACTCTCGATTTCTATTGGAATACAACAAAAGACTTGTTAATGAGACAAGAAATTGATTCGTCTACCGGATATAATTACCAGTATAACAATATCGGTCAAACATCAAACAAAGGTATTGAACTTGCTGTAAATGCATATATAATACGCTCAAAAAAATTTAACCTTAACTTCAACCTTACATATAACTACAACCACAACAACATAGACAAGCTATATGGAGGGAAACAAATATTATATAATTCAAATTGGGCAGAAAACTACATCAAGCCAGGAAACGACTACATACTTAGAGAGGGAGCTCCAATAGGAGTGGTGAGGGGATACAAAAGTGATGGCTTCTACACAATAGACGACTTTACATACAACAATGGTGTCTACACTCTGAAGAAAGGAATTCCGGATATCCAAAGCAGTGTATTTACAAATTATCCCAAACCTGCAGATCTGCAAATACCTAATGGTCAAAGTGCTTTTCCTGGAGCACTCAAGATAAAAGACACCGATAAAAACGGTATCGTCAATGATGCCGACGTTGTGGAGCTTGGAAAAATTACAGCTCAAAATACCGGAGGATTTGGATTTAGCGGAAACTACAAGAACGTTGACTTCAGATTTGTTTTCACATATCAACTTGGAGGTAAAATATACAACGCATCTGCAATGACGGAATATAGCGGAGGAAAAGGAAATGGAATCGGGAAAAACAAAAGAGATTTTATGAGCAGCTGCTTCCAATTATACGATGTAAAAAACGGAGAACTCGTTGTTGTGACTGATCCAACGGAACTTGCCAATCTCAATAAAAATGCAACAAGACCTGTGCCATATTATGAAGCAAATGTTGTTCTCTCGGATTTCATCGAGGATGCTTCTTTTCTTAAACTCTCAAACATAAACATCGGGTATTCAATACCGAAAAAGCTTATAAAAAGAGTAAACATCAATTCTGCAAGGGTTTATATCATTGCAAGCAACGTGTTCTGTATGACGAAATATAAAGGACTTGACCCGGAGGTTAGCACCAATGACAAATCAGGAAAAAGTGGATATCCAACTCCTGGACTTGATTTTGGTGCTTATCCACGTTCAAGAAATATTACAATAGGGCTTAACATGACTTTCTAAAAGAAAAGAAATTTATGAAGATTATCTATAACATTAAAAATATAATACTGTATATAACATTTGTAGCACTTATATCTGCTTGTGGGGATTTTCTGAATCAAACATCCGATTCGGAAGTAGACAACGATTTCGTTTTTTCAGACCCGACAACAGCAAGGGCTGCTCTTATGAACGCATACGAAAGTTGGAGAGCATGTGGAGTAGCATTTGGAGGCGGAAGCTTCTACCATTATGTCATTTCAAGTTCCGACATTGAAACACAGGCAGAATCATACAGTGCACAACCTTGGAGGTGGATACCGTCATACTTCTACGGATACACAAACGGAAACATGTCGCAATACGGACCTGGAACATACGGATTATACGAAAACGGCATGATGATAGAGGCATGGACAGGACTATACACTGTTATAGGAATGGCAAATACACTCATCAACAAATTTGAAAACTCTGAAAGATACAAAGAGGTTGTTGAAGCTGCAAAGCCTACGACTCTAAGTGAAATATATGGAGAGGCAATAACCTTGAGAGCATCATGCTACTATGAACTAATGCGACAATATGGAGATGTTCCCCTACAGACTGTTGCCGGTGTCGAAGCTGAAAGACTCGCACCACGCGATGAAATTGCCGATTTTATACTTAAAGACCTTAAAAAGGTAATACCGCTTATGTACAGATCAGGGGAATCTGCAGATATCGACAAAACGTATATGACAAGAACGTATGCAGAGGGATTGCTGGCAAGAATCTGTTTATGGGAGGCTGGTTATCAGACAAGGAGAACTGATCTGGGCGTTGATTTCTATAAAGGACTTGACGGAAAAGTTATAAACTTCAACAAAGTATCACAAGCCGGGAACAATGGTGACGGACAGGTAAGCAACTGTTTTTACGGCAGAAGAACCGACTGGCAAAAATACTACACTTTGGCAGAACAATATCTTGCTGATGCCATCAAAAACCATGGTGACATAATATTGCAGACAAATGACCCAAGGACAACAACTACAGACCTTGCATACAGTAACAAAAACTCACGCAGAGAATCAAATTTCGGAAATCCGTACCAATATGTGTTCCAACAGATGAACGACTTGCAAATAAGTAACGAAAGCGTTTATGAAATACCTGAAACACAAGGGACTGAAGGACCAAGAGCTTATTCTTTCGGTAGACCATCAAACGGCGGACAAAGCGATTTCTATCCATGCAAAGCATACGGACAGGCAAGAATGCACCCTTTATACTACTATAATGATTTTGACCCTGACGACATGCGGCGTGACGTAACATGCACCGTAACCGGTTCCGACGGGCATGGAGCTGAAGCAATACTCTCGTTTATGAAAGGTTCAATGCTAAACGGAGGAATTGCATTGAACAAATTTGACGACAACCGCATGGAAAAACCATATACAAAGAAACAAAGAATGTCTGGAATAAATGGAGCCTACATGAGATATTCTGACATAATACTTATGCAAGCCGAAGTGAAAGCAGCACTTGGAAAAGACGGTGAAGCACGGCAGCTACTTGACGAAATACGAAATAGAGCTTTCGGCTCTGCCACAAAAGCGAAAACAGACAAGCAAATAGCAAAATGTGGCTCGTTGCTCGATGCCATCATTGAAGAAAGAAAATATGAGTTTGGAGGAGAAGGAAGCAGAAAATGGGATCTTATAAGAACGAATAAGCTTGCCACTGATGTTCCAAAGTTTCATACCGAATGCAAGAAGATGATAGACGACTTACGTTCCAAAGGATATCACCGCTTTGACAACGGAAATGAAATATCAAACTTTATATGGGTGAAACTCGTTGATGCTGATGCTATATACGGATACAGACTGACCACCCAATGCCCGGAAGATATGGAAGATGACCCTGTGCTGTATCCCGGATGGCGAGGACAAAACAACAATTGGACAAATGTAGCCAATAACAATGGCGATAGCGAAAAAGAAGCACTCTCAGCAGGAAAGTTAACCAATCTTGCAATAAAAGGACTTTTCACATATATTGCCCCCAATAGCAAAGAAGCAAGAGAACTTGAAGCCGATGGATACATAAGAATTGACTGGGGATGTATAATTGCCGGCGAAACGGATGTGAACATTAATTACAAAGGGATGGAACTGCAATACAACGACCTTATTTACAATGGCTACAACCCATCACTACCACCAGTATACATGCTCTTCATGCACGGCACGACACTGAAGAATTCGAACGGCAAACTAACAAACGGATACGGCTTCAGAAACGATTGGTGATGCTTAAAATAGCAAAACAGTTAAATATTCATAAAACAATATAGTTTAGAGTGTTATAGCTTTATAATATGTAAGAAAATTCATACCTTTGCAATCCGATTTACAATGGGGAAAGACTTAGAACCCCTCGAATGTTGTGTTAATAGTTATGCTTTTGGCCGAGCATGATGGTTAGAGAATCAACGTTCAAACGACTATTTGACGGAATCGGATTAGAATTATATAATAGGTGAGAAAAAGGGCTTTAGACTCCCTTAAGCTCCTTACTAATTCAGACAAAATTAAACAGTCGTAAAGAAAGTAATAAAAAAACGTTTTTTAGTAGTAAAATTTAAACATCAGAATGAACACTTTAAGTTACAAGACTATTTCCGCAAACAAGGAAACAGTAAACAAAGAGTGGGTTGTTA
>CAKQCV010000023.1 GCA_934217675.1 uncultured Prevotella sp. | reverse complement strand
TTTGTATGCTGTATGCAGCAACTTCTGTCCACCTGTCCGTCATGTCACTTGTTTCTTACTCCATCTCTTACTTCTCCCTCATATCCCTCACCCATCCCTCATCTTCCGGACATGTGGCGTACAGGGAGCTTTCGGGACATCTGGTGAGGGATGAGGGATAAATCAGAAAAAACTTTTTATATATTTAAATGTCTTCGTCTTCTTCGTTTTTTATTGAGGACTTGTCGAAATCTTTAGCAAGTCCTCCTTCGCTTGTTTCTTTATATAGGGATGGTATATCATGCCCTGTTCGTTTCATAACTTCTACAACACGGTCAAATGACACCCTATGGCTTCCATCAGAGAATGCTGCATATAGATTTGAGTCAAGAGCTCTTGTAGCTGCAAATGCGTTCCTTTCAATGCAGGGTATCTGAACAAGTCCACATATTGGATCGCATGTCATTCCGAGATGATGCTCAAGTCCCATCTCTGCAGCGTATTCAATCTGTGAAGGGCTTCCACCAAATAGTTGGCATGCTGCTGCTGAAGCCATTGCACATGCTACACCGACTTCTCCTTGACATCCTACATCAGCTCCGGATATTGATGCATTTTGTTTTACTATATTTCCTACTAATCCCGCTGTTGCTAAAGCATGTAGTATTTGCATCTCTGTAAATTCATGCCCTTTTTCTATATGGTATAGAACTGCTGGCAATACTCCACATGCTCCACATGTAGGGGCTGTTACTATTGTTCCTCCTGATGCATTTTCTTCACTTACAGCAAGGGCATAGGCGTAAACAAGTCCTCGTGTTTGTAACGATTGCTTATAGCCAGATGCTTTTATATAGTATGTCGGTGCTTTGCGGGGAAGATTTAGGGGACCAGGAAGTCTTCCTTCGTGTTTTATTCCTCGCTCAACAGCTTGTTTCATTGTTTGCCATACTACATCAAGATAATCCCATAAACTGCTGTCTTCGCTTAGTTGTACATATTCCCAATAATTTCTTCCTGTTTCTTCACACCATTTCATTATTTCAGTCATAGTGTTCATTTCATACACTTCCTTAGTATTGAACATGTCGTTCTGTCCTTTTCCTTCAGAAAGTGCTCCACCGCCAATGCTGTATACTGTCCATTCGTTTATTATTTCTTTTTTACTGTTGTAGGATGTGAATTTCATACCGTTGGGGTGGAATGGCAAGAATACATCTGGGCGCCATATAATATTTACAGGGGCTACATTCTCCAATACTTCCTTTATTGCTATATCTGTCATGTGTCCTTTTCCTGTTGCTGCAAGACTACCATATAACGTTACTTCAAATGATTTCGTTTTACGGTTATTTTCAAGGAAAATTTTAGATGCTTTTTGTGGCCCCATTGTATGGCTACTTGATGGACCTTTGCCTATTTTATAAAGTTCTTTAAGTGATTTCATCCGTTATTATTCTTTTAAATGCAAATTTAAAAAGAAAAATGCATATATAATGTAATTTTTATTATTTTCAACATTTGAATTTAAAACAAAAATACGTATATTTGCCAAGTGATGAGAACTAACAGTATTTTTAGGGCTTGCGTTTGGCTTAGCAGAATTGGATATTGTCGTGGATTCGGGATTCAATCACCATGGGCATATAGTTTTGTAAGATATGTAGTGAATGAGCATTATCCTTATTATAAATATAAGGAAGTTGCGGAGTATTTCAATGGAATAAATGTACTGCAACGAAAAATGGGAGAGTTTTATCTTCGTCTTGCAAATTTTGCTCAGCCGTCATATATTGTTTCTTCTTATTGTAGTGATGATAAGGTGAAATATTCTGAAGCATATTTTTGTGCTGGATGCAAAAGATGTAGATTTAATTCGTATGCGAATGATGAATTCTGGGATGTCCTTGCAAATCGTGATGCTGATGATGGTCCGTATATAGTTCAGATTAATGGGCTGTATGTTGAAAAGGAAATGCTCTCAGAGCTTGTTGATATTCTGCACGATGGAGATTTTATCGTTGTAGAGCGTGCGGATTGCGGGAAAAAAACGGTAAGATTCTGCGAAGATGTTTATGCCAACCTTTTAGGGATACTGTTGTTTGACTTGTATTATTGTGACGTGATTTATGTTGACAGTAAAAGATATATGCATAAATATATAATTAACTTTTAAAATCTTAAGACTATGGCTATAACAAGAGTTTATACAAAAACTGGAGATGAGGGTACTACAAGTTTGGTTGGTGGAGTTAGAGTAAAGAAAACCGATCCCCGGATAGAGGCTTATGGAACTGTGGATGAATTGAGTTCTCAGTTAGGATTACTTGCTTCATTTATGAAAGATGGAGATGACAAGAATCTTGTGATAAGAATACAAAGAGTGTTGTTTACGGTGTGCTCTTATCTTGCTACGGATAAAACAAGGACAAAGCTTGCACCATCTTATACCCTTGATTCTGATGAAGTGAAAATATTGGAGGATGAAATCGACCATTTAAATGGAAGCCTGCCACAGCAGACTGCTTTTATCTTGCCTGGAGGATGCCATGAAGCCGCACTCGCACATGTTTGCAGAACAGTGTGCCGAAGGGCTGAGAGACGAATCTTTACATTGGCTGAATCTACAGAACTTGATCCGGAAGTGTTGCAATATATAAATCGCTTGTCTGATTATTTGTATGTTCTTGCACGTAAATTAAACTTTAATAACGGTGTGAGAGAAAAAATATGGAAGAAAAACTTGTAGATAAGAAAAAATATATTATTTTTGTGTCCAATTAAAAATGGCTATAAGTTGGAAGACTATTGCTATTGTATTATTAATGCAAATCGATAAATTTTAGTTACTATGTATTGGACACTTGAATTGGCTTCTAAGCTTGAAGATGCGCCATGGCCTGCAACTAAGGATGAGCTGATTGACTATGCAGTTCGTTCTGGGGCGCCACTTGAAGTTCTTGAAAACTTGCAGGAAATAGAGGATGAGGGAGATGTTTATGAGAGTATAGAGGATATTTGGCCTGATTACCCAACAAAGGAAGATTTCCTTTTCAACGAGGACGAATATTGATCGCTCAAAAGCTATTATATATAGCTCAAAGTATTGAATATAAGCGGTATGAGAATTTCTGTATTAGATTCTCATATCGTTTTTGTCTTTTATTACCCAAGACATTATAAACTAAAGACAATGAAGATTACTTAATTTTTTTGTGATGCAGTCTGTTTTTATGTCTTTTTTTGTTTGTTATATTTTGTAATCCAGAAAATCTCTGTACCTTAGCACCTGTATATGAATGATATCTTATATGTGGATATAATATTGGCATTGCCAATTAAAAGCCTGTTCACATATTCTGTGCCAAAGGAAATGGCATCGAATATAGAGAGTGGGAAAAGAGTGCTTGTGCCGTTTGGCAAAACAAAGCAGATAGTTGGACTTATAGTACGTTGCCATTGTAATAAGCCAGATTTTAGTGTAAAGGATATTGTAAAGGTGATTGACTCTACAATTATAGTAAATAAGAATCAACTGAATTTATGGCGATGGATTGCTGATTATTATATGTCACCAATAGGAGATGTGTTCAATGCTGCTTTACCGGCAGGATTGAAATCAATTGATGGATATAAGGCAAAGACAGAGACATATATTACTTTACCTGAAAATCTGCGTAAAGAACAGTCGTTGCATATCGCTTTGGGGATGCTGAAAAGAGCATTGATGCAGCAAAAGACTTTTGCAACTTATTTAAATATGTCGCATTGGGACACGCTTGTAGGAGATTGTCCGGATGAAAAAATAATTGATATTACCAAAGAGGAATTGATGAACGAGAGCCATGCTTCAGCTGGAGTGTTGAAGCAATTGATAGAGCGCAAGTTTCTTGTGACGTTTGAGAAAGAAGTAGGGCGATTGAATAGTGGCGGAGAGCCACACCTGGATAATATTAAGGTTCTTTCAATAGCACAGCAAGAGGCATATAATCAAATCCTTTTTCAGTTTCTTACTAAAAAAGTTGTGTTGTTTCGTGGAGTTACGTCAAGTGGTAAGACCGAAATTTATATACATCTTATAAAACAAGCATTACAGCGCCATGAACAAGTGTTGTATCTTTTGCCGGAAATTGCACTTACTGTGCAGATAAGGCAAAGATTACAGCGAGTTTTTGGTAACCGGTTAGGAATATATCATTCAAAGTATAGTGATGCGGAGAGGGTTGAGATATGGAAAAAACAGCTCTCTGACAATCCTTATGATGTTGTGCTTGGGGCACGTTCTGCTGTATTGTTGCCATTTTCAAGGCTTGGACTTGTTATCATTGATGAAGAACATGAAAATTCATTCAAACAACAAGATCCTGCTCCAAGATATCACGCACGTAGCGTGGCTATAATGCTTGCAATGCAATATGGGGCAAAAACGCTTCTTGGTTCTGCAACTCCTTCAGCAGAAAGTTGGCATAATGCACAGATTGGAAAATATGGACTTGTGGAACTTGATCAAAGGTTTAAAGGTATCGAACTGCCAGAGATACGGGTTGTGGATGTAAAAGACATGCAACATCGTAAGATGATGTATGGACCTATATCTCCTTTGCTGCTTGAGACCATGCGCCAAGCTCTCAATGATGGTGAACAGGTGATATTGTTTCAAAATAGGCGTGGCTTTGCTCCAATGGTAGAGTGTCGTGTGTGTGGTTGGGTTCCAAAGTGCGAAAATTGTGATGTAAGTCTTACATTGCATAAGAACATGAACCAACTGACGTGCCATTATTGTGGATATACATACTCTGTGCCGAAGACTTGTCCTAATTGTGAAAGTGATGATTTGCGTCCATATGGATATGGTACGGAGAAAATTGAAGAAAAAATCATGGAGCTGTTTCCAAACGTGCCTATTGCAAGAATGGATCTTGATACTACTCGTTCGCGGAATGCGTATGAGAGAATTATTAATGATTTCTCTTCGGGACGGACGAAAATTCTTATAGGAACGCAAATGATTAGTAAAGGACTTGATTTTGACCATGTGCGTGTGGTCGGAATCTTAAATGCTGACTCTATGCTAAATGTTCCTGATTTTCGAGCATATGAACATGCTTTTACAATGATGTCGCAAGTGGCAGGACGGGCAGGTAGAAAAGGAAAACGAGGACTTGTTGTTTTACAGACAAAAGATGTCGAGAATCCGATAATACAGCAAGTGGTGGAAAACGATTGGCATAGTTTTTATGCACAGCTTTTTGCTGAACGACGCTTGTTTCATTATCCTCCGTTCTTCCGACTTATATATGTTTATTTAAAGCATAAAGATGAAGGTAGGGTAGATACTGCGGCGTTGGAAATGGGCGGTAGACTTAGGCACTGGCTTGGGGCAAGAGTCTTAGGACCTGATAAACCATCTGTATCTAAGGTGCGTACATTGTTTATTCGTAAGATAATGCTGAAACTTGAACTTGGTATTGATATGGCAAAGGTGCGCAACTGCTTGTATTTTGCGCAGCAGCAAATGGAACAAGATAAGCGTTATGCTTCTTTGACTATTTATTATGATGTAGATCCGTGTTGATTAAATCAAAATAAAAATTTAATCCCCGATCATCTCATCACAAGATGGTCGAGGATTTTCTTATTGTGTGTTTTTTAAGAGTAGTTACTTTATTATATTAGAAGTCAATGTCAAGACCAACGCCAACAACATCATTGTTGCGAGTGTAGTTTGCTGTATATGCTTGCTTTGTGGTGTTGTCTGTACTATTGGTTTTCTTGTTTTTGTAGAATGTGTGGAAATAAGCTACGTTAAGAGCCATCTTGCTTGAAAGATTGATTTTTGCACCAAAGCCTGCAGAATTAGAGCTGACAACGAAAGACTTATCGTCCATGTAATCATCTGTAAGTCCGTAATTAGTGCTCTGCCAACCAGCACTGACCGTAACGGTCTTGTTTATATCATATTCTGCACCGGCATTGTATTCAATGGTACCACGCTTTAGTTTCTTATGTCGATTTATGCGTTCTTGAGTTTTACCGTCAGCTTTAGTCCAGCGATATCCAGAAGTTGCTTCTTTATCATCAAACCAATGGAATCCAACATTAATTCTTAAAGCATCAATAGGCTTGTAACCCACTCCAAGTGTAAGTAATGCTGGAATGTCTCCAGGGTCTTTCCCATTTTGGTCTGGATCATATTCGGCAATAAGTTCATTTATGTTTTCCTTTGCATTTTCTATAGCTGGCGATACAGCTTGAAGAACTTGCATTGGAACACCGAGTTGGGCAAGGTTACTTCCAATATTGTTCAACTTTGTTACAGGAGTAATAACTGTACCTTGGTTCTTTAAGCACATATGTGTCTTGAATTCATATTTTGCAGAGAAATTCCATCTGCCAGTTTTGAAATCTATACCAAGGATAGGTGTAAAGCCATATCCTGTTTGGTCAGTATTCAATTCAATATCTGAACTTTCAGAATCGTTTGAGTCAACAATATAAGATAGTGGAAGCTGTGCACCATTGTTACCAACAAATGTGATGTCCTTTACATATCCGTAATAGTTGCAAGTTGCATATATTCCGCGAACTCCAACAGATACGGCAAGATTATTGTTGATTTTGTATGCAGCACCAAGTGACAATCCATAATAATACTGTCTACCACGCATAAAGCTGTCGAAAGTATATGAATATCCGCCTTTTTGCCCTGTTGTAGGATTTGTGATATTGGGATTTGTTGGTAGTAAATTGCTGAGATATGGTGTCAAAGTATTACCTAATAAACCGATGTTGGATACAACTTTCTCAAAAGAACCAAGACCATCATCAAATTTACATTTGCCGCCACCGCCTGTAAGTGCGAAATTAGCTTGCAATGACCAATTATTTTTATTGTATGCATATTGAAAAGAAGGAATTACAGGTGCAAAAGCCTCGCCCTTGAACTTTCTGTTGGCAGTTGGATTGTTGCCGTTGTAATTGAAAAGAGCATATGAGTTTTCTATTGTGCGTGTTTGCCATGCAGTTTGAAAATTAATGCTTAGGTGATGGCCATCGTTCATAAATGCCACTCCTGCCGGATTGTAGTAAACACCGTCAATTCCGATAGAAGCCTCACGGCTCATCATTCGGTTAAATGCGATGTTTTGGTTGGTGTTAGTGAGCAGACCGCCTGCATTGGCAGTCATGGCAGTTGCTGTCATGATTGTAGACAGACAAACTTTTTTAAATCTAATCATATTATCCAAAATACTTTTTAATAAAAATTGGTTGCAAAGGTATTAGATTTGTTCTGTATTTCCACTTATGGTGGCTTTTATTTAACTTCGTTTAACTTTGTTCGTTCATTTATTGCTCAAACAAATTGATTTGTGCAATTTCTTTGAGCAATGTTTGATATATTTACACAATGCATTATTATACAAATTGTCAATGTTTCTTTAGTTCTGGATAACTGACTCTTGTGTGATATATTGATTTTAGTCTTTCAATTAAAACTTGTTTAGCTATAGCCACATCACGGAATGTGATAGGGCAATATTCATAGAAACCATCTTTCATTTGTTGGTCTATAATTTTATTAACGAGATTACTGATACTTATTTCAGTATATTCTGGTAGTGAGCGTGTAGCCGCTTCAACGGAGTCTGCCATCATGAGAATTGCTTGCTCACGTGTGAAAGGATTTGGACCGGGATATGTAAAAAGTGAGTCATCTATAGGTTCATCAGGATGTTCATTCTTGTATGATATATAGAAATATTTAGTCATGCCTGTACCGTGATGAGTACTAATAAAATCTTTTATAACATTAGGTAAATTGTGTTTGTCTGCAAGTTTCAAACCATCTGTTACATGGCTGATAACTATGTGTGCTGCATCAATTCTTGACATTTTGTCTAAAGGATTTATACCATTTTGATTCTCTGTGAAGAATGCAGGATCTTGCATCTTTCCAATGTCATGATATAAAGCCCCTGTTCTGACAAGTTGAGCTTTGGCACCAATTTTTTCAGCAATGGCCGAGGCAAGGTTACTTACCATTATCGAGTGTTGAAATGTGCCTGGTGCAACTTCGCTTAGTCGTTGTAGAAGATCCTTGCTTGTGTTCGACAGCTCTATTAGAGTTACATTTGATATAAAGCCGAAAGTTTTCTCTATAATGAGCATAAGTGGATATGCAAAAAGTAAAAATATACCATTTATGGCAAAATATTTGTACATACTATTGTCAACCGTTGAGAAAGTGTTGTCTGTCATTAGTTGCATTGCAAAATAGACTGCACATGAAGCAATGGTTACGAGTAGGGCTGTTTTGAATAACTGTGCACGTTGTGAAAGTTCTCGTAGAGAATAGATTGCCACGAGTCCGGCCACAAGTTGCACTATGATGAATTCATATTGGTATTTTACAGCTGCAGCACATAACATTACCATTATTACGTGGGTTATAAATGCTGTTCTAGAGTCCATAAAGACACGAATGAAAACAGGAGCCATAGCAAATGGCAAAATATAGACACTGAATACATTGTGATCAATCATAAGCGACACCAAAATAGGGAATATTGTAATCATGGTGTACAGCATGGCTATACTTCGCGGTTTTCCGAAATAGTCTTTTCGGAACATTCCTAAATACATTGTAAACAGAATTATAAAAAGAGCCACAAAAATAACTTGTCCTGCAATTGTCGATGGTACAGCTGTAGTGCTGGCACTTCGCCGTTGTGTTTCCTTTTCAAAAGAACTAAGCACACGGTATGTATAGTCATCAACAATTTCTCCTCGGTCAATAATTTTTTGTCCAGCAAGTACCATGCCACTGGCAAGAGGTATTTGACTTAATAAATCATTCTTTTCAGTTTCACTTCTATCTTTGTCGTATACAATGTTTGGTTCGATATATTCATTCAGGTTGCAACGCTGTAATAAGGCTTTGTGTGGAGCAAGCTCTTCATCCTGGAAGATCTGTTCGTATGCTCCCATGGTTGAGTTTATTTGGTTGACTTTTATACTTGTTGCAGTTTTTCCATCAACAATACGAATCATCTTTGTTGTATCCTTTGCAAATCCAGAATACTCGGCAGCTCCCATTATTCCTTTTTGGTAAAGTTGATGTAATTTATTGGCAACAATTGATGTGTAGTTGTTCGGCAGACCTGGTATGCCATCTTTGAAATCAGCAAAGAATTGTGCCATTTGTTTATTTTCAGTTGTGCTGTTGAAATTGAAATAAGGTTCAAATTTCCTAAGCATACTGTCGCGTTCTTCTTTGATTGATTCATCTGTTTTATATATTGGAAAATCAAATTTCGCAATCAATGATCCATACATCCAAGGCTTTCCTACATCATACCTAAATTGTGGTCCACTATTTCTTGGGATGAACCAAACTATTATTCCAACAGATATGATGACAAGAGCCATACGACTCATAATTTTTCTCCAATGGTGCCTTTCAGATATACCGAATTTGTTCATAGCCAATATTTAAAAATGATTCTTGCTTAGTAAAAAACCGCCAAATATATCTCTTAAAGCGGTAATCCGCTGCGAAAATACAAAAAATAAAACAACAATTGATAAAAAAATTGTATTTTTGCACATCTTATAAGTATATCGTCGTTATTGACGAGTATAAATAACACGTATAAAACAATTATTTATCTATAGATAGAGAAATGTCAGAAAGAAAAGTAAGAGTGCGTTTTGCACCAAGTCCTACAGGAGCGTTGCACATCGGTGGTGTGCGTACAGCATTGTATAATTACCTTTTTGCTAAGCAGTATGGTGGTGATATGGTTTTTCGTATAGAAGATACAGACTCTCATCGTTTCGTTCCGGGAGCAGAGGAATATATCATAGAATCATTTAAATGGCTTGGTATAAAATTTGATGAGGGTGTAAGCTTTGGTGGAGAATATGGTCCATATCGCCAAAGTGAACGTCGTGACATATACAAGAAATATGTGAAACAACTTCTTGATGCAGGTAAGGCATATATTGCATTTGATACCCCTGAAGAGTTGGAAGCAAAACGTAATGAAATAAAGAATTTCCAATATGATGCCCATACCCGTATGCAGATGCGCAATTCTTTGTCAATGTCTAAAGAAGAAGTTGAAGCTCTTATTGCAGAGGGAAAGCAATATGTGGTACGTTTCCTTATACAACCTGGCGAGGAGATACATGTAAACGATATGATTCGTGGTGATGTAGTTATAAAGAGCGATATTCTTGATGATAAGGTTCTTTATAAAAGTGCAGATGAGTTACCTACATATCATTTGGCAAATATCGTAGATGACCACTTGATGGAGATAACCCATGTTATCCGTGGTGAAGAATGGTTACCAAGTGCTCCGCTTCATGTATTGCTGTATCGTGCTTTTGGTTGGGAAGATACAATGCCACGCTTTGCCCATTTGCCATTGTTGCTTAAACCAGACGGTAAAGGAAAACTTAGCAAGCGTGACGGTGATCGTCTTGGCTTTCCGGTATTCCCATTGGAATGGCATGATCCAAAGACGGGTGATGTGAGCACAGGCTTCCGCGAAAGTGGTTATTTCCCAGAAGCAGTAGTTAACTTCTTGGCATTGTTAGGATGGAATCCAGGAACAGAACAAGAGTTGTTCACTCTTGATGAATTGGTAAAGGCATTTGATATATCAAAGTGCAGTAAGGCAGGTGCACGATTTGACTTTAAAAAAGGTATATGGTTCAATCATGAGTATATTCTTCGCAAGAGTGACGATGAGATAGCGCAGCTGTTTGCTCCCATTGTTGCAAACAATGGTGTAGATGAGTCAATGGAGCGTATAACAAAAGTTGTATCAATGATGAAAGACCGCGTTGATTTTGTAAAAGAGTTGTGGCCTCTTTGCTCTTTCTTCTTTATTGCTCCGACAGAATATGATGAGAAAACAGTTCGCAAGCGTTGGAAAGAGAACTCTGCAGAGGTTATGACAGAGCTTGCAGACGTTATCGAAGGTATTGATGATTTTTCTGTTGAAAATCAAGAGAATGTTGTAATGGCATGGGTTGAGGCTAAAGGCTATAAGCTCGGCGATGTTATGAACGCTTTCCGTTTAGCACTTGTTGGAATAGGTAAAGGTCCTGGAATGTTTGATATTACAGCGTTCCTTGGAAAGAAAGAAACTTTGAAAAGATTAAGAAAGGCTATTGATGTGCTGAAATAAAAGCTCATGTACAATATTATAATATACATATACCTTCTTGGTGTAGCTATAGCAAGTCTATGGGATGAGAAAATTCGCAAGATGTGGCATGGTGAGCGTGATGCATTTAATGTGTTGCGACAGAATGTTGATAAGCATGCAAAATATTTGTGGTTCCATGCTGCCTCACTTGGAGAGTTTGAACAGGGTCGTCCTATAATAGAACGAGTACGCCGGAGTCATCCAGAATACAAGATTCTTCTTACATTTTTCTCCCCATCAGGATATGAGGTAAGGAAAAACTATGAAGGAGCAGATATAGTATGCTATCTTCCACTTGACACTCCGCTCAATGTGCATAGATTCTTTAAGATTGTGCATCCGGAAAAAGCATTCTTTATAAAGTATGAATTTTGGTGGAACTATATGACTTACATGAAGAAACATGGTATTCCTGTATATAGTGTTAGTAGTATATTCCGTCCATCTCAAGTATTTTTCCGTTGGTATGGTTATAGCTATCGGCGTGTTTTGAATTGTGTGACGAAATTCTTTGTCCAAAATGAAAAGAGCCGAGAATTATTAGCATCCTTGGGAATATCTAATGTTGAGATAACCGGTGATACCCGTTTCGACAGAGTGTTGGAAATTCGTCAGAAAGTTGCAGATATGCCTATCATAAAATCTTTTGCCAAAGGTTTTAAAGTTTTTGTGGCAGGTAGTAGCTGGCCTCCTGATGAAGATATATTTATAAAATATTTCAATGGGCACAAAGATTGGAAGCTTGTTATTGCTCCACACGTGATAGGGGAAGATCACCTGCAACAGATAATTTCAAAATTGAATCGTACTGTTGTAAGATATACTAAGACTACAGCCGAAGAAGCATCAAAGGCTGATTGCTTGATAATAGACTGTTTTGGGTTGTTGTCGAGCATATATTCTTGTGCAGAAGTATCTTATGTAGGAGGAGGCTTTGGTGTTGGTATACATAATGTGCTTGAAGCTGCTGTATGGAACGTTCCTGTTATATTTGGTCCTAATAACAAGCGTTTTCAAGAGGCTCAAGAATTACTTGCAGCTAAAGGTGCTATGGAGATAAGCAATTATGAAACATTTGAAACCGTTATGAATCGTTTCAATACTGATGCTGACTTTCTTAAAGTTACTTCTGATGCAGCTGGAGAATACGTAAAATCTAAGTCTGGGGCTTCAGACAAGGTTATAAATGGTGTCGGTTTATGATTGAAACTATTGTTTTCTGTATAGGCATTCTGCTGTTATATAGATTTTTAAATCCCCAACTGTCTATAAAGATAATTGGGGATTTAAAATATTAGTTTATCTGTCAGACTTTCTGACAGCAAAATATTTTGCATGTGGATTGCTTATATATAATCCGCAAGTTGAGCTTTGTGGATACATTGCTCCGTTTTCAGTAAGTTTTATCCCGATTGTATTGAAATCAAGCAGTTTGCTTATTGGAAAAATAAGTCGTTGATCAGGTAGTGATGGGTATCCCACAGCAGGTCTGATTCCTTGGTATTGGGCTCTTGACAATTCTTGCAGTGAAAAATTTTCGTTTGGAGAATATCCCCAAAGTTCTTTACGAACTTTTTCATGTAGCCATTCGCTTGTTGCTTCAGCCAGTCGGTCGCCAATACTCTGTGTCAACAACAATTTGTATGAGTCTTTGCTTTGTTTCAAATTCTCAACCTCTTCAGAAAAAGATTTCGATACTGTTACGGCAAAAACGCCAATGAAGTCATTATACCCATGTGGTGCTACATAGTCGCATAATGATAATTGTGGTGCTCCTTTTTCTGCAGGATGTTTCTGTCGTGGTGTAGGTATTTCCATGTCTTTTCCATTTACTGCTCCTGGCAATATAATGCTGTGATCTGTTCCGTATGCCGGATAAAATCCGGCTTGCGCATACATATAATGCCTCTTTTCCAATTCGTCAAGTAGTTTTTCTGCTTCTTTCTTTATAGCATCAGCTTCTGTCTGTCCTTTTCTAACTCGCCACAGGTTATAGAAATAAATCCAATTGATATATTTTCGTACTTCAGAAATAGGGATATTCGGTATTGTATGGAATCCGATATATGATGGCTTTGGCAATTTTTCCTTTTCCCAGTCAATCTGCATACGATTTAGCTGTTCTTCTTGTATCATTCCACAGCATTGGCATTTGCCAGTCAGATCGTTTTCTTTTTGTTCCTTTCCGTCAGCAAGTTGCATGATATTGCTCATTTTCTTTCTTGCATCATGTTGCCTAACCAATTCTTTCTGCATCCTGCTGTTTTCAGCAATAACGGCATCTCTGTCTTTGCTCAGTAGTTGTAGTGCAATGACAGGATTTTGTGCAGCGTCTTTCATGTGGAACACTGGTCCGTTGTATAGAGGTGCTATTTTTAAGGCTGTATGTAAGTCGCTTGTTGTAGCCCCACCTAT
This sequence comes from uncultured Prevotella sp., assembly GCA_934217675.1. Taxonomy (GTDB): domain Bacteria; phylum Bacteroidota; class Bacteroidia; order Bacteroidales; family Bacteroidaceae; genus Prevotella. Next base: position 20,414 of record CAKQCV010000023.1, on the reverse strand, counting down.
AAAGAGAGGTATTTCAATGCCTGCTTCAGCTATAGCTTTAGCAGTATTGCACATCTCGTCAAGTGATGGAGTTATAAGTCCACTTAAAGCAACAAAATCAAAATGTTCTTTCTTCAGTTTTTTCACAATCTTCTCTGCAGGTACCATTACTCCCAGGTCAACGACCTCAAAATTATTGCATCCCAATACGACAGATACAATATTTTTACCGATATCATGCACATCACCTTTTACCGTTGCCATAAGATATCTGCCGTTGTTTCTTTTGGTTTTTATCTTGCTTTTTTCAAGATATGGTTGTAGTATAGATACAGCAATTTTCATTGTGCGTGCTGATTTTACAACTTGTGGCAGAAACATTTTTCCTTCTCCGAACAGATCTCCAACATATTGCATCCCTTTCATCAACGGACCCTCAATAATTTCTCCAGGCTCATTGTATATTGTCAAAGCTTCTTTTAAGTCCGTTTCCAGAAATTCATTATCTCCAGTCCGTAATGCCCCCATTAATCTCTCTTCGATAGGGATATTCTTGCGGTTTTCCGCTTTGTTCAATCCATTGTTATTGCTTTCGTCTTTCTTTTGCTTCTCGTCAAGTAGCTTTTGTGCAAAATCAGCGAGCTGTTCTGTTGCATCGTCATTTTTGCACAGTATAACATCTTCTATAGCTTCAAGCAAATCAGATGGAATATCTTGATACATAACCTTTGTAGCAGGATTCACAATAGCCATATCCATCCCGGCTTTCATGGCATGGAAAAGGAATACCGCGTGCATAGCTTCGCGAAGATAATTGTTGCCTCTGAATGCAAACGATAGATTGCTTACACCACCACTTACATGCGCTCCTGGCAAATTCTGTTTAATCCAGGCTGTAGCTTTAATAAAGTCGAGTGCATATCTGTTGTGTTCTTTTATGCCAGTGGCTACAGTGAGCACGTTTGGGTCAAAGATAATGTCGTTCGGTTCTATTCCTGCCTCTTCTGTAAGCAATTTATAGGCTCTTTCGCAAACCTCAATTTTCCGTTCGTATGTAGTGGCTTGACCTTTTTCATCGAATGCCATGACAACCATAGCTGCCCCATACTGCTTTATTGTTTTTGCATGCTGTATGAAAATCTCCTCTCCTTCCTTTAATGATATTGAGTTTACAACACATTTTCCCTGTACACATTTTATTGCAGCCTCAATCACATTGAATCTTGACGAGTCGATCATCCACGGAATGCGTGCCACTTCAGGATCTGATGCCATGAGATTAAGGAAAAGTACCATTTCTTCCTCAGTGTCAAGCAGACCGTCATCCATGTTTATATCCAGAAGCATTGCTCCGTCACGTACTTGCTTTCGTGCAATGTCGAGAGCTTCGTCATATTGTTTCTCTTTAATAAGTCTCAGAAATTTTCTGCTGCCTGCGACATTACACCTTTCACCAACATTTACGAAAACACCTTTTATTGGCAACATCGACTCAAGACCTGCCAACCATCCTAAGCCTGTGTTTTGTACCGGAATGGTTCTTGCCTCTTTGTGTTTCACCTCTTTTGCAATTGCACTTATATGTTCAGGTGTTGAGCCACAGCATCCCCCAACAAAATTCACGCTTTTGTCTTCTGCAAATTTTCCTATTGCTTCTGCCATCATCTGTGGCGTTTCGTTATAGTTTCCGTCCTCGTCTGGAAATCCGGCATTAGGATATGCACTTATATAATAAGGAGAGATTTTTGCAAGCGACTGCAAGTAAGGACGCATGTCTTCTGCCCCAAAAGAGCAATTCAAACCAACACTCAAGATATCTTTGTTGTTGCTTATAGATGTTAAAAATGCATCAAGAGTTTGTCCAGACAGTGTTCTTCCGCTTGCATCTGCAATAGTGATGCTGAGCATAATCGGCATCCTCTTGTGTGTCAGTTCATTTACTTTTCGTGCAGCAGCAAGTGCCGCTTTTGCATTAAGCGTATCAAATATAGTTTCTATTAGCCATATATCAGCACCTCCTTGGCTTAGCGGTGTCATTTGCTCTATATATGCATCACGCAGCTCATCAAATGTTATAGCTCTATACCCCGGATTCTCTATATCTGGTGACATTGACAACGTGCGGTTTGTTGGTCCGATAGAAGCTGCAACGAATCTTGGCTTGTCTGGTGTTAGACCAGTCATTCTGTCAGCTTCCTCACGTGCTATTTTCACGGCAGCCTCGTTTATCTGTGTTATATAATTTTCTGTTCCGTAATCAGCTTGTGATATGCGCTGTGCGTTGAACGTGTTTGTTTCTATGATGTCAGCTCCCGCTTCAAGATATTCACGATGTATTTGCCGTATAATGTAAGGTTTTGTTATAGATATGATGTCGTTGTTGCCTTTCAGCCGTTTTCCCCAGTTTTTGAATTCAGTTCCTCTAAAATCTTCTTCATTAAGCTTATGGCACTGTATCATAGTTCCCATAGCACCGTCAATTATCCATATCCGGTGATTGTCGTTAATGAATGTATCGTAAAATGATTTTCTTTCCATTATGCAGTATTCTTATAATTCTACTAAAGTTGTAGCCCGTTCATAATTTTTTCAACACTTTGTGCGGCATTCATTGTATAGAAGTGAATGCCAGGAACTCCAGCTTCTTTCAATTCCTTACATTGCTTTATAGCCCATTCTATTCCAACGGTTTTTACATCATCGTTGTTTTTGCATTTCATTAGTTCCATAGATAATTTTTTAGGAAAGTCTATATGAAAGGTTTTAGGTAGCATAGTGAGGTGTCCCATTGTTGTCAGTGGTTTTAGTCCAGGAACAACAGGTACATTTATACCTTCTTCTCTCAATCGTTTTACGAATGCAAAATACTTTTTGTTGTCGAAGAACATTTGAGTCACAATGTATGAAGCTCCAGCATTTACTTTTTTCTTGAGATATTCAATATCAATGTCAAAGTTCATTGCTTCATCGTGTTTTTCTGGATATCCGGCAACACCATATGAAAAAGGAGTTACAGGTCCCTCGCTATGTGCCCCAGCTAACAATTGTCCTTTGTTGAATTTGTTGACCTGTTCACATAACTCAATAGCATGGCTATATCCGCCAGGAATAGTTATATATTTGTTTTCTCCTTTTGGTCTGTCCCCTCTGAGTAGCAGCAAGTCTGTTATGCCAAGATAAGAAAGGTCTATGAGTTCGCTTTCTATTTCAGCTGCGGTAAATCCGCTACATATAATGTGTGGTACCGTTCTCACGCCATATTTTTCCTTTATGGCTGCTGATATGGCAACAGTTCCAGGTCTATTCAAAACACTGAGCTTTTCGTACATACCATTTTCCAATTCGCTGTATATAGTTTCAAATCGGTGAGTAGTGATGTTTATATAAGCAGGATTGAATTGCATCAATCTGTCAATTGTGCGGTATATGCTGTCTATACCTTTACCACGTAGTGGTGGCAGAACTTCGAATGAAAAATATGGATGCTGTTTTGTTGTCATTGTTTCTAATAATAAGTTAGTGTAATATATCAATAAAATCCATGCGAAGGTACAAATATTATTTCAATTATATTTATAAGGTGTAGTTAAAAACGATACTATGTATGCTTAAACGATAGAAAAAAACTGCGAAGTTGGCAGTGTTTGTCAATTTCGCAGTTTTTGGGTATATGACAATGAGTTCGTAGATTCTTATTTTTTTGAAAATTTGTTCAATTCGCTGATAGCGACACCGAATATTCCTTTTATGAACTTGTCGGGAGTCTGCTCTTGCATGTCTTTCAGTCCATCAGTACAGAGCTGTTTCTCGTCAGTGGTCATCTGCTGTCCCTTTGTTTTGCAGAGTTCAAGGATGGAGTTAGCAAGTCCGGTAAGTAAAGTAGTATTGTCAATGTTGCCCTCACGGACATTGTTCAGATATGCTGCCCTCAGGTTGGCAAACTGCTGTATGGGGTCGTCATTAGTTGAAGTTGTTTCCCGGTTCATATTTGTAACATTTCCATTACTGTCGAGCGACATCGTGTTGCCTTCTCCGTCGTCCATATATATAGAACCGTCTTCATTTATTTCCATATATTTCTTACCTGATTTAAGAACGGTTTTTCCGTTTTTTTGTTCTATAACATCATTTCCGGACTTTAATTTGCCGCCAAATATCTTTGTGAGTTTACCGAGCGATTTTATTTCTTTCAAATCTTTGGCAAGAGATTTTGCGTTGTCCAAATCATTATCGTCACTGTTTCCGTTTATTATTGTAATATTGTTTCTCTTTGCCTTTTTGGGGTCACGGCTGTATATCTTCATTACAGAGCCTTCCACGTTCTTCCCTTTGTACTGCCATTCCATTCCATAAACATAGCGGTAGTTGGCATTATCTTTACTGTGCACAAACATGAAGAGATAATTCTTGTCCATATTGTCATTGCTGCTCCCCCAGCCAAGTGATATTCTCTTGTCGAGTCGATCACCGTAGGCAATCAGCTTATTGGCTTTTGAGCCTTCTTTTGCTTTTTTTATAAACACATCATAAGCCTCAGGCATATCCTCATAGAAAGCCTTGCGAATGAAATCGAGTTTTTTTTCTTCTTTCTTTGGCAGTTTGAACTTGTAAGTGGTGCAGTAGGCTCCGCCATTATCATTTTCTTCCACCTTGTTCCAAATGCCATATTTCCCAGTGTCAGAACCAAACGTGTCAATAGCTCCGCTTATATTCTTCTGTGCTGTAGCAGCAATAGGAACTATAGCCAATGCTGTCAACGCCAGCGTTTTAAAAAATCTTTTCATATTAAAAATCCTTTATCCTTTATTAATTATCTTCTGATTTTCCTCTTTTTCTTTTTGGAAAAACTTAATAAACCTCTTCATCAGCAGTTGCAGCAATATCTGCAGAATGTATCATGTTTACAGCTTTTATGAGATTAAGCATATACTGCTGCTCGTATTCTACTTTTCTAAGTTCAGCCTCTGCCATTTGGCTCGCTGTATTGCCGATGGAGTCGGCAACGGATTTTGTTTGTACTTCTGCTGTCAGCACCTCAGACGGAGCTGGCTTGTAGCGGAATTTCCGTGGAGTGCGGTGCTCCATCTTTTCGTCACCCTGTTGTTTATCAATGTTTTGTACAGAATCTGTTGCGCAGCTGCTTGTGTCGGTGGCAATCGCTTGTGCTATAGCGCGTTTTGGCGAGATTGTTGCAGTAGTTCCGCCTTTGTCACCATTACTGTACATTATATTATATGCAACGACAAACAGCACGGCTATAGATGCTGCAATTGCCAATATGTTCCGAATAACAGTCTTGTATGGTTTCTTTTGTTCCATAATGGCACCTTCAACTTCAGTCTGATATTCTTCTTCGGGTACCATTCTATCACTGTCGAGCAATTCTCCGTCAGTCATACCATGCTCAAAATATTCAAACATTTTGCGGTAAGGCTCCAGTTCTTTGGGAATATATTCGTTGTTATGAAAGAATTCAGCTATCATCTGTTCCTCTTCAATAGAAGAAATGCCTTTCATAAACTTGTCTATCAGTATTTTTATATCCATATCTCAAATCCTCCTGTCATTTATTTTTATCTGTGTCTTATTTTCTTTTTTTTATTTCCTCCAGCAATTTTTTTCTTGCTCTTGCCAGCATAGTCGGCACCGAGACTTGTTTCACACCAATTATTGCGGCAATCTCTTCTGTTGAGCGATGTTCCACTTGGCGGAGATGAAGCACTGTATATTCCTTTGTCGGAAGTTTGTCGAATTGTAATTTTAGCCAAATTTCGTTTTCCGAACTCTCAAGCTGGGAATCTGGCTGCCGGTATTGGCTGTCGGCAATCCTTACATTCTCAAGCTCCAAGCATCTTTTTTTTCTTAACATATCTATTGCGAGATGCCTTGCTATTGTTATGCCCAAAGCTGTTGCCTGTTTCTCATTGTCAATTTTCTCTCGTATGGTCCATAGTTTCAGCATTGTGTCTTGGCTCACGTCTTCGGCGGAATCCGCATCGAGACCATAACCTTTTGCCACCGAAACTAATCGATGGCAAAGCAATGCTGCTGTTTTTTCGAATTCCTGTTGAACCATATTTTTATTGTTTACATTTATTGAGCGCGGTATTTTATTTGCGCTTTCAATATACAAACGGAAGAATAAGGAATTTATGAACGTACATTAACTTTCTTTAATAAATAGAATGCTCCTTGGTTATTTGTGAGAAAGTTGCCAACTTTCTATGAGAAATCAGACTGATTATTAAAAAACAGAAAAAACTTTTTTTGTTTTGATTTGCTTCTAAAAAGAAGTAACTTTGTCGCACTTTCAAACCATTAACGTATTCTGAATATGAAAAATACAATATGCAATTCATATAGTTCGTTACGAAGAAAAGTTGTAACACTTTTTATTTCTTCATTACCCATAGTCAGCTTTGCTCAAGGCATAGTAGGGGCGTGGAAAGGTGTGCTTAATGTCGGGCAATCGCAGCTCAATATTGTGTTCCACATAAACAGCAACAACACAATAACTATGGATAGCCCCGACCAAGGGGCTATGGGTATCCCTACAATGGTGAAATATTTAGCGGCTGATTCGCTATGCATAGAGATGGAAGCTATGAAAGTTGTATATTCAGGAAAGCTTGTCGGTGATGAGATAAATGGCACATTTTCGCAGATGGGCTATTCTTTTCCGCTTAATTTGAAAAAAGGTGAGGTTAAACTTAATCGTCCGCAGACACCGCAACCGCCATTCCCGTATCAAACAAAAGAGGTGTCGTTTGAGAACAAAGGTACAGACTTGAAAACGGGTAAACCGTCGGCTGCTGGTAGTGCCTTGCTTGCAGGGACACTTACGTTGCCCGAAGGGTTCAAAAAAGGTATGCCTGTTGTGCTGATGGTGAATGGCAGCGGGCAACAGAACCGTGATGAGGAACTGATGGGACATAAGCCGTTTTGCGTCATTGCCGACTGGCTTGCCCGCAACGGTATCGCCACCTTGCGCTATGATGACCGTGGGGTAGGGCAGTCTACAGGCGATGCAGCCAAAGCCACCACCTACGACAATATGCTCGATGCTCTTGCTGGAATTGATTTCCTGAAAAAGACAAAGGAGTTTGGCAAGATTGGAGTGCTGGGACATAGCGAGGGCGGAACCATTGGATATATGCTTGCCGCAAATGGCAAGGCAGATTTCGTTGTGTCACTTGCTGGACCTACGTTGCGTGGCGACAGTATATTGCTGATGCAAAACAGGGATATTCTGAAAAAAGCAGGACTTGACGATGAAAACATAAACAAATATGCAGAGGCATTACACCGCATCTTCCAGTATAAAGCTTCTGGTAAGAAATTTCGTTTTGCTTCAACGCCAGAGGTCTTGTTGCCGATGTTAACCTCCGACATTAGTCTTCCTGAGCAGTTGCGGGCAAATCTGCTTGAAACAATGAAACAGTTGGATAGCGTTTGGTTGAATTATTTCATTTCTTACGACCCTGCCAATGATTTGCGGCAGACAAAATGCCCGGTGATGCTTCTTGGCGGAAGTTATGACACACAGGTGAGGGCAAAGGAAAATATCTCTACAGCAAAGAGTCTGTTGCCGAAAAATTCAAAAAGTTTGTTCAAGGAGTATCCAAACGTGAACCATCTTTTTCAGCCTTCTACAAATGGCATGCCTTTGGAATACGGCAAGATAGAAACCACTATAAAGGAGGAGGTGCTGAAAGACATTGCTGCATGGATAAAAAGTGTGGTAAAGTAAGAATTAAAAAATCTTTTTTTATCCCTCATCCCTCACTTCTATTGTTATATATTTCTTATATACAACAAGTTAGCATGGTGAGGGATAAGGTGAGGGATGTGGGGGATGATGGAATGAAACCATCATCATGCAGTTTTTTGTGGAGTGAAATCAGCCTGGTAAAAGATAGTCAAAGCTAAATGCATTGATAGGGCAGGCATATCGCACTGCTGGTGCAGTTTTGCCGCACTACAGGAAAAACGTTATCTTTTAAAGGTCAATGTTACGTGTTGTCACTTCTTCGTGTATTGTTCGTCCCGAACATGAAATTATTACTTGAACAATACGCAAAAGTCTCTATTGTTAATGTATGATAAAAGCATTATTATTGTTGTAGTGAATAGGTGAGTTGCGTCGTTTTATAGTCAGAAAGACAAAACAATTCAAATAACTAAAACTATAAGATTATGGAAGCAATAATTACAGCAGCTACAGTTCTTGCATCTTACCTTAACGTAGCAACAGCTAATCAGAGCGGTTATATGTATAACGCATCTTACGAAGACAATAAAGTTACAAAGATTGAGGTGTATAACCGCAGCGGAAATACGATCTCTCGTAAGTTGAAGAACCATTTCGAATATGATGCTCAAGGCAGACTCCAAAAGAAAGAAACGTTTGTCTGGAATAATGAAACAGCAGAGTGGATGCCTTGCAGACTTTATTCTTATTCCTACAATGATCTTGGTTATACAATATCATTGAGCGAGTGGAACAGTAGCCTAAAGCAGTTTGCCGAAGCGAAGGAGAAGACCGTTTACCATATCGTGGCAAACAACGTGATTGCTGTAGACAATTACAAGCGTGAAAACAAGGACCATGAGTTTGAGATGAACTCTGCCACCCTTGTTCTTGCTCCACAAAACGATATTGCCGCGAAGTAGCAAGAAAGAATAAATAACACTCTTTTCCTAATACAAGCAATCCCTTAGCCCCTTCGTTAAATGCTGTGTGGCTAAGGGATTTTCCATAATAAAGGCAGCAAAGGAGATTTCTGTTTTAAAGCATTTGTAACATATAAGTAAAACTTTTATAATATGAGTGAAAACACGGTGTAACATTATCACTATACTTTTGCAGCGGAAAAAGATTTAAGGTAAAAGTATGATTCTAAAGAAGGTAAATAAGATTGTGGTAGCCACAGTGCTGCTTGCAGTTCCGGCAGTGAACGGCTTTGCCGCCGATATCATTGGAAAGGTTACCGACGGGAAATCGAAGGATGCCCTCATTGGTGCCACGGTGCAGGTGGATGGCACGAACATCATTGCCGCTACAGACATTGACGGAAAATTCAGGCTTACAGGATTAAATGCAGATGCCAAGTACACGCTGACAATTACGTACGTGGCATACAAGAATAAAAAGATTGACGGGGTTCGGGCGAGCGACCAGCCTCAGATGATTAGCGTAGCGCTGACACCCGACGAACAGACGCTGGGCGAAGTGACCGTAACCGGAGTAGCAAGGCGTAACACGGAAGCGGCTATGGTTCAAGTAGCGAAAAACAGTCCCGTCATAGTGAATAATGTTTCGGCACAAGAGATAGGAAAGACACAGGATACCAATGCAGGTGAGGTGATTCGCCGTGTGCCGGGCGTAAGTCTTATCGATGACAAGTTTGTTATGGTGCGCGGCTTGTCGCAACGTTATAATAACGTATGGATTAACGGAGGAGCTGCACCAAGCTCTGAGTCTGACTCAAGAGCATTCTCTTTCGACCTTATTCCGAGTGCACAGATCGACAACATGCAGATTGTGAAGACACCATCACCGGAATATCCTGCCGATTATACGGGGGGCTTCGTAATGGTAAACACTAAAGACATTCCGGTGGGGAACATGTTTCAAGTGTCGGTGGGCGGAAATTGGAACACGGCTACGGTGTTCAAGGATTTCAGTTATGCCAAAGGTTCGGCAACCGATTTTCTTGGCTTTGACAATGGGTTGAGAAATTTTGACGGTGGATTCCGCTCATCTCTGCGTCCTATAGGAAATGGTGGAACTGACTTGTTGGGCAATGGACTGAACAATGATTGGATGGTGAGGAGCATGAAACCATGGGGAGACCTGAAACTGTCGGCTAACCTTGGCAGGCGTTGGAAATTGGGCGAAAACCAGATGGGAATGATTGCTGCTGTGAACTATACCAACGAATACCGCACGTTTAGCAACATGCAGAACAATCAGTTTGGTGTATATGACGAGCGCAACGACCGGTCTATATATCTGAGCAATTCCATCGACAACCAGTTTAACAACAATGCCCGTATCGGGGCGATGTTCAACTTGACGCTGCTAACGGCAAACGGCAATAACAAATTCCAGTTTAAGAATATTTTCAACCAGCTTGGCAACGACCGCTACACTTTTCGTGAAGGAAGAGACGAACAGAGTAATATGACTCGCTCGGCTGAGTATTACTACCGTAGCCGAACAACCTACAACGGACAGTTTACCGGCAAGCATACGCTGAAAAATGATGAGCTTGACTGGAGCTTGAGTTATTCTTATGCCAACCGCAACGTGCCAGATCGCCGGCGCTATCTCACCAGTGATGCCCTTGAAACTGGAGTGATACAGCTCACCACCGGAAACGACATATCAAGAGAGTGGACACGACTCGATGAAAATATAGTTTCGGCTGCCGTGAACGACAAGCATGACTTTATTTTCGGGTCATGGAAACCAACTTTGAAGCTTGGTGCATACGGAGAATACCGGAAACGTGAATATAAAACTCGCGAATTTATATATAACTGGGAACCAGAGAACAACACACTTCCCACAGGATTCCGCAAAAACGATATGCCGACATTGCTGAGCAACACGTCAAATTTTGGTGCAGACAAGCTCTACTTGCTCGAAGAACCCAACCGTCGCGATGATTATAAAGGGCACAACAATCTTGGTGCTGGATATCTGGCAGCTACATTACCGTTTGGCAAACTAAGCGTGTATGCAGGACTGAGATATGAATACGACAAGATGGAGCTTATAACAAACACTCGCGATGACCGCGAGAGTCCACTGAGCCATTATTACAAATACAACGATTTGTTTCCTTCGGTAAACGCCACATATAAGTTTTCTGACAAGCATCAAGTGCGCTTGTCTTACGGCAAGACAGTTAATCGTCCGGAGTTCCGCGAGGTGTCACCGTCAGTGTTCTACGATTTCGACCTTGCTGCCGATGTGAAGGGAAATACAGAGCTAACCTCATGCTACGTGCAGAACGTTGACCTGCGCTATGAGTTCTATCCGTCGCGAGGCGAGATGATTTCTGTGGCTCTCTTCTACAAATACTTCGATGCTCCTATAGAATGGACCTATACTTTGTCGGGAGGCAACAGAATGATCTACTCTTATATGAATGCCAACCATGCTAACAATTATGGTGTGGAGGTGGATATAAAGAAAGACCTCTCGTTTATCGGACTCAACGGATTGAGCTGGTCGTTCAACGGTGCACTTATCAAGAGTAAAGTGAACTTCAGCAGCGTTGCTAATCAGGAGAACCGCCCAATGCAGGGGCAGTCGCCTTATCTTGTTAACACGGGACTTTTCTACAAAGACGAGAAATGGCAGCTTGATGCTGCTTTGCTCTACAACCGCATCGGCAAGCGTATTATCGGTGTGGGACGCAGCGAGGGAACTACAAGTGGAAACGAAACGCTGCGTGTGCCCGACAGCTACGAGATGCCTCGCGACGTGTTTGATTTCTCACTATCGAAAAAGTTCGGCTCTCACTGGGAACTGAAGTTCAATGTTCGTGACCTGCTCGCACAAAAGGTCTACTACAAAGAGTTTGTGAATGCCACGATGAACGATGGCTCAAACAAGAAAATCACTCAGGTGACACGTAGCTTCAAACCTGGCAGAAGCATCGGACTGAGCGTAAGTTATAATTTGTAATCATTATTCTAACAAAATAATAATATGAACAAGACAAAATTTTATGGATGCCTCTGCATCCTCGCACTTGCAGGAACAATGTTCACTGCGTGCAGCGATGATGATGACAACAACGGAAAGAACAATGCAGCAAATGCCGTATGGACGACAAACGGTGGATTGACAGCCTGTGACCATCTGCTCTTCACTGAGAGTGACAAGGCCGGAAGCAAGGATTTGAACAACAATGGTACGCAGATAGGAAACGGTGATCAGGAATTTGTATTCACGGGAAAGCAGACACTGAAAAAGGGTACTTACATACTTAAAGGGTGGGTATATATTGCCGATGGTGCAGAACTGACCATTGAGCCAGGAACTGTTATCAAGGGCGACAAAGACACCAAAGCAGCTCTAATTGCTGAGCGTGGCGGAAAACTCATCGCCCAGGGGTCTGAAACCCAGCCTATTGTGTTTACCTCGGAGCAGGCTCCTGGCAACCGTCGCCCTGGAGACTGGGGTGGCATCATTCTCTGCGGAAAGGCTAAGACAAATGCTACAGAACAGCAAATTGAGGGTGGTCCGCGCACAAAACACGGTGGTACAGACGACAACGACAACTCTGGGGTGTTGAGCTATGTTCGCATTGAATTTGCTGGATATCCATTCGCTACCGATCAGGAAATCAATGGCTTAACACTGGGTTCTGTGGGTAAGCAAACAAAGATTGACCATGTCCAGGTGTCTTATTCCAACGACGATTCTTTTGAGTGGTTTGGTGGAACCGTAGACTGCAAATACCTTATCGCATACAAGGGATGGGATGATGATTTTGATACTGACAATGGATTCAGCGGACGCGTGCAGTATGGTCTTTCAATCCGCGACCCGAAGATTGCCGACAAGTCTATGAGTAACGGATTTGAGAGCGACAACAATGCAAAGGGTACAAACGCTGACCCACACACTCAGGCTGTGTTCTCAAATATCACATTCGTTGGTCCGAAAATGGGTGACAAGAATTTCGTGAACGATGCTTCTTACATCACAGCCGGGGCATACAATCCTAACAACGGTTCAGGTTTAGGACGTTTCCAAAGCGGTATGCAGATTCGCCGTGATTCTCACCTCAGCTGTTTCAACTCTGTTGTAGTGGGGTGGCCTGTAGGTCTTATTATCGACAAGGAGCTTGGCGATTGTCAGGGTGCTGCCACAAACGGTTTGTTTAAATTGCAGAACTTGTGGTTTGCAAATCTTGATGCCATCGGCACTGACAACAATAAGGTGCTGACTGATGCGAACAATGAGTCGTTCTCTGCAAAATTCTTCCTACAGCAGTCTGGCAACAAATATTCTGCAACAGCCGATGGATGGTTTGACGCTACTGGCTATCGCCCATTAGTTACAAGTCCGCTGCTCACTGCTGCCTCATTTACTGATGCTTTGCTCTCAGGTTTCGAAAAGGTATCATATATCGGTGCATTTGGTAACGGCACGGACTGGACAGCAAACTGGACTAACTTCGACCCACAGAATACACAGTATTGATTTCTTTATAGATAACGTTAATTCCGTTGAGGGATAAAGGAATATTTGAAGAATAAAAATTTAAGTTCAGGATTTGCATGCTTCCATAAAAAAGGAAAGATACAAATCCTGAATTTTACATTATAGTAGTCTGGAAAATGAATTATTGCATTTTATATACTGAATGCGAAAGTTGAGTTAAATAACAATTGTTTTATTTTATCTGATTATCAGCACCCTATTTATTATAAGATGCTTGTACTTTTTCTTCATGTCTGTTGGAAGAAAAGAGCAATCAATTAAGTTAAACCATTTTGCGAGAGTTTTTCTGAATTTGTTTGCTATATTCCCGATAACTTTCTCGCTAATGCCTGAGGCAAGCATTGCTTTTTCAAAATCTTTGCGTTGCAATTTTCTTTTCTTGCCGTTAAGGGTGAGCGCGAGCTCTTCGTTATCTTCAGGCATTACAATCAATGTGGCAAGGAGGTCGTATGCCGGAGTAAGGCAAAATCCAATCATTGTTTTATATAGGGAAAAGTTTTTTAGATGCATGTCTGAATTGCCGGTAATCCATGAAAAAACAACAATCTCCCAATAGTTTACCATGTCAAGTTGTGGGGTTGCCGAATATTTCTTTATCAGTTTAGCAATCTGTTCGTAAGACCCCTTGTATTTATATTCTGTGAGGCGTTCCGACAACTGGCACATGTCTTCCATAGCTATCTTTTTGCCGTCAGTTGTACGGTCAATTCTTCTAGTAATATAGCAAAGTTCTCCATCTGCAAATCTTATCAGTCCATGAGGCACAACCGCAATCTTGGCTGCTTCTGCCATGTGCATTGTCAGGTCTTCCAATTCCGGTAGGCAACGGTAAGCGTCTGTCTGTGGTTTAAGTATATATCTTCCCCACAAACCGACAATGGTAAATCGGTCTGGTTCATTTTTTTCACCTACGTTTATATCGAGAGATAACTTTGCTTGCACCCCCGTGAGTGTAGTCTGTGCACGTATCACCCTTTTTGCTAAATCTCCTATCTGGCTTCTTTTGTATGGCAGTTCTGGAACCGTCTTTGTGCCGAACAGTTTTTTTGCACAGGCAGGATGATAATCCACTTGTCCGTCTTTCAATTCTTTATAGCAATATAGACATCTTGGCATACTCATTCAATTTTATTCTCTATCGGTATGACACTAACTGCACCTATGCAGTCTTTACAGCAAGCCAAAAGCAGTGACATTCGGTCGCGCTGATTGATTTTCCAACTCTTTTCGGCAATACCAAGCAGCCAGCCTTCTGGGATAAGACCGTCAAAAAAAGGAAATAGAACTGTGTCGTGGTAGCTTTCATCTGTCAGTGGTATTGTAAGACTTATAGCCTCGGCATCTGTAGATTTCAGATAATTACTGTCGTATGTAAATGTAAAGCCCGACTCGTCTTCTGTCAGAATACCTGCTAAACGGTCGTACATGTAAACCTTTCCTGATTTCATACTTTATCCTTTCTGTTTATCTCAACGGCACCCACCTGTCTGCCAAACAGTGCAAGCACCTGGTTCACCTTATCCAACCGTATTGTTTGTTTTCCTTGTTCCAGTTCGCGCACGAATCTTAGTCCAACACCTGATTTTTCTGCCAAATCAACTTGGGTCAATCTAAATTGCTTGCGCATTTCTTTAATAAATACCGATAATTCATTCTCCATATTTATACCCTTTCGGGTACAAATATAATAAATAATATGCTTATTTGTACCCGAAAGGGTATAAAATACAACATAGTATCTTGATTTTATACCCTTTCGGGTATATTGCAATGCATTTGTTCAAACAATTGTACCAATCTCAATATTCATAATTCTTATAGACTATTTATGCAAATCTCCGGTTCGTTGCCATAAAGGCAAGGAGCCGGAGATTTTTCTATGCATTAAGCTTTATGCTTATATTTATTTTACTGTAGCTTTAATGTTTGCTTTTCCTGCAGGCTTGGATTTGTCAACTTCATACATCTTGGAATATTTTCCTGCAGGAAGATCTGATAGAACAAATGCATTGCATATGCGTCCTGCCACTACTTTATCGGTTGATGCTGTGTTTATTGCTGTTGCAACCATTCCGATTAAAGAACCCAACAATCCTCCGCCACTACTGCTAACGCTTGTGTCTACAGAAATATCTCCTTCGCGCTGATACAATGTCTCTCCTGTTTTGGTTGAACGCAATATGTATTCGACTTTTACGCTGAGTCTTCCTCCTACATTGTTGCGACGCCAATCTTTGATTATTGTAAACATTGCAGCATCAGCTCCAAGAACATTTCTGAATACAGACAAATCTTTGTCTAAAAACATTTCTGCATCGTAGGCACTCTCTTGTTGAAACATTTCCATTGTAAGATAAGGAGAATATACATAATATCCTTTTTCGCATAACGGAAGATACATTGTTGTATAGAAATAATCTTTTGCCTCGGCATGGGTTGTCTGATTGATTGGTGGCATTATAGCTATCGTAACAGGTTTTTCCTCATACATCTTAGGATATTGTTCTCCCATGGTTTTGGTCGTAGAACATGAAACAATAGTTATTGCGGCAAGGACAAGAAATATTATCTTTTTCATTTTTCAAATTGTTTTATTATTCGTGAAATAAAAGCTTTAGATTCTGGATATAATTCTATCTCCTTTTTCAGAAATCCTAATCCTTCGGTTTTCTTTCCCGACTTGCATAGAAGATATCCATATTCTGCATACATTCCCGGCGGAACGACACCTCTAACACCTTTTTGATTTTCTGTTATTTTTTTATACTGTTCAAGAACTTTGGCTTGAAGTTCTTCTGTTTGCTTCCTGCTGTATTGGTAAGTGGCATCTTCATAATTGTACCATGAATACAGATTTTGCGTGGAATGGCATGATGTACTGATAAAGGCAATAGCCAATACAGTTATAATATTATATGTCTTTTTCATCTTATGGCAGCATTATTTGTTTTACTTCTTGAGTTGATACAAATATTTTCTTTTGATAGATCGTTTTTCCATTAAAGCTCACTTTGAGGTTTCTTGTTCCAGTAGCAATGCCATATTGAGTGCCTCTGCGATTGGATTTTTTTGCTTTAACTACTTTTGCATTAAAAGGAACCGCATTATCAATAGATACTTGAACTTCTTTACCTCCATATTCATTTTGACCGACAATCAGCAAATATGCCATGTCATCCTTTCCGCTTTGCTGTGCTATGGGAAAATTTGCCTTACAGCCAACTATTATAAGGGCAGCACCGCAAATATACATTAAAGCTTTTTTCATTTTGCTTGTTCTATTATAAAGTTAGACATATTGGATGAATCAATTTTTTCTTTTGTATTGATTTCAACAAAAGAATACTCTGTTTCAGGAGTGTCACCGCCTGTTGAAAGAACTTTTGCTGTACCAACAACCTTTCCCGGAAGTGTTATCATTATTCCTGTTTGAGGATTTTTTACTTTCTTTCCTTTTGTTTTGATATTAAAAATCATTCCATCTTTTATTCCTTGGCTATTTCCACCTGCTATTAGTGTGCCATCATTGTCAACAGACAAAAAATATGTTTTCCATGGATTGTTAGTGCATTTATTAATTATATTCTCAACTAATTGTCCTATGGCTTCTGATATGGCTTTGTCACTTAATGTCGCATCGTAGCTTGACTGTCCGCCAACTCCCATTGTCGTTTTGGTGGTAAGTTCGGCAGAACCCTTTGCTTCGTCCGAATAAATTATAAGTCCTGTAGAAACGTCAACAAGGCGTATTGCAACAGCAGCTTCTACGGTTTGTGTCTTCTGCGATGAGAAAACTCCATTCTTTCCTGTATTTTTTCTTCCGAACTCTGTTATAGAACCGATAATCATATAGTCAGCTCCTATAGTTGATGTTCCATTGCCACTCTTTTGGCATTCATCAAGCAATGTTGCCAAATCGCTTCGTTCCAGTAATAAAAACTTTCCTGAAGCAGCAAGTTTTGCTGAGAGAATGTCAAGTGCTTGCTTTCCTATAGGGTCATTTTCACGGTCATAAAATATGCCTTTTGCATATTGTGTTTCATTTGAGAATCTGCCAATTGCAACCTTTCTCTTTAAGGTCATTTCATCATCTGTGTTTACTTTTGGAGTGCTTTCAATAATTTTAACTTTTCGTTGTGCAGATAAACTGCAACATGTACTTAATAGCAATGCTAATAATATTGTTTTCATAGGCATAATAAATTAGTATTTATTGTACAAATATATAAATTTACATAAATATATGCAAATATCCCTTTAATTTATTTATGCTAAGTGAAGAAATAATATATAGCTGTTATATATATTTTTTTTAACTCTCCAATGGAGTCTGTCTACCGCTCATTTTCATAGTAGTGGGCATAGTTATGGAAGGGTTCTGTTACAATCTCCTCGGTTGAGGCTGAGAATGTGTTGCCGTATGGGTCGCGAGCATAAATCCTGATGTCTGCATTTGAGTGTTTAGGCACGTAATAATACAGATGATTCATTAACAGATAACTGTTCTGTTTGCTGATAAAGCGGAAGCTTGTGGCTTCCTCATATTTGTGGTGATACCCAGTTGCAAACGCATCTTGTCCTTTTGAACTGATACGGTGCGTTGGATATTGCTCGCCATCCTCTTCGGCATATACCTGCCAACGTGAGTCTGCATTAAATACGTTTGCCACCACAATTCCTTTGCCATGTGGCAGATTCCAGTCGGTGGCATACGACTCACCATTGAAATCCATGTCGGCAAGAAAAAGAGTCATCTGTTTGTCTGCCTCCCAGAATGTGCCTTTATAATAGGCATCCTGTATATGTGTATCCTTGAATGTGTAAACGTAGTAGCCGTTAGGAGTGCCACAGATATTTATGTTAGATTGCCAGATGTTGCCACATGCTGCAGCATGGCAGTGCTCCATGATATGATGTCCTTCGAAGTTAATCTCGTGGTTTATAGCAAAATGAGTGTGTCCGCAAAAAAGCTCGTAGCCACCCTTAAACTCTAAAAGCATCTGCAGTAGTGCTGAAAGTCGAGATGAGGTATAGTGTCCATGTTCTGTCTCTATCGTTAGCGGGTGGGCTAGGTGGCTTGGATTGTTGCCGAAAGTAAGAGGGATGTGATAACATAAAACCACCTTTTTGCTTTTTGGTGTCAGCGTAAGATCCTGGCGTAGCCATTCAACCTGTCTATCGGTCAGTTCGCCTGGTGAATAGTATCCACCTTTGCGCAAAAACTGAACATTGTTGAAGCATACGTAGTGTTCGTTTCCACGGTCAAACGAAAAATCTGTTGGACCCCAATTCTCTTCCCATTTTTCGCGATATTCAGCTTTGCCGTCTTGATCGTGGTTGCCAATAACTGAGAATATCCTCATTTCCGACGAACCGAGCACCTCGCGTATTTGTTTTTCGAGCATTGGATTGTAGCCTCCATAATACTGTACGTCGTCGCCCATGCTCAGCCCGTATACAGGCATCCCCTTTGGAAAGGCGCGTATAGTGCGACGTATGTCCACCATCGTTTCGGTGGCAAAACGGTCCACATCGCTCTGTTCCACACGGTTATCGTCGGGGGTATTATAATATGGGTTAAAGGCATTTGTTACCTGTGGATCGCCAATCACTATCATCTTGTATTCCTTTTCTACTCCGTTTGGTAGGCGACGCAATGTGAAATCATATCTTGTCTTGTCTTTCACAATGGGTAGATAGAAATTTGCAGTTCGGTCGGTGGCAGAATGGGTGGGCACTTCACAATATGCAGGTACTGTGTAGTAGATGAAGCGTGCCGTAGAATCGTTATGTAGCTTATACTTGCCAAGAGAGTCTGTGAGCACACATTCTATGCCGTTACTAACTATGACTCCTCCCATTGGCGAACCGTCGAGTTCGCGTAGAGTTCCGCTTAAAAATGGTTCAAGCTTTGGTTCCAGCACCACTTTCACAGGCTTTTTCGCTTCCAGCTTTCTCTTTTTCACGATTTTCTTTATTGTCACGGTGCGTCTGACTTTTGCTTGTAGCGGTTTTGCTTCATTATTATGTATAATCCTTATCGCTACGCTTATGGCAAGAACAGTGCATGCCACGATGAGCAATGAGGCTAATATATATTTCCATCTCATTGTTGATTTCCTTTTTAGTTGTAATATACTTGCAAATTTATGAAAAAATTATATATTGCACACTTTTTCTTCGCACTTTTTAAGTACGTGTATTTCTAATGTAAGTAGCATATCATGGTGCTTTATTGTCCGTTCATTTGCAAGGGGATTATCTGTATTTGTTGTTGATACTGCATAATTGTATGGTTGCTTCAACAAATAATGAAACGAACATTGGCAGAAAGTGGAATAAAGGTATGTATTTCTGCTTTTATGGTATTGCACTTATATTATTATTATAGTTATCTTTGCAACCGAAAATAAGAAACATTAAATTTATTGTGTAATGTATATAGAGAATATAAAGTCGCCAGCCGACTTGAAAAATTTAGATATAGAGGCACTGAAGATTGTTGCAGATGAAACACGTGCGGCAGTGTTAAACCGTGTGAGTAAACATGGCGGACATGTAGGACCAAATCTTGGATTTGTTGAGGCTACCGTAGCCTTGCATTATGTGTTTAATGCTCCAGAAGACAAATTTGTATTCGATGTTAGTCACCAGAGTTATCCACACAAGGTATTGACAGGTAGAGCGTCTGGCTTTCTTGGAAATGTAGACGATATGAATGCTATTTCTGGTTATTCTTCTCCGACAGAGTGCCCAGAGTATGATAACTTTGAAGTTGGACACACATCTACATCTGTCAGTCTTGCCACTGGTTTACAGAAGGCACGCGACATAAAAGGTACGAAAGAAAATATCATTGCAATAATCGGTGATGGGTCGCTCTCTGGTGGAGAAGCATTCGAGGGACTTGATGAAGCATCGGAACTTGGAACCGGAATTATCATAGTGGTTAACGATAACGAGATGTCGATTGCTGAGAACCATGGTGGCATATACAAGAATTTGCGTGCATTGCGTGAGAGTAATGGCGCCAGTGAATACAACTGGTTTAAGGCTTGGGGCTTTGAATATAAGTATCTGGAGGAAGGCAACGACATCGAGAAGCTTATTGAGATGTTTCGCAGCGTGAAGGATACCGACAAGCCTACCGTTGTTCATATACATACCGAAAAGGGACACGGATTTG
>CAKQCV010000022.1 GCA_934217675.1 uncultured Prevotella sp. | reverse complement strand
TGCGCCACTTGCGCCATTGCGCCAAATACAGAAAATACAGTAAAAACCCCCATTTTTAGCTATTTTGGCGCAAATGGCGCAATGGCGCAAGTGGCGCAAGTGGCGCAAACTCAAAAAAAGGACTGTTCGGGATACACCTTCTCCGACAAACTAAAAATTGAAGATTTGCCACAGTTTCTGCTCCCCATTCTGGAAGTACACAAAAGCATCACCGACCGCGACAAAATGATGCTCGGAGTGCTTAACGTGGTGTCGGGACTGATGGGAGGTGCCAACGGCAGTTACGAAGCCAAGAGCGGTATCTATGGACTATACGACGGAAGGCGCATCTATGCCCCACTCTACAACATTGCGTTTGGCGTTGCCGGATCGTCGAAGGGAGAGATGGCTTTCTGCAAACTCGTTGCAAAACCGGTGAAAAACGAGATGAGGCGAACATACGAGGCGCAGAAGGCGGAATACGAGAAGGAGCTTGCTGAATATGAGGCGCTGCAAAAGGGAAAGAAAAAGACGGAAACGGGAAACCCACCAAAGGAACCGCTATATAAAGACCCCTTCGTTCCGGGAAACAGCTCGTCGGCAGCGGTCTACAGGGCTATTGATGCCAACGGCGGATGGGGGATGATGTTTGAGACCGAAGCCGACACCGTGTCGAACATGATAAGCTCCGACTACGGCAATTACTCCGACATGATGAGAAAGGCGCACCACCACGAAACGATATCCATGAACCGAGTGAGCGAGAAGCTGCACATCGACATCGAGGAACCGAGGCTCTCGGTGTTCCTCACATGCACACCGGGACAGCTTCAGGCTCTCTTCCCATCGTTTGAAAACGGACTGGGCAGCCGCTTCCTCTTCTACAGCATGCCGAGCAACAGCGTGAATTTCCACAATGTGTTTGCCATGACAAACACACCGCTTGAAGACACCTACCGCAAGATGGGCGACAGCTTCATGCCGCTCTACCACGAGCTGCAAGCAAGAGTGAACCACCCCATACAGTTTGTGATGAGCAACAGTCAGCAGCATGAATTTGTTGATACCTACCAGCAGCTGCTCAAGGAGCAGTTCTCTATGCTCGGCAATGGCATTTCGGCTTTCATCTTCCGTCTTGCCCTGCAGTGTTTCAGATATGCCATGATTCTTACCACGCTGCGCCGACTGTCGGAGTGGACGGCAATAAGCGTGGAGCAGAAGGAAGAATGGATATTCAGGGAGACGGAGAATGCGCTCGTATGCGATGAGCGCGACTTCCACACGGCGATGACCATCGTGGGTTGCCTGGTCAACCACACGGCACGCGTGTATGCCATTTTGGCAAAGGATAACGAAAACCCCTTTGCGCAGTGTGGCATAAATCTGAAGAGAGATGAACTGGAAATATTCAACAATCTGCCCGACACCGAGTTCAGAACTGTTACGTTTACCGACACCGCCCAGAAGTTCGGATTCTCCAAACGCTCTGCCACCCGTCTGCTGAGCCAGTTCTGCAACGTGTACTGCATCTTGGTGCCACTGAGGCGAGGTGTTTACCGCAAGGCTTCTATATCCATCAACGAGATAGAATGACGCTAAACAAATATATAACTCTAAAAACCGTATATGCACATGGAAGAATTCAAGATAAAGGCATACGGCAAGTCGGAACTTGCCCTGATGTATTTCCCAGAGGCTATGCCTGCAGCAGCTCTCCGCCGGCTGTCTAACTGGATCAGAAACTGTCGCGGACTGTCCGACAGCTTGCTTGAAGCTGGATACGACAAGCGCAGCAAGTATCTCACCCCACGCCAGGTAGAAATAATTGTAGGCATGCTTGGCGAGCCTTAAAGGGCAAAGGCGGCAGGTATCTGCTGCTTGCCCTACCGACAGCCATCCTACAACCGTCAGTTTCCCTCATCCTGCAGACATGCAGGGCGAGGGATTTTTTTTGAATACACATTTTAAGCTACTGGGCTGATTTTGGTTTACCACAGAAAAACAGGAACGAAAAACCACTTAACCATCCGTAATGCTGCACTATCGTGCGCAATCGTGCAGTATGCAGACAACATGGCAACGGTGGTTTAGTATCTTTGCATCGTCAATGAATGACAAAAGAGTTATAAAAAATGTTTTCTAAAATTTTCAAACTTTTAAAATTTATCAGAATTATGGCAAATGTACTTAACACCATCAAGTATCAACTGAAAAAAGTGAACAACCCTGACGCCACCAACAATGGCAAGTATTATGCCCAAAACCTGACCCACGGCACAGTGGGGATAGATGAGCTGTGTGAGCATATCTCTAACCACGGTTCGCTCTACGACCGCGCCACTGTGCAAGGAGTGATAATGAAGCTCGTGGATTGCATCACGGAGCTGCTTGCACAGAGCTACAAAGTGAAGCTGGGAGAACTTGGCACCTTCTACAACACGCTCTGCTCTGAAGGAGTTTTAGACCCGAAGGAGTTTGACCCAGAAAAGCATATAAAGGGGGTTAACCTGAGGTTCCTGCCTAACCGCACCAAGGTGCTCAACGGTAAATTCAACAATGCTGCCGCTGCACGAAAAGCGAGAATGAGCTTTGAACTTGCCGGTATCGACGAGAACAACTCTGAGAAGAAGGAACAGCAGGACGCTGAATAGAAAATCGCGCCATACTTTGTAACAACGGAGCAAATTGTCTTGACCGTGCATATACAGAGTATGGCGCGTTTTTTAACAGATAGAGAGAGTGTGTGTGGCTGGCACTGAGACGAGTGTTGCCGATGGGGATAAAAAAAGTGCCCACTTGCTCACGCAACCGGACACTCCAACTAATTTCTTAGTATTTAATTTTATTTTTCGCCGTAAATAATTTTTTTATGCAAGCTTGTTGTCAACAGGGAATACCACCACCGGCTTGAAAGTCTTTGCCTCTTCAAAGTCCATCAAAGCGTAGGCAATGATTATCACCGTGTCGCCCACCAAGCATTTGCGTGCTGCTGCACCGTTAAGACAGATACAGCCACTGCCACGCTCGCCTTTTATGATATACGTCTCAAAGCGTTCACCGTTATTGTTGTCTACAATCTGTACTTTCTCTCCTGCTATGAGATTGGCAGCGTCCATCAAATCCTCATCAATGGTGATGCTACCCATATAGTTCAAGTTCGCCTGAGTTACTTTTACGCAATGCAGCTTGCTCTTTAAAACCTCAATTAACATGATTCCTTTCGTTCCGTTATTTTCTATTATATTTAATATGGTCGATAAGTCTTATCGGTTTCTTTCCGCAATACACGGTGATACAGCCCACGATGTTTGGAGTGTCCTCCCAGTTGTTGGCATCAAGCAGCGTGTCGCCGTCTACGATGGCAAAATATTCCACCTCAAGTCCGTCAACGGCATTTATCTGGCTCACCACCCAGTCGTGGGTTTCCTTCAAGGTGTGGGTCTTGGCATAGTCAAGGCTCTCCTTCAAGTATTTGTATATGTTTGGAGCTATTGCCCTCTCATCGGGAGCGAGAAGAGTGTTTCGCGACGACTTGGCAAGTCCGTCAGCCTCTCTCACGATCGGGCACTCCACAATCTTCACATTCAGTTCGAGATATTTCACCAGAGCCTTGATTACTGCAATCTGCTGCCAGTCTTTCTCACCGAAGTATGCCCTGTCCGGTCTCACGATATAGAACAGGCGGCTCACCACCTGACAAACTCCGTTGAAATGACCCGGACGATGTGCTCCCTCCATCACGGTTGTTACCGGTGGAAACTCGAAGTGGCGTTTGTCCGGCACTGGATACATCTCCTCTACTGCCGGAGCCAGCACAAAGTCGGCACCTGCGCTTTCAAGCAGCTTGCAGTCGGCATCAAGGGTGCGCGGATATGTATTCAAATCAGTTTTGTCGTTAAACTGAGTAGGGTTCACGAAAACAGAAACTACGGTCACATCGTTCTCCTTTACGCAGCGCGTTACCAAGGATGCGTGCCCCTCATGAAGAGCCCCCATCGTAGGGACGAGACCCACCGTCTTGCCGGCTTTGCGAGCAGCGAACAATTCGTTCTGCAGGTCTACAATCTTATGAAATACTTTCATTATATATTTTATTTTTAACTTTTCGGATTTTTCACTGAAACGCTCTCGTGTCGCAACACGACAAAGCTTGGCTGTTTCTGAAAATCGGTGCAAAATAACAACTTTTTTCTTAAACAAGAAAGAAATTGTTTAAAAAAATGCCAATAAAAGGTGAAATTTATATCCTTTTTGCTTCCGGCGGAAGGTTTAGTAAGTTTTTTTTAGTACCTTTGCACGTGAATAAAGCTTATAGAGAAAAATGAAGGCAAAAAAAATTCTATTTATCAATCAAGAAATAAAACCGTATGTTCCGGAAAGCGAGCTTTCGAACATCGGGCGTAATTTACCTCAGGCTGCTATAGAGAAAGGATACGAGATACGCACTTTCATGCCTAAATGGGGAAACATCAACGAGAGAAGAGGACAGTTGCACGAGGTGATAAGGCTGTCGAGAATGATGATTATATTCGACGAGACTGACCATCCATTGATTATCAAGGTGGCTTCGATTCCGTCAACAAGAATACAGGTTTACTTTATTGACAACGACGACTACTTCACAAAGAGACTCATGGCAAACGATGCCGACGGAAACGAATATGGCGACAACGGCGAGAGGTCGATTTTCTTTGCAAGGGGTGTGCTCGAAACGATAAAGAAGCTGCACTGGACTCCAGACATCATACACTGTCAGGGATGGATGGCAAACATTATACCGTATTATGTAAAAACGGCTTACAAGGATGAACCGTCGTTTGCTGATGCAAAAATCGTGACATCACTGTTCGGCAACGGACTGAAGAACGACATTGAGCCTACTTTCCGCCAGTGTCTGGAATTCAAGGATGCACACAGCGATGTGCTCGACAACTACAACGCGAAGTTTGACTTCACCGAGTTTGAGAAATTCGCCATCGACTACTCCGATGGTGTGGTAGAGGCAGGACCGGGAGTGAATCCGGAACTCGTGAAATATGCTCAGGAGAAGGGCATACCGTTCCTATCGCAGGCTGATGCCAAAGACATCAACATGGAAGCTTACGACAAGTTCTATGATGATGTATACGAGGGTAAGTAAAAACGGATGACTCGCTCATACATTATATAATGCAAACATAATACATCGTTTTAATGAAACTGAAAAGCGCATTTTTTTGCATCGCAATGCTTGTAGCATGCCTGTGCTCATGTGATGACAATACAGGGGATTTGGGTGGCTCGATTATCGACAACCTGGACAACGTGAAGGTGACTGCCGAAACTTTCCCGCTGAGCACAAAATCGGTAGAAGCGGGAGCCGTTTATTCGAGAACTTCCACCGGATATTTGGGGAAAATAAAAGATCCGGAAACGGGAGCGTTCGTGAGGGGAAACTTCCTCGCACAGTTCTACACTCTTGAGGGTACACAGTTGCCTGAAGAGGAATCAATACAGAGCCGACTCGCTGACGGGACGATTATCGCAGACTCGTGTATAATATATCTATACTACGACAACTACTTCGGTGATTCTCTTGCCACAATGAAGGTGAAGGCTATAGAGCTGCAGAAACCTATGGAGGAAAGCATAAAGTATTATTCTGACTTCAACCCGGAGAGCAGCACAGACAACTACTGCAGAACAGACAAGGGAATGGTTAACGTGAACAAAACCTACACCCTGTATGACATAGCTGCCGACACGGTGCAAAAGAAAATCAGAATAAAGTTGCCTAACTCTCGACTGGAAAGCGACGGAACGCTGAAGGAAGAGAACGCGGTGTATACGGCAAGAGACGGACGAAAGTTCTACAACTATGGTTCGTATCTGATGCAGAAATATTTTGAAAATCCAAAGAACTACAAGAACGCATACACGTTCATACACAACGTTTGTCCGGGGTTCTATTTCAAGACCACCGACGGACTGGGGTCTATGGCTTATATAAACATCAGCCAGATGTTGGTGTACTATAAATATAAGTATGAGAAGACTGCCGACGATGGTTCAAAGAAGGACACCACTGTGAATGTGGTAAGCACCTTTGCCGGAACAGAAGAGGTTATACAGGCTTCGAGCATATCTAACGACAACAGCGTGATTGCAAATCTTGTGAACAAAGACAACTCATGCACCTACGTGAAGTCGCCTGCAGGAATATACACAGAGATGACAATACCGGTGGACGATATAATGGACGGTCACGAGAACGACACCATAAACTCGGCAAAGGTGTCGCTGACGAGAATCAACAACTCTGTACACAGCGACTACAACTTGAGCAAGCCAACCACTCTGCTCATGTTGCCAAAAGACAGCCTGAAAAGTTTCTTTGAGGGGAACAAGATTTCTGATGACAAAATCACATATCTTGCAACGATGACATCAAGCTCAAGTTCTGAGTCTACAGCAACAAACGCTTACTCGTTCAACAATATCTCCAATCTGATTTCGTATATGAGCAACATCAGGAAAAAGGATATCGGAGAGGAACCTGCCGATATGGAATCGGATGAATGGCGAGCTTGGGACATAAAGCGCGAGCAATGGGAGGAGCTACACCCGAACTGGAACAAGGTACTCATCGTGCCTGTTACAGCTACGTATGTTACTATAAGCACTACGCAGCAGCTCGTGAAGGTGGAGAACGATATGAGCATTGCTGAAACGAAATTTGTGCGTGGAGACGGCACAGAGAACAGCAAGGTGAAAATAAACGTGGTTTACAGTAAATTCAATAAGAAATAGAACAACGGCTATGGCAGATAATTTCTTGGAGAGGCACATGCGAGACTATGAGGAGCGCAAGGCTGCCTGGATTGCAAAAAAGAAGCACCTGGGAAAGAAAACAACAAGAAAAATCGAAAAGCCGGAAGACGATGCTCTTTAACTATAGCTAAATACAGCAATCACACAGAGGGATGACTATTGCAGTTCATTTCTCTGTGTGTCATTTTGAAAAACAAGCAACTGGTATCTTGAGAATACTTCGCAACATATTCAACACTTTACTTTGGTCGGCAATAGGCATATACATGCTGCTGTCTATAATGCTGCACATCCCTGCAATACAAAGATTCACGGGGGAATGTGTGGCTAAGGTGCTTTGTGAAAAGTTCGGAACTAAGGTTCATGTAGGAAACGTGAACCTGGGATTCCTAAACAGGCTGATTGTTGACGACCTGGATATGCTCGACAAAAGCGGAAAGCAAATGATACGGGCAGCGCGGCTGTCGGTGAATATAAATCTACTGGAGCTTGCAAATGGGAAAATCGTTGTATCGTCGGCACAGATTTTCGGACTCTCGGCAAATATCTACAAGGCGAACGCAACGGCTAAACTAAACTGCCAGTTCGTGATAGACTCGCTGTCGACGGAAGACGACACGAAAAGCACTCCACTCGATCTGAGGATAAACTCATTTATCGTAAGGCGTGGTGCTATAAGGTATGACCAATTGGACATGCCATACACCAACGGAAAAATAAACCCGAACCACATTGACTTAAAGGATATCAGCTCACATATCATTCTGAAGCATCTTACTGACAACTGCATCAACCTGAATATAAAAAAGCTCTCGGCGAGGGAGGCATCGGGGATGGTGTTGAAAAATCTGTCGCTATTGCTCAAGGCTGACAAGGAAACGGTGGAGCTACGCAAACTGGACTTGAAACTGAACAGTACGGAAATTTGCTCTGACTCAATAAAAGCGGAGTATGGAACAAAGGACGGGAAGATTGACTGGAACTCGCTCATGGCTAAAGGAAACGTGAAGGGGAAGAATGTTGCAGCTGCTGACTTTGCCTTTCTGGTGCCAAAGCTGAAAGGTATCAGCACAAACCTCAACTTCGACGTGGAGGCACGGTGCAACAACGGAAGGGTGAACGCAGACAGAATTGCACTGGCTTCTGCCAACAACGACATGAAGCTGCTGGCTGTGGCGGCAGCAAGATTTTCGGGAAGGAAGCATGACTGGAACGTGCGGCTGAAAGAGCTTTCTGTGAGCAATGAGGCTATGGAAAGAACGGCCAAGCAGCTGACGCAGCTCAAGGTGGTGATACCGGAACAGGTGATGAAACTGAAGAGTGTTGCGGCAAGCGGCATGGCTTACGGACAAGGTGAAAACGTGAACGCAAGGATGAACGTGAGAACGGCTCTCGGAGACTTGTCGGTGAAGGCTGAAAAGACGGGCAACAAGATAAAAGCTGGTATAACGATTCCGAATTTCCGTATCGGGGAAATTTTAGACGAGGAGAAGCTGAACAGGCTGAGTGCTGATATCACGGCAACGGGAATATTGGGAAACGGCAAACTGAGCAGACTTGACGTGAAAGGAAACGTAAACAGAATTGACTATAACGGATATTCGTTCAAGAATATTGCGCTGAACGGAAGATATGTGGGGAATACGGCTGCTGCACAGATTGCCGTGAACGACCAGAACTGCTCAGTAACGGTTGACGGACAGGTGAGGAACATAAATGCCACACCGGAAACTTCACTGACAGCAACGATAGAGAAACTGTGTACGCAAAGGATTAATCTGACCAGACAATGGGGTGACGCCACATTCTCGGCAAAGATAAACGCAAATTTTACAGGAAAGAACTTTGCAGGAATGCGCGGAGAAATGGAGATGAGCGATTTCAATATGACTACCGCCAACAGGCAATACAGCTTGAACTCGCTTGCTGCAAGCATCAAACCAGAACAACTGAGCGTGGTGGCTGACTTCGGACATATTACAATTGACGGAAGATATGACTTTGCCACATTGGCAGAGAGCATGAAGAGCATAGTGAGGAGAAGACTCCCCACCCTACCAGGCATAGAAAACGGAAAGACAACGACAGAAAACAAATTCCAGCTGCAGGCTGAACTTACCGACACAGAATGGCTGGAAGCTCTGTTGGGCATTCCGTTCCACACAGAGAAGCCGATAAGCATAATGGCTGGTGTGGACGACAAAAACAAAAGTATAACGGCAAATATCAATATGCCAGAGTTTTCGTATGATGGGGGCAAATACCACTCAGGGAAACTGACGCTTACAACAGGGAACGATACGCTGCAAGCCAACGTGAAGCTCAGAAAAATGCTTAAAGGAGATAACGACATTCTGCTCAGTCTGAATGCGTATGCGGCTGACAACAAGCTGAACAGCGACATATATATCGACTATAACACACCGACAAGGATAAAGGGGACGATAAAGGCAGAGACACAGTTCTACAAAGACTTTTACGGAATGAACACGATGAGAGTGAACATCAGACCATCGCAGGTGGCTGTGAAGGATACGGTGTGGAACGTGAGACCTGCCAACATTACATACAACGAGAAGAAAATCGATGTGGAGCACTTTGCCATAGAGCATGATGGACAACACATAAAAATTGACGGAACGGCAACAAAGAGTGCTGATGACTCGATATGTGTTGACCTGCACGATGTGAACGTGAAATATATTCTCGACCTCGTGAATTTCCACTCCGTAGAGTTCAGCGGACAGGCATCGGGAAAGGCTTACCTGAAGTCGGTGCTCAACAATCCCGACGCATATGCCAATATCACAGTGGGCAACTTCAGATTTCAGGATGGAAGAATGGGAACGCTGTTCGCCAACGTGATGTTCGACAAGAACGAGAAACAGATAAACATCGACGCGCACGCCGACGAGGAAAATGGAGCGCAAACAATAATAAAAGGATATGTGTCGCCAGCTAAAAACTATATTGACTTAGGGATAACGGCAAAGAACACCAACGTGGAGTTCTTACAGAGCTTCTGCGGATCTTTCATGTCGGATGTTAACGCAAGGGCAAACGGATTTGCACAGGTGGTGGGAGATCTGGATGCCGTGAACCTGCAGGGAAAACTCGTGGCTGACGGAAACTTGAAGATAAAGACGCTGAACACGGTGTATAACCTGAAGAACGACACCATACTGATGGTGCCAAACGAGATAATATTTACTGGAGACACCGTGACTGACAAGAATGGAAACATTGCTATTGTGAAGGGGGCTTTGCACCATAAGAACCTGACAAGGCTGACTTTTGACCTTGACATAATGGCTGACCACTTCTTGTGTTATGACTTCAAGGACTACAACGACAACACTTTCTACGGAACGGTGTTTGGCAGCGGTTCATGTAGCATAACGGGAAGAGCGCACGAAATTGACTTCAACATCAACATGACTCCACACAGCAACTCGTTCATTGAGTATGACGCATCAAGTCCTGATGCCATCGCTGACCAGAATTTCATAAAATGGATAAACCACAGCGACGAGGATTCCACGGAAGTGGCACACGTTGCCGAGAACCTGGAGGATGACTTGAATGACGCATCGGATATACATATAAACTTCAACATGAATGTTACACCGGATTTCACACTAAGAGTACTAATGGACAAGGCTACTGGCGACAAGATTTCGCTGAACGGAAACGGTGCTCTGAAGGCTTCATACTTCAACAAGGGAAGTTTTGACATGTTTGGAACTTATCTCATTAACCACGGGGCGTATAACTTGACAATACAGAATTTCATAAAGAAAGATTTCAAGTTCCAGCAGGGAAGCACCATCGTGTTCGGAGGAAACCCATTTAATGCGTTGCTCAATCTGAAGGCGGTGTATCAGGTGAATGGAGTGCCACTCGCTGACCTGAAGATAGGAAACAGCTTCAGTAGCAACAATGTGAGGGTGGACTGCATAATGAATATCGGTGGTACACCGGAATCGATAAAGGTTGACTTCGACTTCGACATGCCTACCGTTAACAATGATGCGAAACAGATGGTGCGCTCGCTGATAAACAGTGAGGAGGAGATGAACCAGCAGGTGGTGTATCTTCTCGCCATAGGACGGTTTATGGTTGACGACAAGAACAACTCGACACAGGAGGATGCACAGCAAAGCCAAACGAGTCTTGCCATGCAGAGTTTGCTGAGCGGAACAATAAGTCAGCAGATGAACAATATTTTAGGCTCGGTGGTGAAAAACAGAAACTGGAATTTCGGAACGAACATCAGTACCGGAACAGAGGGTTTCAACAATGCAGAATATGAAGGACTGCTATCGGGAAGCTTGTTCAGCAACAGGTTGCTGATAAACGGACAGTTTGGATATCGTGACAACCCGAACACTACAACATCGTTTATCGGAGACTTCGACGTGAAGTATCTGCTCACACCTAACGGTAACATGGCGATAAAGGTGTATAACCAGACAAACGACAGATACTTCACAAAGTCATCGCTGAACACACAGGGACTGGGACTGATCTTCAGACGAGACTTCAAGAACTGGAAAGACTTGTGGAACTTCAGGAAAAAGAAAAAGATTAAACGGGCACAATGAGAAGTTGTGAAGCATAGATATTGCCCGAACAGGAATTTTTTTATTTCATAAAGCCAAACGCAAAAGACTGACAAAAGAGAAATGGCACGGTTTTTGTATTCAGTGTTACCGTAGCAGCTATGTTGGTTGCACGGAAACATTGAATATATAAACTAAAACAAAAAATACTATGCAGAAAGGTAATATTGGAGTTACTACAGAGAATATCTTCCCTGTGATCAAAAAATTCTTGTATTCTGATCATGAGATTTTCCTTCGTGAAATGGTGAGCAACGCTGTGGATGCAACACAGAAGATGAAAACTCTTGCTGAAAGAGGAGAGTTCAAGGGTGAACTCGGTGACTTGACTGTGCGTGTGGCTCTCGACACCGATAAAGGTACACTGACTATCAGCGACCGTGGTATCGGAATGACCGAGGAGGAGATTGACAAATATATCAACCAGATTGCATTTTCGGGTGTTAACGACTTCCTGGATAAATACAAAGATAATGCAAATGCCATTATCGGACACTTCGGACTTGGTTTCTACAGTTCGTTCATGGTGAGCAAAAAGGTGGAAATCATAACAAAGAGCTACAAAGACGGAGCAAAGGCTGTTAAATGGAGCTGCGACGGAAGTCCGGAGTTTGAGATTTCAGAGGCTGAACGCGACAGCAGAGGCTCTGACATCATACTGTATATTGATGATGACTGCAAGGAGTTCTTGGAGAAGAGCCGAATAGAGACGCTGCTTAACAAATACTGCAAGTTCTTGCCTGTGCCAGTGGCTTTCGGCAAGAAAACTGAATGGAAAGACGGAAAACAGGTTGACACAGAAGAGGACAACGTGATCAACGATATGGAACCAATCTGGACAAAGACCCCAAGCTCGTTGAAGGACGAGGACTACAAAAAGTTCTATCGCGAGCTTTATCCTATGCAGGACGAACCGCTGTTTTGGATTCACCTAAATGTGGACTATCCATTCAACTTGACCGGTGTGCTGTATTTCCCTAAGATAAAATCGAATATAGATTTGCAGCGCAACAAGATTCAGTTGTATTGCAATCAGGTGTTCGTGACAGACCAAGTGGAGGGTATCGTTCCAGAATTCCTCACACTGTTGCATGGAGTCATTGATTCACCGGATATACCGCTGAACGTGAGTCGTAGCTATCTGCAGAGCGACAGCAACGTGAAGAAGATTTCTACATATATCACTAAGAAGGTTGCCGACAGACTGAACTCACTCTTCAAGGAGAACCGCAAGGAGTTTGAAGAGAAATGGGATGACTTGAAACTCTTTATTAATTATGGAATGTTGTCACAAGAGGACTTCTATGACAGGGCTAAGGATTTTGCACTGTTCAAGGATGTGGACGGAAAGCATTTCACCTTTGATGAGTATAAGACTCTGATAAAGGACAATCAGACAGACAAGGACGGCACACTGATCTATCTGTATGCCAACAACAAGGAAGAGCAGTATTCTTATATAGAGGCTGCAAAGGCTAAGGGATACAGCGTGTTGCTGCTCGACGGACAGCTTGACACTCCATGCGTGAACATGTTTGAACAGAAATTCGAGAAGTCTCGCTTCACACGTGTGGACAGTGATATCATAGATAGGCTTATCGTAAAGGAGGATGTGAAAAAGAATGATCTTGATGCTGACAAGACTGACATTCTGTCAGCTACATTCCGCACTCAGCTCCCTACCCTCGACCACATTGAGTTTAACGTTGAAGTGCAGCCTTTAGGCGAAAGCAATCAGCCTGTGCTCATCACACAGAGCGAGTATATGCGACGCATGAAGGATATCAGCCGCTATCAGAGCGGTATGAGCTTCTACTCACAGATGCCTGACAGCTATAGCCTTGTGCTCAATTCTGACCACCGCCTTGTTAAAGAGGTGCTCTCTGAAAGCGAAAAGGAATGCACAGAGGAACTGAAACCGATATTGAGCGAGATTAAGGGTTTGCAGGCTCGCCTTGCTATATTGAA
This sequence comes from uncultured Prevotella sp., assembly GCA_934217675.1. GTDB lineage: Bacteria > Bacteroidota > Bacteroidia > Bacteroidales > Bacteroidaceae > Prevotella. The sequence continues at coordinate 20,856 of CAKQCV010000022.1, read as the reverse complement.
CCAGAACCGCAAAGACAAGAAGCCTGAAGAGATTACCAAGGATGAGAAGGACGACATGCAGAACACGGAGAAGAGCTTGAGCGAGCAGCGCACAAAGAAAGAACAGGTGATTGCCGGACATGCAAAAGACAACAAGGTTGTTCATCAGCTTATCGACTTGGCACTGCTGCAAAACGGCATGTTGCGCGGAGCTGCTCTAAACTCGTTCATACAGCGTTCTGTTGACTTGATTAAATAGAAGTGTTCTTATGTAAAGGTAGATTTTACTGTTATAAGAACATTCTCCTATAAATAAGAAACTAAGAAGAGATAGATTTTCGTAGGGATGATGTACCTATAATAAGGAGGTGCATCATCCTTTTCTTATTCTATAACATCATAGTATAATTGCTTGATATAAATTAAAGAATGAAAGGATTGTGTTTACATTTAGTCAAAGAATGAATACGTTTTCACAAAAAAAGCAACATAAAAGCCATAATATGTTGCACATTTCAAAAAAATATATGTTCTTTTGCAACTAAAATAACAAACGCAACAAAAAAAAGGAAAAGCTTATGAAAAGATTTCTACTTATTTTTGCCCTTATTGCTTGCAGCATATATGGGCGAGCAGAATGGAACACAGATTTATCAAAAAATGTTCAGATTACGCCGACTGGCTTAAACTATTATGAAAAAGACATAACGACAAACATCAAAGGGATAACATACATTTTGACGGTTTGTCCATCGTCAGACTGCGGATTGTCGTACAGATTGCAGATAATGGATGCTGACGGGAACAAAACATTGGGAAGAGGAGGAAAAGTAATCTCAGCCAAACCCAATAGGACATGGACAACATGGAACCAGTATCTGCAGACCGACAATGACGGAAATGCATTTGTGGGCATACAGGACTATAGAATAGACGATCAAAATCTGAACTATACCATATCAAAATATTCAGAAAGCGGAGAGCAGCTGTGGGAAGGAACAACGCTGAACAACAGTGTGGGACATTCTATAGAAGCAGGATTGTCGATGACCACAACAACCGACAATGGTGTGGTTTGTGCATACTGCTTTACGGATACAGAAGAAAGCAAAGACAAAGTGCATGTGGAAAAGCTTGACAAAGACGGGAAGTCCGTATGGAAAAAAGAAATATTCAATACAGCAAGAAACTCGAACCCATATCCGTTTGTTCTGAGTGCTGGTGAAGACAAGGCATTCGTGATGTGGGTTGACAACGGAAATATTGACGCTAATATCATAGACACACAGACTGGAGAAATGCTACTCGACAAGCCAAAGGTGGTATACAGCAACGGATTCGCATCATCAAAGGTTATGGAAGTGATAGATATCAAACAGGGACCCGATAATGGGGTGTTTATATCTGTTGTTGACGGAAACAAACAAGGAAGGCTGGTTTATGTGAAGAAAGACTTGTCGTTAGGACTTGACGAAGAAACAGCAGGAGTGAAGCTTGACGAGACTGCAAATTATGACTATGCTTCAACAGCTCCAGCCGTGGCTTACAGTGCCGATGACAACACACTGTCTTGTTTCTACAAGAGTTTTGACAAGGAAAATAAGAACAGACAAGCTGTTTATTTCCAAAAGCTAAACATGGACGGAACACCGGTGTGGGAGAATGGTGGAAAAGAATATGTGCCACTGCAAACTGACAAGCAGTATTCTTATTTCAAAGTGCGTGATCTTGGAAATGGAGCTTCAGCTGTGTTCTTTCTGTGCTACGACAACAATACGTATGGAGTGGATGGAATGATGACTATTTTCGATAAAGACGGAAAAGCTGAAGAACCAAAGAAATTTACCACATCCGATAATAACAAGGTGGAGCTTTGGGTATCTGAAGAAACAGGAAACAAGAAATTCATTACTGCATGGGATGAGAAACAGTCGTCAAAATATACTCTATATATGCAAGGAGTTGACGCTGGCACTACTTCTGGCATTGGCTCTGTGGAAAAGAATGCAGCAGATGGCAAGGCAGAAATATTCTACTCTATCGATGGAGTGCAGAGAATAAAGCAGGAAAAGGGAGTCAACATCATAAGATGTAAAGACGGAAAGACAATTAAGGTTGCCAAATAAAGAATCTACATGTTTTACTAAATAAAATTCATGAGTTATGAGGAATTTATTACTTACAACGGCATTGGTGCTGTCTGTAGCTGCAGCACAAGGACAAACGGCTGTAAGCCTGGACAAGGCTGGAACATTGGCAGAGAAGATATCCTCTGCAGAAAAATACAATATTACAGAACTGAAGATATCCGGACCACTTAACGGTACTGACATCATATTGCTCAGAGATATGGCAGGACAGGATCAGGAAAACAATGTTTCAGAAGGAAAGCTTGAAAAGCTTGACTTGACAAACGCCACAATAGTGAAAGGTGGAGATCCTTATTATGTTTCCTACAGCGGAAGCAAAGATATTGAATATTATACCACCGACAATGAGATGAGCAATGCAATGTTCTTTAACTGCGGAAAGCTGAAGAGCGTGAAACTGCCTATAAGTGTGACTGCCATTGGCGACAGTTGCTTCTATAAATGCAATGCTCTTGAAGATATCACTATCCCTGAGGCTGTAAAGGAGATACGCAGCTATGCCCTGTCATACACTGCACTGCCAAGGTTTGAATTTGCCAAGGGTATGGCTATCGCAAGTCATGTACTGTCGGGATGCTCTGAAATGACAGAGATTATAATCCCGGACGATGTTACGGAGATTTCAGATGAGGCTTTCTCGGGAACTGGAATAACAACAATTAAATTGCCGTCGAAACTTAAAACCATCGGAAGCGAAGCTTTCTCTGGGTCTATGTTGACAAGCCTGGAATGTCCTGAGGATTTAATTTCTATAAAGGACAATGCCTTTGCACGATGCAAGCAACTGGCTGAAGTGAAGTTCAACTCGAAGCTGGAAGAAATAGGAAAGAGCGCATTCACATACTGCAGTCTTACCGAGGCTGACGTGCCTAATAGCGTGAAAACTATGGGAGGAGCGTTCGGAGTATGCGACAAACTCACTAAAGTTCACCTTCCCGAAGGACTGACAACTATAGAAGGAAGCATGTTTACACGCTGTCCAAAACTTGAAGAAGTGAATATTCCAGAGGGTGTAACAAGTATTGGTTCGATGGCTTTCCAGAACAATTCAAGTTTGAAAGACTTGAAACTGCCTGAGGGACTGACGACAATCGGTAAGAGTGCATTTAAAGATTGCAGTAGCTTTACGGAGATTAAGTTGCCTTCGACAGTGGAGAGCATCGGCATAAGCTGTTTCGACGGTTGTGAGAATGCTACTACAATACAATTGTCACCTGCTTTGAAAGAGATTCCGAGAGATGCATTCGGGTTCTGCTCTTCTGTAACCGAGATTGACATTCCTGAAGGTGTTGAAACCATTGGCGATATGGCTTTTATGTATTGTGAGTCTATTACGAAACTGACTTTGCCTTCAACTCTGACAAGTATGTCAAGTTCTGTATTTGGAGGCGAAGAGGCTCTTGAAGAGATATATTGCAACGCTGTAACACCTCCTACATGTGGACGCAGTGTTTTTGCTGATGTTCCTGAGGATTGTGTGCTGTATGTTCCAAAAGGTTCAAAGGATGCTTATGCCAATGCTGACACATGGAGTAACTTCACAAACATAAAGGAGAACGGCACAACTGGAATCAACAACAGCTTGAAAAATACAGGCAATGAAACGGAAAGATACAACATTGCAGGTCAAAGTGTGGGACGCAGCTATAATGGTTTGCAGATAATCAAATATTCTGACGGAAGATCCGTTAAGGTGACAAAATAAAATAGAGAAAATTACAAGCAGAAACTACTTGTATATTTTATAATAACAAAGAAAGCCCTTCGTATAGAAGACATACAACGCATGTACACATCTATATGAAGGGCTTTTTATGTATGTAAAAATAAGATGCAGATAGAACGATAATCACTCATTGAGTCTTACTACCCTTATACCTGTCATCGTTTTCTTCTTTTGCAAATACGTGTACAAAAGCATTGGTTCCTCAACAACTTTCTTGTGTATCGACGAGGCGTTGATGAGATGCAATCCGTCTTTATGCCATACAGCAAAACCAAGATGCTGAGTGTCAAGTCCGTTGATATTTGTGAGTATCACAATAATGTCGCCATTGTGAATGGTTTGACGCAATAGCTTTGTGTTTACTATCTTACCTTTAGGAATGTATTTATAGCTCTTCCCTTCAAGACTTTTCTCCATCTGTTTTATCTTCGCTATATTGTCGGCATTACCGTAGAGCATTGGATATTTCACAGTATGCTTTGACATGAAGTCTACATGGATTTTCTGAGTTGCAGAGAACGGAGGATTGGGAGAATGTATATCGTGGCAGATTCCAGCAGCACTGTTACTCTCTATCCATGCTGTATAGTAGTGGAGACGAGCAGGATAGCTTATGGGAGTGTTCTTGCTGTAGCGAATCAGACTGAGATACTTGCAGAAGTCAGAAAAGGAGTATTTTCTGTTTTTCACACATAAGGTGAGAGCTATGACATTCTCAACATACGTTGTGCAGTCGAGCTGCCTGAGGTTTACCACAAGTTGCTCTTTCTTGTTTACTTCGAGAGTGCTCGCCACGTATGGAATACCATAGAATTTTTTTGTGAAGAACATAACACACTCCTGTGGCTTGCTGAGTTTCTTCTGACGTGCTTCCTTTAACAAGCTTACCACTTTCATACTGTCTGCCTTTGAATACTGCACTGCACATGCATTTATGCTGAAGGCAACAAGACAAACAAGCGTGATGAATAATTTTCTCATTGCGTTTATATCATTTAGTTTCATTTACAAAATTCTCTTATCTACTCACTATTTGTTTTTGTTCCTCTTGTATTCGCGTTTCAATCCGAAGTTCATGCCCATATATATATTCAATGAACCAAAGTAGCTGCTTGTTGAAAATCGGCTTTTCTTGTAATTATATGAATGTAGCACAGAACTTGCACCGGCATAGAAGTTATCGTTGTTCCAAACCACACCAAAACGACCGATGCCGTCAATATTGAAATTTTTGAAATTGAAATCGTTGAACGGAAAGTCAGCATGCTTTGAAACTTCTCCCTTTGAGGTCTTGTATGCCAGTGCCATCGATAAAGAGGCGGAGAAGAGGAAATTGCGTGCAAAAACCCAATTATAGGCATATCCTCCCGACACAGAATAAGAACGATACTTCAAACTATTGAAGTTGAAATCGTTGTCGATGTCCACTTCATCAGTAATGATATCATGACTATTCTTGATGTTACTGGCTATAACATCCCTCAAGGCATCATAATCGAGCGAGAGCGAATGTGAGGTGTAACCAATGCCAACAAGCGGTGAACCACAACTATGCTTCTGACGAGTGCTCTGACTGAAGGCTGCGGGATATGAGAACTTGCGGTGGTTAAAGATATAATAAAGATCGAAACCCTTGATACCTACATTTAAACCAGAAAACGGAACACCTTTCAATATATGTTTCCCTACCCCATCTTTCAGTTCAGCACTCTGTATGCGGTAATCATCGCCTGTTTTGCGATAATACAAGTCTATGCCTAACATTGAACTATACAGACTGAGATCGAACTCGCTCTTCTTTTTCGAACTTTCAAAATGCTTGACATCAAACGTGTATCCAAGAAACAGCCAGCGCCATCCCACATACGGACCAAGCTTTACACTTGTACGCGGAGCGAAGGTAAAACTCTGTCCTGACTTGCTCTTTATCTTGTATGCTTCATACGTGTTGGTGTTTTGAAGCATCACAGTGTAGTTATAATGCTGAGGTTCGATATAATTGGTATCAATATCATTGAACCCACGAAATACCTTGGTAAATGCCTTTCCTATGGAATGGAAAATGTCGGTTTTCTTTTTCACAGGTAAGGAGTCGGTATCGTGAGCAAACACACCAGCAGGTATAAATGCCATCAATGACAATATACTAATAAAGATTTTCAAAAATGGTTTCATCCGACTATACACAACATCAGAACTTGCCAAGTATTCTATCCATTACCCAATTGTCGGGGGTTGCCGAAACGCTTGTGCAGCTGCATTTTGACTTTCCTCGCAAATCATCCACTACAGCTTGAATTGTTGGCATCTGAACATATTCAGGATTTGTCACAGCTATCTTTGCCTTGCCTGTGCTCGTGACAAGCAGTATGGGTTCATAATTGAATACAGAGAAGCTCAAAGAACCTCTGTCGCCAATAATCTCTATGCGGTCTTCGCGTGCTGACTCATGCCCTACGAAACACCAAGAACCGCTTCCAGGCAAACCGTTCTCAAACTTGAAACATGCACTTACACTATCTTCAACTTCGTACAAACCACCCCTGTTGGCACAAATGCCATTAGCCTCGACGATAACGCCAAACAAATCTTGTAAAAGGTCAAGCTGGTGTGGAGCCATATCATAGAAATATCCGCCACCGGCAATGTCTTTACGTATACGCCACGGCTGTTTGTCGCCCTTTTCTGAATCAGATTCACGTGCTGGACTGGAATATCTTATCTGAACATTTATTATCTTGCCAATCTCTCCACTCTCGATGATACTTTTCACTTTTATGAAATAAGGCAAGTATCTTCTATAATATGCCACGAAACATGGGATGCCAGTTTGCTCACTAACGCGGTTAACTCTGGCACAGTCGTCATAACTGGCTGCCAATGGCTTTTCAACATATACAGGCTTCCCTGCATGCATTGCCATTATGGCATACGTAGCATGACTTGAAGGCGGGGTAGCAACATATATAGCATTAACGTCAGGATCACCGATAAGCTCCATAGCATCCGTATACCATCGTTTTATGCCATGTTGCTGAGCATACGAACGAGCTTTTGATGCAATGCGACTCATAACGGCAACGACCTCAGACCCTTCAATCTCATTGAAGGCAGGACCTGATTTCTTCTCAACTACTTCTCCGCAACCAATAAATCCCCATTTAATTGTCTTCATACCTTTAATGTCAATCTTTACAAATATTATTGCATAAATGCAAATTCTATGCAAAGTTAGCATTTTTTATCGAGTTTGAGATGATAGTATATCAGTAATATTATTACCTTTGCAAATATTAATATAAAGCAAATAATGGAAAAGGAAGAAATCAAAAACAATATGAAAAGGAGGAGTTATCGCTCGTGTATATCCTCGGCATATAGGGAAGTGAAAAACAATTTGTGGAGTATAACACAAGGACATTGGAAGCTCTTTGCAGTTGTGGCTGTCATACAAGGTTTGTTGTCGGCTTGGATGAGTACATTAACAGCAGGCGCAATGTATGTAGGATTTGATTTCAAGGGCTTTCAACTGTCTATATGCACAATATTGCAGCTTGCTACATTCATTGCTTTATACGGAAGCATATTCACTCTGATAAACGGCAAAGGAATATGGTGGAACATCAAAAGATTTGTGAAGACTTTGCCAACAAGCATCTTGTTCGTTGCCATATATCTCATAATTGCTGCAATTGTCGCGTATGTTTATATTCTTTCAAGCAAAGATCCTGCAAATATTCCGATAATCAATCTTATAGTCATTGCATGCTTGATATTGCCTATACTTATGATTATCACAATTCCTCTGACGTTTGTCTACTGCAAGTATATGGTTGAACCAAAAATAAAGCTGAGAAGGAATTTCTTCCGTTCATATATCAACGGATTCAGAAGTTGGGGATTCATGTTTATAACAATATTCCTGTCGACATTGTGCATCATGTTATTTACACTTGTATTATGTTTACCAGAATATGTACTCGCGATTATTCAGAATATTGCCGCCTACAGCTCTGCTGCAAATGGTGACCCCTTGGGACTACCGTCTTACCTACCAGCAATAAACTTCATTGCATCTACATGGGGCAGTATGGTAAGAATATATACGGTTGTTTTCTATACTTATGTTGTATACTATATGTATCAGACAATAGAGTGCAAAATAAAAGACAAAGGGCTCTAAAAATTTAGACTTTAAACTACACCCGATTTATAAAAATAAAATTTACAAGCGCTATATATTTCCACAAAACGGATAAACATGGCGCTTGCTTTTTATACTACAGACAACGATGTAACACTTGACTAAACCTGACGGACATAAAGGTTCAATATAAGCAATGAACCAAAGAAAAAGATATAAAAAGATTTACACATATAGCATTACACGAGTATTTACTTTAATGATAACATACTATCAATTAACACATTAGCACCAATAGAACAATAGTTATTGTTTAACAAATACGCATAAGTATTAAGATGCTTGCAGAATAAAAAACATCGCATATTTTTTCCTTTGTTTTAACATACAAGTCTTTGATTAATGAAGTTTTTTTTCATATCTTTGCACCAAGAAAAGGAACGATAACGGTAAACTTTTCCAAATAAAAAATCTAAAAAGTTATCCAAAATGGAAAACTTTTTAAGTTCAATAAACAACAAAATAAATCAAGATACATTTCTAAAAACATTTTAATATTAGCCATGGAGATTAAAGATTTCACCATCACGAAACGAGATGGATCAAAGGATCGTTTCAGTTTGGACAAGATAATGAATGCAATTATGAAGGCTTTCAATTCTGTTGGCGAGCCAACCGATTTGGGCTGCATCTCAAAAATAATAAGTCACCTCAATATCCATGAGGGCATTACTGTTGAGGACATACAGAATCAGGTTGAAGAAGCTTTGATGCGTGAAGGATATTATAAGGTATCGAAAAGCTTCATGTTGTATCGCCAACGCCATACCGAAGACAGGGAAACGATGGAGAAATTGAAATTTCTATCTGACTATTGTCAAGCATCTAATGCTGCAACAGGCTCAAAATATGATGCAAACGCTAATGTTGAGCATAAAAACATCGCTACACTTATAGGCGAATTGCCAAAATCAAGTTTCATCAGACTAAACAGGCGGTTGCTCACTGACAGAATAAAGAAAATGTACGGAAAGGAACTTTCTGACAAATACATTTATCTTTTGACACATCATTTCATCTATAAGAATGATGAGACAAGCCTTGCAAACTATTGTGCTTCTATAACAATGTATCCATGGCTTATTGGAGGAACTACTTCTATCGGAGGAAATTCTACAGCACCAACAAACTTGAAATCATTCTGTGGAGGTTTCGTGAATATGGTATTCATGGTTTCAAGTATGCTGAGCGGAGCTTGTGCTACGCCAGAGTTCCTGATGTATCTTAATTATTTCATCGGTATAGAATATGGAAAAGAATATTGGAAGCATGCTGACAAGGTTGTAGACCTTTCGGCAAAGCAACGCACTATAGACAAAATCATCACCGATTGCTTTGAACAAATCGTATATTCAATAAACCAGCCAACTGGAGCAAGAAACTATCAAGCTGTGTTCTGGAATATTGCATATTACGACAAACCATATTTTGAGAGTCTATTTGGAGAATTCTATTTCCCTGACGGAAGTCAACCGGACTGGAACAGCTTGAGCTGGCTACAAAAGAGATTCATGAAATGGTTCAACAAGGAAAGAACTAAAACTGTATTGACTTTCCCTGTAGAGACAATGGCTCTTTTGGCAAAGAATGGGGATGTTATCGACAAAGAATGGGGTGACTTCACGGCAGAAATGTATTCGGAAGGACATTCATTCTTTACATATATGAGTGACAATGCTGATTCTCTTAGTTCTTGCTGCCGACTGAGAAACGAAATTCAAGACAATGGCTTTAGCTACACACTCGGAGCTGGAGGCGTGTCTACAGGTTCGAAGAGTGTACTGACAATCAACTTAAACAGATGTATACAGTATGCCAAGAACAATGATGTTGACTATAAAGAATTTCTCTCTGGCATAGTAGATTTGGTACACAAGGTACAACTTGCATATAACGAGAATTTGAAAGAGCTGCAAAAGCACGGAATGCTACCTCTGTTTGATGCTGGATATATAAACATGGGTAGACAATATCTTACTATTGGAGTCAACGGATTGGTTGAGGCTGCAGAATTCCTCGGCATGAAGATAAACGACAATGAAGAATATAAAAATTTCGTTCAGGGAGTTTTGGGTATCGTAGAGCACTACAACAAGAAATACAGAACAAAAGACGTGTTGTTCAATTGTGAGATGATTCCAGCAGAGAATGTTGGAGTAAAACATGCAAAATGGGACAGAGAAGACGGATACTTCGTGCCAAGAGATTGTTATAACAGCTACTTCTATGTTGTTGAGGATGATTCTCTGAACATAATTGACAAATTCAAATTGCATGGAGCTCCATATATTGAACATCTAACCGGTGGTTCTGCACTGCACATGAATCTTGACGAGCATCTGTCAAAGCCTCAGTACAGACAACTGTTACGTGTGGCAGCAAAGGAGGGATGCAACTATTTCACATTCAATATTCCTAATACTATATGCAACGACTGTGGTTATATTGACAAAAGATACTTGAAAGAATGTCCACACTGCCATAGCAAGAATATTGACTACATGACGAGGATTATCGGATACTTGAAGAGAGTCAGCAACTTCTCTGCACCAAGACAGGAAGAGGCTCACAGACGCTATTATGCAAGTAAAGACAAACTTGTTGAAGCTACTGTACAATAACATAGGAATTATCGGCACACGTGTCATATTAATTTCACTTAGCGCAACAGCTCTGAATATATCAGCGCAATATAGGCAGAGATTCTTGAGGCAAGAGTGAAATCAATGGGATACGTGTGCTAAATATAAAAAACAAGAAAATGCTGAAATATGTAAACTGTGGTATAGTTTTTCAGGAAATACCAGACGAGGTAACTTTGTCTATAAACATTTCTAACTGTCCGTGCCACTGCAAGGGATGCCACAGCAGCTATCTATGGGAAGATATTGGCACACCATTGAATGAAAGAACATTAGACTCTTTCCTCAACAAATATGGAGAAGACATAACTTGCATATGCTTTATGGGTGGCGATGCGGAACCTGAAGAAGTAAACAGACTGTGCCGTTATATCCACAAGAAATATACTATCATAAAGGTTGGATGGTACAGCGGAAGACAAGAGATTGCCAAGAATATACGTAAGGAAGATTTTGACTATATCAAAATTGGTCCATATATAAAAGAATTTGGTGCATTAAAAGACAAGACTACAAACCAAAGGCTATACAAAAAGCTTGCAAACAATTCTTTTGAAGATATAACACAAAGGTTCTGGAAAAAGTAAGAAAGGACTATTTTCCAGGTTTATCGAAGACGATTATTTTTGATCTATAGAAATAGCAAGCAACAGACAGCAACAAAAAAACATACGAAATGAATAACGTATGCAATTCTACAGTTGATAATGTTGACACAAATATACCCAAAGAGAAACCTGATTCAAAAGAAAGCATAAAAGTGCTTTGTGATGTTCCACGCTGACAATGGTCTGCCGTATCAATAAATTCCCGATGGAAAACTGTAAGCACTGCTGACAAAGAAAAACCTGTGAGAACACATGAAGCTACGGATAACCACGGCAAATAGCTACACCATTGGCACAATACAGACAAAGCCAACAATAAATAGCAAAACAAAACCATGCCACGCTTTTTGTACGCAACAAAAGGAATCTTTTGAACAAGTAAAGAAAGCAACACTCCAAACAATAATCCCAAATAAGAGGCAATACCTTGGAAAACAACGACAGTAACACCCAACAATGCTGCTATCATGAACGTTGAAGTAACGAGCCTCATACTTGAGAGCCGAAAGAAGCGATCCAATGAAAAAACATGCAAGGATTCATCAGGAGCCTTGAAAGGAAATGAAACACTCGACAATATACCTACAGACAACATTGAGAAGAAGGCAGAAAGATAAATTGTATTCAAAAAGCCAAATTCTTTTTCAAGCCAAAGTCCTAAAAACATTCCCACAACAATGGCAAGCCTGTAAGACCATGCCGAAACAACATTAGCAAGCGTTCTTTTTGACGTATCACAGCAATCTACAATAAGTGTGCTGTTCAGTATCATAAAAGACAATCCGAAAAAAGCTCCAAGCAAAGCACGTAGCACTAAAACTATAGGAAAAACCCAGCGGACGAGATTGTACTCCGCCAGGTTTTCCGATAAATAAGCAATACTTAATATACATGCCACCATAAGCAACATGGATATTATACATACTTTATTACGTCTGTATCGCTGAATAAGATAAGAACAGACAGCTCCAAACAAGAACACTCCACAACCATATATGCCCATAGTAGAAGCTACTTGCATATCAGACAGTTCTACATATTTCAATAGCCAAACCGGCAATACTGCAACAAGCATGTATACAGGCAATGTTATAAAGAAATTGGCAACATTCAATTTCCAAAAATCATCATGCCAAACTTCTATGTGATGTGATGTGTTTACTTGTTTTGCCATATCCGTTATTTAGTAAGATTCTTTTTCGTTAGGAAAATCAGAGTTTTTCACGTCTGTGATATAATTACCTATGGCATCCGTGATTACTGTGTTCAAATCAGCGTATCTGCGCAAGAAGCGCGGACTAAATCCATTTGTCATTCCAAGCATATCATCAACAACAAGTATCTGTCCGTCTGTGCCATTTCCTGCGCCAATACCTATTGTTGGAATACTTATCTCCTTACTAACTTTGGCAGCAAGAGCAGCAGGAACTTTCTCCAAGACAACTGAAAAGCATCCTGTCTCGGAAAGAAGTTTTGCATCACTTATCAATTTTTCAGCCTCAGCCTCAGCCTTTGCACGCACGGCATAGGTTCCAAATTTGTTTATACTCTGAGGTGTTAGTCCGAGATGCCCCATAACAGGAATACCTGCATCAAGGATGCCTTTCACAGTATCGATTATCTCTATACCGCCCTCAAGCTTCAAAGCATCGCAACCACTTTCTTTCATTATCTTAACAGCATTCTTAACTCCCTCTTTACGATCTACCTGATAACTGCCGAAAGGCATATCGCATACTACAAGAGCTCTTTTTACACCTCTCACAACAGACTTTGCATGATAGATCATTTGATCAACAGTTATTGGAAGAGTTGTCCCATTTCCTGCCATTACATTTGATGCAGAATCTCCAACGAGGATACCGTCAATTCCAGCACCGTCAACAATGCCTGCTGTAGTAAAGTCATAAGACGTAAGCATTGAGATTTTCTCGCCACGTTCCTTCATTTCTATGAAGCGGTGAGTCGTTACTTTTCTGTTATCTGTTACTAAATAACCTGACATTTTTATTTCCTTTATATAAGTTTAAGTATTGTAATATTTATGCAAAAGTAATATTTTTTTTCGTTACGATACAACCAAAGCATACATTTTTTCATAACTCATGTCTTCGTAATCAGCAATTACGGTATCTGACAACGGAGCAATGTCGGTAGGAGAATTTGTGGTCGAAAGCCCAACAACATACATGTCGGCAGCTCTTCCTGATTTAAGACCGTTAAAGCTATCTTCAAAAACCACACAATCAGAAGCGTCAAAACCAAAGCTTTGTGATGCTTTCTGATAGCAGTCTGGCGAAGGTTTACTCTCGTCAAAATCTTCAGAAGTCAGAATTTCATCAAAGTAAGACTTAAACTCTGAATGTTTTGAATACACATTATTCATCTTCACAACATTTGAGCTTGTCACTACAGCTGTTTTCACACCTTTAGAACGGATGTCTTCAACAAATTTCTCAAAGCCATTCACATATTCGAACTTCATATTTTTCTCAAATGCATCAAGCTCCATGGTTATATGCTGCTGTGTTTCTGCATTTTGAAAATATTTATCGTAAATCTCTACAAGCGTCATACCCTTTATCAACTGTTCCATACCTGGATTCTCCGGGTAATATTTACGGAACTGTTTACCCCAAAACACTGTATACTGTGTTTCTGTATCAAATACTACTCCATCCAAATCAAACAATGCAGCACGAAATTTTCTATTGTCCATAATTTATATCTATCCTAAATACAAAATAACATTTCAATTTTTGTTTTGCAAAATTACTTTAATTGTGCGATATAAGCAACATTCATACATAAAAAAGTTAAAAACATCAGTTCCTAATTTGTGGTTTTAATTTTTTTGAACTACCTTCGTATCTGAAATACCCAAAAAGCTACAATATATTAACTAAAAAATATATAAATGGAAAAAGGAATAAAATTCTCGATAGAAAGAACTGTTACTCCAGAAATGACAGCTCGTGTTATGGGCAGCGGAACTCTTGACGTGTTTGCTACTCCTGCAATGATAGCACTGATTGAAGAAACGGCATGGAAGAGTGTGTCAAATCATTTGGACGATGGGCAAGCAACTGTTGGTACAAATCTAAAGATAAAACATATTGCTCCTACCCCAGTTGGAATGAAGGTTACATGCAATACTGAATTAATAGAAGTTGACGGTAGAAAACTTGTTTTCGATGTCAGCGTTAGCGATGATAAAGGCGAAGTAGGACTCGGAACACATGAAAGATTCATAATAAACGAGAAGAAGTTCCAATTGAAAGCCAATTCAAAGTTGGATGTAGAATAATATATAAAATTCATATTATAATTAAATATAAAGAACTATGTTAAACAAAAAAATCGAAAAAGCTCTTAACGAGCAAATCAATGCTGAGATGTGGTCAGCTTATTTGTATCTGTCAATGGCAGCCTACTGCCATAAAAATGGACAGCCAGGAATGGCAAAATGGTTTGAAGTGCAATTCAAAGAAGAACAGGACCATGCTAAAATTCTGTTCAACTATGTTGTTCAGCGCAACGGTATCGTTGAATTGAAAGCTATTGATGCTGTTCCTACTGAGTGGAACTCTATCTTGAATGTTTTTGAAAGCACTTTGGAACATGAACAGAAGGTGACAAGCCTTATAAACAATCTGTTTGCGCTTACACACGAAGAAAATGATTATGCTACTCAGAGCATGCTAAAATGGTTTATTGACGAGCAAGTAGAAGAAGAGGAAAATGCTCAAAACATCATTGACAACTTAAAGATGATCAAGGACAACGGCTACGGTATATATATGCTTGACAAAGAGCTTGGTGCAAGAACATATACTGAAGCTGCACCTCTTGCAAATTCTACTCTGTAATACAAACAAATAAAAACAGCCACATCAAAGAAATGCTTCTGACGTGGCTGTTTTTTTATATTATGTCTTTATAACTCTGATTAGAAGTTATAAAGAAGACCGAGAGACAAGTTTGTACTATTGAAACTTACACCCCAAGTTGTAATTTTGTCATCAGTGTGCTTAGCCTTGAGCTGCTCCCAACCAATGAAACCTACATGAGCTACAAGACTAAACTTGTCAAGCTTCAATGCAACACCAGGTTTGAAACCTACCGACCATTTATCTGCTTCTGCCTTATCAGCATCATAGTGCTTATAACCAAAGCCACCATCACAGAATACGTCAACAAGTTTACCCTTAACAAATGTATAACGAACGTATGGATTAACCTCGAAAGTACGAGCTGATGACGAAGCTTCTTCAAGAGTCAATGCACCTTTAGCCCAACCAAATGACGCACCAATAGCCCATTCATCATTAATGTTATATCCAATCTCCGGCAAGAACTTGTAAGTTGTAACATCATCGTCACCACCATCGTCAGTACTTGCTATACCAACATTTCCACCTACATAGACCTGTGCGCTTGCTGCTACTGCAATAAACATAGCAACGATTGTCATGTAAAACTTTTTCATTTTTTTTAATCCTTTCTTCTTTTTGTTAAACAATTATCAAGCAAAAAGCCTATCATATTTCTTTATCTTCATTAGAATCAAACAGACTTGAATTGCTTTTCACGTTGCAAAGGTGAGAGTTTTGCAGCAAAACTACAACATTTTTCCCCTATTTTTTTCCATAATTTCGCTATAATAATTTATTTTTTGGAAATATAGAACAATATGTTTAACTTTGCACATATTTATATAACAAACAAAAAAGAATTTGGCATATCATTGCCACTATACACATAGAATAAAAGAATATGCTTATTATAGGCATACAATACAATTATGCGACATAATTTATCATTTGAAGCAAGCAGGACTAAATGCATCATTATTGCAATAATATTATCTATTTCAACTTCATTTGCACAAACAGCAGATTCTCTGATAGTATCACAGATGAGAGCAGAGGGAATAAGTTTCTCCAAAGATAATTCTGTCGTATTGCTCATGAACGGTCAAGAGAAATTCGACGATATGTTTAAAGCTATACGACAGGCAAGAAACAGCGTGCATCTTGAATATTTCAACTTCAGAAACGACTCTATAGCATCACTACTTTTCGATATTCTTGCAGAAAAAGCAAAAGAAGGAGTTGAAGTAAGGGCGATGTTTGACGGATTTGGTAATGATTCTAACAACAAGCCACTAAAGAAAAAGCATCTATGCGAACTTAGAAAACGCGGAATAGAAATTTATGAGTTTGACCCTCTAAACTTTCCATGGCTTAACCATATATTCCACCGTGATCACCGTAAAATTGTTGTCATCGACGGAAAAGTGGCTTACACTGGAGGAATGAATGTTGCCGACTATTATATAAAAGGAACAAAACAAGTTGGGAAATGGCGCGACATGCATTGCAGAATTGAAGGTACGGAAGTAAACACACTGCAAAGGATTTTCCTCAAAATGTGGAAAAAAGTTACAGGGCAAGATATTCATGGGGCAAAGTATTACCGTGGTTTTCATAACGCAGGCTATATAGATGGACTGAAACAAGACAGCTGCAGTTCGTGCGACAAAAAGATGGTTGGCATAATAAACCGCGAACCACGCAGCACAAACAAGATTATAAGAAAATTCTATATTGACGCGATAAACGATGCACAAGACAGCATAAAGCTCGTGAACCCATATCTCACACTTAACAACAATCTAAAGAAGGCTTTACGCAATGCTGTAAAACGAGGAGTCAAAGTTGAAATAATGGTATCGTCACACAGCGACATACCATTGACACCAGACTGTGTATTCTACAATGTACACAAGCTGATGAAACACGGCGTTGACGTGTGGATATATGAGGAGGGCTTTCATCATACAAAGGTCATCATGGTCGACGGGCGTTTCTGCACTGTAGGAAGTGCGAATCTCAACTCAAGGAGTTTAAACTTTGACTATGAAGAGAATGCCGTGATTATTGACCCCTGCACAACAAGTCAACTTTGCAAAATGTTCGACACGGACAAGAAAGCATCATTCAAGCTCACACAGGAAAGATGGAACGAATGGCGCACGCCATGGAAAAAATTCGTAGGGTGGTTTGCACATCTGCTTACACCATTTTTATAAAAGAAGGAAAGAATATGTCAAAAAAGAAATACGAGGTTATTGTACCAGGAAATGAGACAACAGTATTGTTACACACCTGCTGCGCTCCATGCTCATCTGCAATCATCGAATGTATGATGAATCATGGGATAAAACCTATTATATACTATAGTAATCCCAATATATATCCAGAAAAAGAGTATCAAATACGAAAGAACGAATGCACAAGATATGCAGAGGCTCTCGGTCTTACAATCGTTGATGATGACTACAACCACAAAGAATGGCTGTCAAAGGTTAAAGGTCTTGAAACAGAACCAGAACGCGGAAAGAGATGCCTTGAATGCTTTAAATACAGACTACAACGCGCTGCATGGTATGCACACGAAAACGGAATAAAAGTAATAACCACAACACTTGCATCGTCGAGATGGAAAGACTTAAACCAGATTAACGAAGCTGGACATTTTGCTGTAGGACCTTACAAAGATGTTACTTGGTGGGAACAGAACTGGCGCAAGGGCGGACTTAGCGAAAGACGCATTGCAATCATCAAAGAATACAATTTCTATAATCAGCAATATTGCGGTTGTGAATTCAGCATGAGACACGACATTTCTTTCAAAAAGCAGTAGAAGCGATAAAATGGCATGATTTTTGTATTTTACACATAAAAAATCACTTTACAGCAACAGCTTGACGATATTCTATCTAAAATTATTATATTTGCATGGAATTATCAGTCAACAAATTATTATTAACAATAAAGAAGAAAGGCGGATACAAAATATGACAAGTCAATTCTCACAAAAGGTATCAGAGATTCTGGCATATAGCAAAGAAGAGGCAATATCATTAAATAGCCATGTTATTTGCCCTGAACATCTTCTGCTTGGATTACTGCGAAGAAGAGACAAAGCTATCAACGAGCTCTTAGAACATTTCAACTTTGATTGTGAAACAATTATAAGAAAAACAAAAAACGATCTAAGAAACGAAAATAAAAGCAGTTTAGATAGCGCAGAAGTGACAAACAATCAAGATGTCACCCTAAGTGAAGAAACAAGCAATATATTAAAACTCTCCGTACTTGAAGCAAGAAAGATGTCTTCAGAATTTGTTGAAGATACACACTTATTGCTCGCCATGCTACGTGACCCTCACGACAGCTATCCAAAAAGGATTTTCAATGATTTCAACATAAATTATGATGACATATTGGATTTAATGTCAAACAATAGTCGCGAGGAAACGAAAAGTGGACTTGACCTTACCGATGACGACGATGATGATCTAATAACAGGCGGAAAGGCAGACAACGACAACAATGCGCAACAGGCAAGAACAACGGTAAACACAAAGTCGCAAAACAGCAAAACCCCTATCCTCGACAATTTCGGTACAGACATGACAAAAGCTGCACGCGACGGAAAGCTCGACCCCGTAGTGGGAAGAGAAAACGAGATAAAAAGGGTTATCGAGATTCTATGCCGCAGGAAAAAGAACAATCCTATATTAATAGGAGAACCAGGAGTAGGTAAAAGCGCAATAGTTGAAGGGCTTGCTCTACTTATAACAAAAAAAGAAACTTCTCCTATCCTGTTTGACAAAAGAGTCATAGCTCTCGATATGAGTTCCATCGTGGCAGGAACAAAATACAGAGGACAATTTGAAGAAAGAGTCAAGGCTCTTATTAAGGAAATAGAAAACAACCCAGACATTATATTGTTTATTGATGAGATTCACACAATGGTAGGAGCTGGCTCAACTCCTGGTTCTATGGATGCTGCAAACATGCTGAAGCCTGCATTGGCAAGAGGTACAATACAGTGTATCGGAGCAACGACTCTCAATGAATACAGAAACTCTATCGAAAAAGACGGGGCCCTGGAAAGAAGATTCCAAAAGGTAATAATTGAAGCGACCGATGAGAAACAGACTCTGCAAATATTGAAAAATATAAAAGAAAGATACGAAGAGCATCACCATGTGAGATATCCAAACGATGTTCTTGAAGCATGCGTGAAATACACTTCCAGATATATAACAGACAGACAATTCCCAGACAAGGCAATTGATGCACTAGACGAGGTTGGTTCAAAAGTAAAACTGGAACATACACATATGCCACCAGAGATTACTGAGCTTAAAAATGAAATTGGCGAAGTTGTACAGAAGAAACAAAAAGCTGTAAAGAACCAGAACTTTGAACTTGCAGCAAGTTTCCGTGACAAGCAAACCGAGCTTCAAGACAAACTCAACAAACTGAAAGAGCAATTCGAAAACGGATTCATCGGAGATTATGCCACTGTTACTGAAAACGATGTAGCTGAAGTAATATCCACTATGTCTGGAGTGCCAGTGCAACGAATGACAGAGTCAGAAGGTTCGCGTCTGAGAACCATGGCAGATAAGTTAAAGAATGATGTAGTAGCCCAAGATTCAGCCATTGAGAAGATGGTAAAGGCAATACAGAGAAACAGAGTCGGACTAAGAGACCCCAAGCATCCAATCGGTGCATTCATGTTCCTTGGACCAACAGGAGTAGGAAAGACATATTTGGCAAAGAAGCTTGCCGAATACATGTTCGGTGATGCAAACGCCTTGGTCAGAATAGATATGAGCGAATACAGCGAGAGCTTCAACACCTCAAGACTTGTCGGTGCACCTCCAGGATACGTAGGATATGAAGAAGGCGGACAGCTCACTGAAAAGATAAGGCGTCACCCCTACTCTATCGTGTTGCTTGACGAAATAGAGAAAGCTCACGGCAACGTATTCAACATGTTGCTGCAGGTGCTTGACGAGGGTCGACTTACAGATGGTAACGGAAGGCTCATAGACTTCAGAAATACTGTAATAATCATGACGAGCAATGCCGGTACACGCCAACTGAAAGAGTTTAGCCGAGGCATTGGTTTCACGGCAAGTAAAGTGTCCGAGAACATGAAAGAGGCTGACAAAGAATATGCACGAAGCATAATACAAAAAAGCTTGAGCAAACAATTCAGTCCGGAATTCTTGAACCGTCTCGATGAAATCATAACCTTCGACCAGCTTGATATCAACGCTATAAAAAAGATTATAGATATAGAGCTGCGCGGATTATACAAACGCATAGAGGAGATGGGATACAGAATAACCTTGAGCGACAAGGCTAAAGAATTTGTCGCGTCTAAAGGCTACGACATTCAGTTTGGAGCACGTCCGCTGAAAAGAGCGATACAAACATATATAGAAGATGGAATCTGCGAGATAATACTTGCAGAAAAAGTATCAAAAGGCGATACAATATCTATTGGCAAAAGCTCAGCTAACGACAAACTGACATTCAGTATCAACAAGAACAACAAAACTGAAAAAGCCCAATAACAGAACAACAAAGCCTGCCTGCTGGATTTATTCAAAATTGAATAAACAGCCAGCAGGCTTTGTTTTATCAATATAGCCAACGGCCTACGATATGAAAGCAAC
>CAKQCV010000021.1 GCA_934217675.1 uncultured Prevotella sp. | reverse complement strand
GCTGCAGCGGAGTCACTAAACGCCAAGATCAAGCATTTTAGGGCACAGCTTCGTGGAATTATTGACAAGAAGTTTTTTCCTTTTCAGACTAACAAAGATTTATGCTTAATCCACACGCTTTTGCAGGTGACCACATATTCTTCAGCCATTTGTGGGTCTACGTCTATCATACCAGCCAGTGAACTCAAACTGTTGAAGACGAAATGAGGGTCTAACTGAAGTTTCAGATATTTTTTTTGCAAGCTAACATTCTCCTTTGCCATCCGTATCATGAGGTCTGAGTAGTGCAACAGCAAGTGTATAAGAGCCAAAAGACTTGCTATTATTCCGAAGAGAAAATATGTACCCCAAACATCGTATTCCATAAATTCGGGGTCTATAAGGTTTATCAACAAGTCAAAAAGTCCTGCTATGAATAGATTTACAACGATTGTAACAGCTATGCCTTTTAGAAACCGCCCACGTTCTGTTCCAGCCAAATTAAAGAATTTATGCTTAAACAAGAAATAATTTGTCGACAAACTTACAAATGAAAATATTCCGCAATAGATAAGATCCAAGAACAGGCAAAGATAATCATTTTCGAAATTCTGTTTAAAGTCCTTGAAATCAGCAATTGCCCATATTACATCATACAGGAAGAAAAATATAAGAGTGAAAGCAATCCACTCTTTTGCCATAACTTTATTTCTGTCTGATTTTGTCATTGTTTTTTATGAGACAGGCTATACTTTGGCTGTCTATACTTGTTCGTTTATTTTTACCTTATGCAAAGGTACGAGTGACGTTCCGTTTATCCAAATGTTTTAACTCTTTTCTCCCGGTTTAATGCTGGTGCTGTATGCCTGCACTAATGGTGCAATGCGTTTGCACAATCAGTGTAATTACGGCTTTGTGACGTTCTGCAGAAAATTTAGGAAAGTCAGATTTAATATTTTATCCCTCACATCTCTCACCTTATCCCTCACTTCCTTAATGTGTTGACTATAAATGAGATAATGTAAAAAAGTGAGGGATGAGGGATAAAAAAAGATAATTAGATTATTCGTATGTTTTGTCTGTTGTTTCAGACTTACTTCTTTGTGAACATTATATGTAAAGAATGTTGCTCCTGTTTGATGGAATACTTTGTTAGAACACCAGGTCCGCAGCTACTGTTTCCGAGTCCCATCATGGCAGCATCAATATTCAGATAAACATTATCTTCTGTTTGAAGGTCACAGTCGTGAGCAACAGTAGACAGCTGTTTTTCAGAATAGGGCAGAGCGGAGAAAGAAAATACCTTACCGTCAGTTGTAGTAATGATATATCCTTTGCCTTTTGCCGTAGTGAGTGACAGCGTTGCTGTTTGTTCGTGGTTTCCACTAAACTGAGGGCGTGGATAATGTACATACTCTTCAGAAACATTGCTCTCCCATCTGCCGATGTGCGTTGCCTCAAGACGGTCTATATAACTGTCTTGTTTGCCCTGTCCATACCATGAAAGGTTAGTCATATCTTTGTTCATCACGAATGTGTTGCCCATGCATGGCAATGGCGGTAGCTGCCCCTCTGGCGTGTAATGAGCATAGAAATCTACCGAACCGTTTGCATCCATCGTATATCTGTAATTGACAGTAATTTTGCCGTTAGTATAGCGACATTCCTGTGTTGTTGTTACGGTAACTGTTCCATCACTGTTTTTTGTTGAAACAAGAGGCTTTACGCTGACAATCTCCGGAGCATCAAGACTGTTGTTTTTCCAATCCTTTGCAATCCAGTTGCCAAAGCCCTTGTCGTTGTCGAGTGGCGCACGGTAGAAGTGAGGTTTTACGATATTGAACCATTCCTCGGCAGTTTTTGCATCTGTTTGCTTTCCTGCCTTCAGGGGTGTAGCTTTGAATGCCGTAGACAGTTTGTCGTTTAATGCAAACTGCTCGTGTTTTACCTCAAAGCCAGCCTTTGCCCACTTTGTATCATTCTTTAGCTGTATGCTGATATTTAAGCGCACATCAGCATCAGAATTGTATTTGGCTACAGGCACTGTGAAATTCTTTATCTCGCCTTTCTTTATCACTTTTCCGTTTTCCGTGATATTGTAGATTAGGCGGTAGTTGTCGGCAGATACCATGTTGTCGTGTAGAGTGACCTCAATTTTGTTGCCATTAAGTGCGAGTGCTATTGGTGCATACACCTGTTTCACTTCAAAGTATTTAGGTGTAGGCTTTCGGTCAGAAGAGACGATACCTTTCACGCAGAAAGCCTTTAGGTTAGGCACATCGCCGAAATCACCACCATAGGCAACCATTGTTTTGCCGTCGGTGCGCTTCTTGAATATTCCTTCGTCAGCCCATTCCCAGATAAATCCACCGAGCATGCGCTTGTTGCTGTATATTTCGTCCCAATATTCCTTGAAGTTGCCAAGAGCATTGCCCATGGCATGTGCATACTCACTGGTGAGTACAGGGCGATTGTCGTTAGTTTTTTGTGCAATGCTCAACAGTCTCTCCCAACGTGCATTTTCCGGGCGTTCCATATTGTTGTCCTTCACACCAGGGTTTAGATATTCTTCTTGCACACGAGGGTAGAACCGACTTATAACGTCTACATACTCAGGATCTTTGTTGTCGGGACCTTGTGCTCCTTCGTAATGCACAGGGCGTGTTGGGTCGAACTCATGAATCCATGCAGAAGTCATGGCAAAGTTAGGTCCCCAGCCAGATTCGTTTCCAAGCGACCAAAATACAACAGAAGCGTGGTTTCTGTCGCGCATCACCATTCGCTGTGTACGGTCAATAAAAGCTGCAGCCCATGTAGGGTCAGAAGCAAGAGTTCCTCGCAAGCCGTGCTCCTCAAGGTCAGTCTCGTCCATTACATATATTCCGTATTCATCACACAGTTCATACCAACGCTCGGAATTAGGGTAATGGCAAGTGCGCACAGCATTGATATTGCATTGTTTCAATAGTTTTATATCCTCTATCATGCGTTCCTCGGTCATCACATGTCCCGTCTTCGGATCCATCTCATGGCGGTTCACTCCGCGCAGTCGAACCTGCTTGCCGTTGATGAGCATCATTCCGTCTTTTATCTCCACCTGTCGGAAACCTATCTTTGTTTCAGTTATTTCCACAGCATTGCCGGTAGAGTCTACGAGAGCAAGTTTTAGTGTATACAGATAAGGATGTTCTGCATCCCATTTCTGTGGGTTCTTCACTGTTGTCTTCAGCCAACCGTATGGAGCATATCCACGCTGCGGATTGCGCTCATTGAGAATCTTTCCTTTTTTGTCGAGGTTGAGCATAGGTTCGGCTGTTTGCCATAGAGCCGTGTCGGTTACAGCCTTGCCTGTAGCATCATACAGCATAGCTGTGATGCGGTAGCCTTTGCCCCTCTCGTTTCCGAATACAGTGAGCTTAGGGTCTATGACGAGTTCTGCATCTTTATAGTTACGGTCGAAAATTGTTCTTACTCCAAAGTCGGCTATGCGTATCTTTGGTGTGGCATATAATTCTATGCTTCTGTGTATTCCGGCAATACGCCACATGTCCTGGTCTTCAAGATAGCTGCCGTCAGAGTATTTCATAACCTTCAAGGCTATCAGATTTTCGCCTTCTTTCAGATAAGGCGTAATGCAGAATTCTGCCGGTTCCATACTGCCTTGCGAATATCCCACCTCGTTGCCGTTTACATATACATAGAAGGCACTCGACACGGCACCGAACCTTACGAATACTTCCTTTCCGTTCCATGCTGACGGAACGGTGAAAGTGCGGCGGTAGCATCCTGTAGGGTTTCTTTCGATATATGCCGTATAAGTTTTCTTTGGTTCTTGCATAACGAAAGGTGGATTTATTTTGAATGTATAACCAGAACTGCTGTAGATAGGAGTTCCGTAGCCATTCATTTCCCAATCGCCAGGCACACGAAATGTTTTCCATCCAGAATCGTTGAATGTAAGATTATAGAAGTCTGCCGGTTGCTCCTCTGGAGTCTTTGTCCAATTGAATTTCCAGTCTCCATCCAGTTTTATACTCATGTCGCCCCCTTGTTGCAGGTATGGCATGAATGCCGCTCTTGCCGGCATACGGTTCTTCTGCAACACATACTGGTTCTCCCAATCGTGTTGCTCAGCGTTGGCATTGAGCGATAAAGCCAATGACATCGCAAGTATCATGTATTTCATACAGTATAGCCTTTATTATATAATAATGTGTAATTACATATAATTGACGATGTATAGCAGATAATGTAACTATCTATAACATATAGGGATGTTTTGAAAGAATGTGAATTATAAATGGTTGTGTAACGATAAGAATGTAATGTTTAAGCCAGATAAAATTTGTCAGTTTGTATTATATATGTTACTTTTGCAGCGTATTTATATACTTTATCAATATCATTCAGAGATGCTTGTAATACTTGACTTCGACGGAACAATAGCTGATACACAGTCTCTCATTGTCAAAACTATGCAGCAGACAATGAAAGAACTTGGAATGGAAGTAATGCCAAGAGAGAATTGCGCAAAAACAATAGGTTTGCGGCTGGAAGAGGGATTTCAGTTGCTGTATAAAATACCGTATGATGAAGCTGTGCGTTGTGCTGCGACATACCGTAAGATTTTTGAGGAAAATAAAAAGAAAATGGTGGTAGAGCCATTTCCTCATGTTATAGAAACAATAAAGCAGATGATGAAAGACAAACATGTGGTGGCTATTGCCAGCAGTAGGAGCCGGGCATCGTTGTTGGAATATGTGAAGCAGATGCACATAGAAAATTGTATATCATGTATTGTCGCAGCTAATGATGTTGAGAAGGTGAAGCCAGCTCCAGAGATGGTGCTGAAAGTTATGAAAGAAGTAAACGGAAACCCAGAAGATACGATTGTCGTAGGTGATATGACATACGATATAGAAATGGGCAAAAATGCCGGTACAAAGACTTGTGGAGTGACCTATGGCAACGGCACACCCGAACAATTGTTAGCTGCCGACTATGTTATTGATGATTTTGCTGAACTCATAGCGTTGATAAACAACGACAAACATTTGTCTGACAGATTTTCAAGATAAGTAGAAAAAGACAATCCTTCACGCCTTTAATAAGGGTGAAGGGTTGGTATTCTATATCAGTAAATTTCTTCGGCACCGTGTTCTTTAAGCTTTTGGACAAGAATAGAAATGAGTTTACGTGTTGGGATGTTCATTTCTTTTAGAGGAAAACCGCCCAAGTCAGTCTTCAACTTGTTTGTAGGTTTCTTTGAATAGAACCCTATAACCTCATTTTTCATAAAATAGAAATACTTTATATCAGAGTAGCTAATATCTTTGTAACCATTTATTGTGAAATATGACAGATGATTGTCGTTTATCACAATATATGGCTTATTGAATGTCTTTATATCAATAGCCAAAACTAATAGCGTTCCAAAACCGAAAACGATTATTGCCGCACACCCGGCAAAAAGTGTTTTTGTGTCGTCTTTAACGCTTACCATAAAACATCCTAATGCGACAAATACTAAACTTAACAATACGGTAATTAAGTCTTTCTTTATGCTTTTCTTTATTATTATAGGTTCCATTTATTGATTATCTTTAATTTTCCGTATATTTTCTGAATTTCTCTAATCCCTCTTCAACGAGTTGTCGTGGACAAGCAAGGTTCCATCTCATGAACCCCTCACCTTCATTGCCATACATACTACCGGCATTGAGCCAAAGCTTTTCTTTCTTCATCAAGTCCTCTTCTATTTCATGCGATGGCATATCAAGACTGTGGCAATCCATCCATGCAAGGTATGTGCCTTGAAGCGGAGCAACAGGGTATTGTGGAAGATATTTACAACAATAGTCTTTGAAGAAAATATAGTTGGCATGGATATATTTGAGCAGTTCTTCAAGCCATTCTTCACCCTCGTTATATGCGGCAATAGTGGCAATGACGCCAAACGGATTAACATCACACACCTCATTGATGTTTATAGCCTTGTCTATACGTTGGCGCCAATTTTCGTTTTCCACTATGATGTTAGCAATTTGGAGTCCGGCAATATTGAAAGCCTTGCTTGGAGAGATGCAAGTGACAGAATGTTTTTGAAATTCGTCAGATATAGATGCAAATGGGGTGTATTTAAATCCAGGATGCACTATTTCGCAGTGAATTTCATCAGATACAATAACAACGTTGTTTCTGACGCATATATCACCAATACGCTTCAACTCATCTTTGGTCCATACACGTCCTGATGGATTATGAGGGTTGCATAAAAGTAACAATGAGGCTTCAGGATCAGCTGCACGCTGTTCCAAATCATCGAAATCTATAGAGAATGTGTTGTCTTCGTATTTTAGTGCACAGCTACTCAGTTCGCATCCGTTGTTGCGAATAGACGAGAAGAAGCAGTTGTAGACAGGCGTCAATGTTATTATTTTGTCGCCAACTTTGGCAAGAGCCTTTATAACGGCAGATAAGGCAGGTACTACGCCAGATGTGTATATGAACCAGTCTCTTTTTATATTCCATTGGTGTTTACGGCTGAACCATGAGATGACAGCATCATAATATTCTTTTGGCACCAAAGTATAGCCGAAAATCCCATGTTCCACACGCTTCTGCAGAGCATTGATAATACAGGGTGCAGTTTGGAAATCCATGTCGGCAACCCACATCGGTAATACGTCATTCTCGGCTGCACTGTCCCATTTATATGAGTTTGTGCCTCGGCGTGGCGTTATTTTGTCAAAGTCGTATTTCATGTTACTTGTTCCTTTCTTCAATCACGCAATTGGCAGGTTGCTTTATGTTTTCATTTAGAGTGATGGAACCGATATGATCGGCAACAATGTGTCCGGATGTAGGATTCTTGATATTTGTTATGCAGCCCTTGATATTGGCATCAAGAGTAGAATACTCGAAAGCTCTATCGCAGTCCTCGCCAAAGGTGCAGTTCTCAATAATCAGGTCGTTGGCATAGCATAGAGGCTGTTCACCGGTGATATGGCAGTTTACGAGTCGTAGGTTTCGTGAGTGCCATCCCAAATACTCACCATTAAGTGTTGAATCATAAACCGTAACATTGTCCACTTCCCAAAATGCATCTTTTGTTGTAATATTGGCATTATGTACTTCTATATTTCTTGCGTATTGGAATACATATTTACTGTCGCTTTCCAATCCGTCAACATAAATATCGTGGCTGAACATGAAAGGATATGTTCCGCCATGAAGTTTAATGTTTTCTATATGAATGTTGTCGCAACGCCAAAATACCTCGTCAGCATCATTCATTGTGATGTTTTTCAAATCGAGATGACTCATCTCACGAAACATCTTAGGTGCATCAATAACCGTGTCGCGCATTTTCAGATGGTCACAGTACCATAATGCAGATCTTCCGCCAACAGCAAAATAGCAGTTTTCTATTTCAAAACCATGAACATGCCAAAATGGGTAGTTACCCTCAAACCTACAATTTGTAGCCTTGATGTTGCTACATTCTTTAATGGCTGATTCTCCTTCTGTAATGAGAACATTGTCTATGTGTAAGTCGTGAGTGCCAAATAGTGGGCGCTCACCACCGAATTGCTTGTTTTTTATTAGTTCCATGATAAATATTTTGATTTTATTGTTGCAAAGTTATACATTATTTATTAAATGTATAATACCAAAATTACTGAAAAAAGAATAATTACAGAGGAAAAAAGTTTTTCCTTACTCATAAAAATACATGATAATTGTTTTTTTGTTAAAATAATTTGTTATATTTGCAGAAACTTCTTGTAGTGTGTGCAGTGATGTTTTGTAAAATTGTCTATTGCAAATATAATAATGTGATGGATTGATTAGATAAATATTTCTCATCGTTTTTAATTGTGTTGTTTATGTGTGAGAAAATTAAATTATTTGCAATAGCAATAATAATGTCGCTATTGTTCGCTTTTGTTCCTTTCACTGTGAAAGGGCAAGTTACCACTTCGTCAATTTTCGGCCATGTTGTTGATGATGCAAATGATGATGTGATAGGAGCGCAGGTTACAGCTGTACATACACCGTCAGGGACGAAATATATAGGAACAACAAATAAAGACGGAACGTTTCAACTGCTTGGATTGCGGGTAGGAGGTCCGTATGAAGTGGTAGTCTCATACGTTGGTTTAAAAAAATATCAAGTACACAGTGTGATGCTGCATCTTGGGATTCCTGTACAGATTGATGCAAAGATGCAACCGTCAACAGAATTAACAGATGTAATTGTTGTTGGTCACACACGTGATTTGCATACAGGAGTCTCTACATACATCACTCCGGAGCAGATTATGGCAATGCCAAATTTAAGTCGTACTATTGAAGATATAGATCGCATGTCGCCATATTATAATGGCTCAGGATATTTTGCCGGAAGAGACAAAAGCTATAATAATTATATGCTTGATGGTGCAAGCTTTAACGATAACATGGGACTTGACAAGGGGACAATGCCTGGAGGTGGAGCTCCGCTTTCGTTAGAGTCGATAGAAGAAATACATATTGCACATACACCGTTTGATGTTTCACAGAGTAATTTTGTGGGGGCTTCAACAAATATTGTTACAAAAAGTGGTTCAAATAAATTTTCTGGTTCTGCATACACTTACTGGAAAAGCCAGACATTGAGAGGAAATTCTGTTGCTGGAACAAATCTTGGAGCAAGAGGGAAAGATGGGAGAACCGTATATGGAGTTACATTAGGCGGACCGATATTGAAGGACAAACTGTTTTTTTTCGTGAATGGCGAATATGAAAATGCACCGTCGCCAATACAAAGCTATCGTCTTTCTGAAGATGGAAATTATAATCAGCAGAAAAATATAACAAGAGTGACGGCAAGCGATATGCAAAGGTTTGCAAATGCACTTAAAAAATATGGATGGAATCCAGGTTCGTATACAGACTATCAAGGAAAACGCAATGTGTATAGACTGAATACGAGAATAGATTGGAATATAAACGAATGTCATAAGATGATGCTTCGGTATAATATGAGTTCATCAACAGCAGATAATAATGTGTCTGGAGCATCAATGAACGGAAATGCAAAACCTGTGAGTCTTTACTCTATGGCATTTCGTGGCTCAACTTGGCAGCAGATAGACAAAGTATATTCACTTACGGCAGAACTGAATAGCAATATCGGGCGCAATATGTATAATAAGCTGACTGCAAGTTTCACATTCAGTGATATAAACAACAGAAAATGTGATGCCGACTTTCCTGCAATTGATATATATAAAATGTATGATGGAACAAATTATCCTTATATGTATGCAGGATATGATCAATATGCATATAATAATGGAATAAAAGACAGAACATGGAATTTTGCTGATGATTTTTCTTTATCAATGGGAAAACACAGCCTTACAGCAGGTGTGGCATTATCAATGACAAATGCATCAAATTGCTTTATGCGTTATGGGGCAGGTTATTATCGTTATGATTCACTTGAAGATTTTGAAAACGGGGCATCACCAACAGCATTTGCCCTTTGCTATTCTTTGACTGGAAAAGACAAGGCTTTGAGTGATGTGAAATACAATAAGTTTTCTGTATATTTGCAGGATGAGTATTTGGTGAACAATCATTTGAATTTGCAATATGGTGTGAGGATGGACTTGCCATGGTATTCTAATCATAGATATGAAAATCCATCAATAGCAGATATTGATTTCAATGGAACGAAATTGAATACTGCAAACTGGCCTAAGGCACAGCCGGTGTTTTCACCGCGAATAGGATTTAGCTATGACGTTTTTGATAACGACAAGCTGATTATAAGAGGTGGTACAGGATTGTTTGCAGGGCGGTTTCCACTTATATATTTGTCAAAAATGCAGGAAGGAACAGGTATGTTGCAAGCCACGGCTATGGCGCGCAGTAATGGTTCTGCTGCACAAAAAGCTTTATTGGCAGATCTTGCAGGAGGTGTGAAAACTCCAAGTCAGGTGCTAAGTGAATTGGCACCCAAATATCCAGAACTTTTTGCAACAGAGGCTGGAGATACTCGAAATATAGTTGCAATAGACAAAAAATTCAAAATGCCGCAAGTATGGAGTTCAACACTTGCCGCAGACTATAAATTGCCATTGCCTTTTAGTGCAGTGTTAACGCTTGAAGGTACTTTTTCTCGTAATATCAATGCTATAACACAATATGACGCCAACATAGATGATACTAAAATATCAAGACTTTATGGCGTAGATTGTCGAAATTATTATGCTGGTGCATCAGAAAAACGCATACACGAAAATATAAATTATGCTGTTGTCATGACAAATACCTCAAGAGGATACAGCGCAATATTGAATGCAACATTAACGGCTAAGCCTTTCAGGTGGCTTGACTTGATGGCTGCGTATACGTATACACTATCAAGAACAGTTAATAATAACGCAAGTAATCAAGAAGAAAAGGCTTTGGCTGGTTTGCCTACTATAAATGGTTTGAATTTCCAAACAGCTGGTAGTATGCGAGGATTGCAATCGCCGGGAAGAGTTATAGGTATGGTAACATTCCAAAAAGAGTATAATAAACACAATGCAATACTGCTAACGCTTTTCTATGAGGGACAACATGGAGGATGTGGCTCATTTATGTATGCCAATGATTTGAACAATGATGGATATACTAATGATTTGCTGTATATTCCATCGTCAAAGGATGAAATATTGTTCCAAGACAAAAAGGTTGGAAACACTACATTTACGGCAGACGAACAGCGTGATGCTTTTTGGAAATTTGTGAATCAGGATCCTTATTTGAAGCATCATAAAGGAAAATATGCCAGAGCTTTTAGTGCATATACACCGTGGTATAATCGTTTTGATATGCATCTGACAAGAGAATTCAAATTGAATATCGGTAAATCTATCAACCGTTTACAAATAAATGTAGACTTGCTTAATGTTGGAAATCTATTGAAAAACAAATGGGGAGTGGCAAAGGTCTATAGTAGTGGTGCATTAACACCATTGAAAGTGGGAAATTATAAGACAAAAGAATTTATAGAAAACGGAAAATCTATTACTCTTTACCAGCCGGTTTTTGAAATGTCAAGTTATACAGACAATGATGGACAGGTTAAACTCATAGATAAATCTTTTGACTATAATTATATAAAAACTCAATGTTGGCAGTTGCAGCTTGGCATTAAATATATCTTTAATTAATATTGACGGGATGATGCGCATTAGAATAAATTATTTGATTATTTGCTTTATGGCTTGCTTCATGATTGTATCATGTGGCATGGTGGACAAGAAAAAGTATAATATCTTGGTAATACATTCAAATCAGAAGGGGTATGTGCCATACGAAAGATATAATAAAAGTTTCTCAAAAGCATTAGGTAAAGAAGGACTAAAAGCCAATGTGTCGTATTTTTATTTGAATTGTGAAAAATATAATTCTAAAGATGAAATATCGCGACTTGATTCTGTCGTAAATTCTCATGCCAAGAAAAACGATGTAGATTTAATCGTTGTAAATGGAGACCAGGCTACATATTCGCTTCTTGCCACTCATAATCCTTTACTTAGGAAAAAGCCGATAGTTTTTGGAGCTGTGCGATATCCTAATTGGGATTTGCTGGCATCTTATAAACCTTACAATAATGTGACAGGATTATACGATAGTATAGACATTGTTGCAAATATGAAATTTATTAAGAGAATATTGCATTGTAACAAGATTATTACTCAGATAGACGACTCTTTCCTTGATCGCAAAACTGCAGCATTAATTGACAGTCAGCTTGCAAAGAATCCGGATGTTGTAAACAATATACATTGGAAATATCCATTGAAAAAAATAAAGACAGCAATTGCAGATTCTTTGGCAATCTGTTCTATATCTCTTCGTCATTCAGAGAGAATGGCAAATGACGAGGAAGTTATGGCGCGAAGAAAGGATATAGAGCAAGAATCGTGTGGAGATATGGCAGACCGTAAGGTTATTGGTTCACAGAACTATTTCTTTATGATGGGTAAGTTTAGTGATGATTTTCGTTATTTAATTCTAAAAAATGAAACAGGATCGAAGGCTATTCTAAACATGTATCCATTTGAAATTTTCACAGCAATAGACGAGAACTTTGAAATGAATAATAGGATTTGTGTATTTGGAGGATATTTTACGACATGGCAAACAACAGCTGTAGATGAGGCTGAGATTGTGCGAAAGATTCTTGTAGATAGTGTCAAGGCTGGCAATATAGCTATAAAGGTGCCGAAAAAGGAATACATCGTGGACTGGAATTCGCATAACGACAGATTGAATGCAGATTTCTTCAATTCGCTTCCTGAAGATATTAAGATTGTCAATATGCCGTATAGCTTGAGGCATCCTGTTGTTTATTATTCTTTTATGTATTGTTCCATAGTATTAGTGTTGATACTTCTTGTTTATTTTACGATAATGTATAGAAAGGAACAAAATGCAAAAATAATAGCATACGGTAAACTGAAAGAAGAACAGGAAAATATGAAACTTGCTGTGTTGGGAAGCAAAACTTATGCTTGGGTTATAAAAGAAGGACAGGCACATATCGCGGATGCTTTTTTCCGTGATATGGGAATAGAAAAAAAGCAATGGAATATTAATGGTTATCAAAATCTATGGTTTGTAGAGCCGGAATACCGTGATGAATATCTGAAGTCTATGAAAGCGCAAAAAAATATAGGACGTCATAAATTTCAGTTCGAATCAGACTTCGGAACAGGAAAGAAAATGTGGTGGGAAGTTCGCAGCACAACGATAGAGGTTAAGGGCAAGAAGAAAATAATGGGATTGATGATAGATATTTCGGATATAAAAAAATATGAACAGGAACTTGACGATGCACGTCGCAAAGCGATAGAGGGAGAGAAACTTGCAGAGGAGGCAAGAAAACTTTCGAAAGAGGCAGAACTGAAGCAGTCGTTCCTTGCTAATATGAGCCACGAAATTAGAACACCGTTGAATGCAATTGTTGGATATTCTACTCTTATTGCAGACGAAGGTGACACTCTTACTGATGAAGACAAGCATATGTTTATAAAAGATATAAACAAAAATACCAATATGTTGCTAAGACTTATAAGTGATGTGCTTGATATATCACGTATAGAATCTGGCAAGATGGAGTTCGATTTCAAGAAAATTCCAGTCAATACAGTTTTGGATGATGTCTTCAATGCTACTCGTTTACAAATGCCAAAGCATTTACAATATATAGAACATGCTTGTGAAAGTAATCCATATATATACGTTGATGAGGGAAGATTACAGCAAGTGCTTAGCAATTTTATAACAAATGCTGGTAAGTTTACAAAAGAAGGTTCTGTCGTTTTGGGATGTAATTATGACAAAGTGAAAAATGAAGTTGAGATGTATGTGGAAGATACCGGTATTGGATTGACTCCAGCGGAGCAGAAACTTGTATTTGACAGATTTTATAAATCTGATAAGTATCGTCAAGGAACAGGTCTTGGTTTGTCAATTTCTAAAGCCATAGTTGAGCGGTTGAATGGTTTGATTGATGTAAAATCCGAAAAGGGAAAAGGAAGTCGTTTCTCTGTGATTTTGAAGATTTGTGTTTGATTGTAAAAATGATAAAACAGAAAATGTGCCGGAACAAACAAGAATCTGTTCCGGCATATTTCCTGTTATATTAGTGGCATTCCTAATTTTTTGCATTCTGTTCTCATGTCTTCAGGCCAGATGCTTGCTTGTATTTCTCCAACATGTGCTTTGTGCAGAAGCACCATGCATAATCTGCTTTGTCCTATGCCTCCACCTATACTTTCCGGCAATTCTCCTGCAAGTAGCTTTTTATGAAAATACAATTTTTCTCTTTCCGTTTTTCCGGAGATTTCAAGTTGTTTAAGCAATGCACTTTTGTCAACTCGTATGCCCATTGATGATAACTCAACAGAACGGTTCAGAACAGGATACCAAATAAGAATGTCTCCATTGAGTCCTTTGTGTCCGGAAGTGGTTTCTGTTGTCCAATCGTCATAGTCAGGTGAACGTCCGTCATGAGGCTTTCCGTTGGCAAGCTCTCCACCAATTCCAATGATGAATACAGCTCCGTATTTTTTACAGATAAGATCTTCACGTTCCTTTGATGTCTTGTCGGGATACATGGCAAGTAAGTCTTCGCTATGTATGAACTGTATATCTTCAGGTAGAAAAGGTTTTATTTGTGGAAAAGTTTCGCATACAAGATATTCTGTTCTTAGTATTGCTGAATATATACGTTTTACTATATCTTTCAGAAAACCAAGATTGCGCTGTCCTTCTTTCATTACCATTTCCCAATCCCATTGGTCAACATATAGCGAATGCAAGTTATCCATTTCTTCGTCAGCTCTGATTGCATTCATATCGGCATATACACCATATCCAGGCTCTACTTTATACTCTGCAAGTGTAAGTCTTTTCCATTTTGCAAGCGAGTGTACTACTTCTGCTGTCGCATCGCCAAGGTCTTTTATAGGAAAACTTACAGGACGTTCCACACCATTAAGGTCGTCGTTTATTCCCAGTCCTTTCATAACAAAAAGTGGTGCTGTAACCCTTCTTAGACGTAATTCTGTAGAAAGATTCATCTGAAAGAATTCCTTGATCGTTTTTATTCCATGTTCTGTCTGCTTCATATCAAGCAGAGCTTTATATTCTTTAGGTTTGATAAGTTTACTCATTATGTGCATTTTTTTTAAGTGGCTGCAAAGATAATACTTTTGTGTCAAAAAGATAAATAAAAGAAAGAAATATTTTCTTTTTGTATAAACTTTATGATTTATTAATTTCTTAATGTATGTGGCTTTATGATGCTCATCGTATTTTTTTACTGATAGTCGTCAGCTGTTCAAAAAGGGTACATATATAATGTAATATCGTCATAATATATATAATGTATGTATAAATAGA
Organism: uncultured Prevotella sp.; assembly: GCA_934217675.1. Taxonomy (GTDB): domain Bacteria; phylum Bacteroidota; class Bacteroidia; order Bacteroidales; family Bacteroidaceae; genus Prevotella. Next base: position 21,320 of record CAKQCV010000021.1, on the reverse strand, counting down.
AAAATGAAGCGAACAATAATAACCGTTATGGCTGCACTTCTTGTTATTGATGGATTTGCAGTTAAGAAATCTAAAAGTCCTGGCACAATACGAGTTGTAGACTTGAGAACAGAACGGATGGTCAATCCAATGAGTTTAGACACTTCTACACCACGTATCGGGTGGAGGATAGAGACAGATAAAAGAAATGTTATGCAGACAACATATCATGTCATCGTTTCTTCTACCATAGAAAAAGCAAAAAAATGTGAAGGCGATCTTTGGGATACAAAGGTGAACAGTGAAGATTCGCAATGGATAATATATGCTGGCAAGCAATTGCGTAGCAATACACCTTGCTATTGGAGGGTTAAGGTGGAAACAACACAGGGTGTATCTGACTGGAGCGATATTGCGGTGTGGAATGTAGGATTACTGAACGAATCGGATTGGAGCGGACAGTGGATTGGTTTTGATGCAGCAAAGCCTTGGGATAAGGAAGAGATACACAGTCAGTTGTCAAGCCGCTATCTTCGCAAGGAATTTAAACTTGATAAGAAAGTGAAGCGTGCCACTCTGTATATTAGTGGACTCGGTATGTATGAGGCTTATATAAACGGAAAAAAAGTAGGTGACCAGGTTCTTGCTCCTGCACCGACAGACTACCGGAAGACAGTGCTTTATAATGCTTTTGATGTTACTTCAATGCTTGCAGAAAACAATGCCATTGGTGTGGCACTTGGCAATGGACGCTATTATACGATGCAACAAAAGAAAAAACCGTATAAAATAACAAATTTCGGTTATCCTAAGTTGCGTGCAAACCTTATTGTAGAATTTGAAGACGGAACACAGAAAATTATATCCACTGACGGAAAGTGGAAGCTGAATGCCGATGGTGCAATCCGCTCCAATAATGAATATGATGGAGAGATATATGATGCCCGCAAAGAATTTGGCGATTGGACTGTTGTTGGCTTCAACGATAAAAAATGGGAGAATGCAGAGCGTGTTGCCATTCCAACAGGAACATTGCGTGGAGCGATGAGTCCCAACATGAAGGTGCTGAAGGTAATAGATTCCAAAAGCTTGAAAATGCATGGCGATACGGCTATTGTTGATTTGGGACAGAATATAGCTGGATGGCTGAAATTGAAAATCAACAATACAAATTCTGGTGACTCTGTTAAAATTCGTTTTGCTGAAACATTGACCAAGGACGGAAAACTGTATAGAGAGAATCTTCGCAATGCTCTAACTACAGATTGTTATGTGGCAAATGGCAAAGAGAACAATCGCTGGTGGACTCCTACATTTGTTTATCACGGATTCCGTTATGCAGAGATTACGGGATTGAAGAATCCTAAGAAAGAGGATTTTATTGGCGAGGTCGTGAGTGATGAGATGGAACAAATAGGCAGTTTCTCTTGTTCGGATACTATTCTCAACAAAGTTTATCACAATGCTGAATGGGGAATACTGACAAATTATAAAGGAATGCCTGTAGATTGTCCGCAGCGTGATGAACGTCAGCCTTGGCTTGGCGACCGCACGAGGGGATGTTTTGGCGAATCATTTATTTTCGACAACAATTTGCTTTATAATAAATGGGATAGAGATATTGTTGAGGCTCAACGTGAAGACGGATGTATTCCAGACGTGGCACCTGCATATTGGAACTATTATTCTGATAACGTGACATGGCCGGCAGCACTGCCTTTCTCTATGGAAATGCAATACGACCAATTCGCTGACCGTTCGGCTATAAGCAAGTATTATCCAGCCGTGAAAAAATGGATGGAGCATTTGTCGTATCAGTATGAAAAAGATGGACTGATGCCTCGTGACAAATATGGTGATTGGTGTGTTCCACCAGAGGATATAAAAATGATTCATAGTCGTGATCCGAAACGTGTAACTGACGGTACTCTCATAGGAACAGCATATTACTATCATCTGAACAAGAAAATGGAACGTTTTGCCAATATTTTGGGTAAGACTGATGATGCTAAGGCATTTGCTGAAAAGGCTATTGTTGTGAAAGATGCATTTAATAAAAAATTCCTGACAGTTAACAAAAACACTCATGAGGCTTATGGTGGATTACTTTATCCAGACAGCACATTCTATGGAAACAATACCGTAACGGCAAATTTGTTGCCTTTGGCTTTCGGTATGATAGATGACACTTATGTGAAAGGAGAAGTTGAGAAAAATATCCTAAAGAATATCATTACCGACAATAAAGGTCGTATTTCCTGTGGGGTTATTGGAGTACAGTGGCTTATGCATGGATTGACAGATATTGGCAGAAGCGATGTGGCTTGGCTCCTTGCAACAAACAAGGCTTATCCGAGTTGGGGATATATGGCACAGAATGGTGCTACCACGACATGGGAGCTTTGGAACGGTAATACTGCAAGTCCGAAGATGAATAGCGGAAACCATGTTATGCTTTTGGGCGACCTTGTATCATGGATTTATCAAGACCTTGGCGGTATCAATAGTGATCCGAAAAAGCCTGGATATAAGCATATCGTATTGAAACCAGATTTTAGTGTTGATGAGATTGACGATATTAATACTTCATACAAAAGCATATACGGAAAGATCTTCAGCAGTTGGAAAAAAGTGAATGGCAGTTTGATTTGGGATGTGGAGATTCCAGCAAATACTTCTGCTACTATATGTATGCCAAGTGGTGAGAAAAAAGAGATTGGTTCTGGTAAATATTCGTTCAGCGAGAAATTGCCATTACGTGACAAAAGTATTGTGGCAGACGAATTCCTTTATACAAAGACTTCTTTTCCAGAATGTCACTCTGCTACAATTGCAGAAACAAAAAATGGTGATCTTATAGCAACTTATTTTGGCGGAACAAAGGAGCGAAATCCTGATGTATGTATATGGGTTAGCCGTAAACTGAAAGGCTCGAAAACATGGACTGCTCCACAGATGGTTGCCGATGGAGTCATCAACGACACTCTACGCAAGGCTTGTTGGAATCCTGTAATTTATCAGATACCTAATGGTGATTTGGTTATTTACTTCAAGATTGGAAAAAGTGTGAGTGATTGGACTGGTTGGATGGTTCGCTCAAAGGATGGTGGTAAAACATGGTCGAAACGTCAACCATTGCAAAAGGATTATCTTGGTCCTGTGAAGAATAAACCAGTGTTGAGTAAAAGTAGGTTAATTGCTCCTACGAGTATTGAGAACAATGGATGGAGACTATATTTTGAATACTCTGACGATATGGGTAAAACCTGGAAACGCACAGATTTTGTAGAAGCAGACAGCATTATTGTGGATGGTAAGAAAAAACTGAAAGACCTTGCTATTCAGCCGAGTATTATTTTTCTTGGTGATGGAAGACTTGCTGCCGTGGCAAGAACACGTAGCGAGCATGTTGGCATTACATACAGTTCGGATAATGGAGAAACATGGTCAAAGTTAAAGCTTATCAGTTTGCCTAACAATAACAGTGGACTGGATGCCGTTACATTGTCGAATGGTAAGCATGTAATGATATGCAATGAAAAGCCAATACCTCATGGCATAAAAAATGGTAAAGGGTTGCGCACACCTTTGTCGCTGATGATAAGTGATGATGGTGAGAACTGGAAGCATTGGATGACACTTGAAAATTCACCAATCAGCCAGTATTCTTACCCATCGATAATACAAACCTCTGATGGTCATATTCATTGCGTCTATACCTGGCGCAGACAGAGAATAAAACATGTAGAAATCGTTTTGGATTAGATATTATGGGGGATGGCTTGAGCGTTATAAGTCTAATAATCCCAATTTCTTCCATTAACAATAATAAAAAAGAAAGACAATGAAAAAATTATTCTTGGCATTATTATCATTGATAATTATCCCTCTTTCAGCTGACTCTTCCACGGTTGAAAGCATAGAGAGCATGTCTTGTTCTGTAGCAGGTTTCTTTCCAATGCAGAACAGCGGACGAATTGTTTACAACTTCAATCAAGGTTGGCGTTTTCATCTTGGTGATGCTAAAGGAGCAGAGTCAATAGCTTTTGATGATAGCAAGTGGGGCATTGTATGTGCTCCCCATACCGCTCGCCTTGAACCTTCTGAGGCAAGTGGCGGAAGAAATTATCAAGGAATAGTTTGGTATAGGAAACACTTCACAGTGCCTTCTGATATGCAAGGTAAAGATATTACAGTTTACTTTGAGGCAATAATGGGTAAACAGGATATCTTTGTAAATGGCAAGAAGGTAATGACACATCTTGGCGGATATATGCCGATTATCGTTAATTTGACTCAACTTGGTGTAAAGGCGGGCGAGAAATGCCTGGTTGTAGTCAAGGCAGACAATAGCGATGACAAGAACTATCCTCCAGGAAAGAAACAGGCAGCACTCGATTTCTGTTACCATGGTGGAATGTATCGTGATGTTTGGCTTATTGGTAAGTCCACATTGGCAATTACAGATGCCAACGAACAGAATGAAGTTGCTGGTGGCGGTGTATTTCTTCACTACGGCAATATCACGGAAAAGAAGGCTGATGTATTCGTTGATGTTGAGGTTGAAAATAAGTCAAATGCTATTACCACACCAACAGTTATAGCAAAAATAAAAGACAAGAGCGGAAGAATTGTAGCTACGCTTAAACAAAAAAAATCTATTGCAGCAGGTCTTTCACAAGTATTCAAATTGAGTTCTTCTATAAAGAATCCTCAACTGTGGAGCCCCGAGAATCCTTATTTGTATAAGGTTGAGATAAGTGTTGTTCTTGGCAGCAAGACCCTTGATGGTGGAATTGTTCGTATGGGAATACGTCATGCAGAATTTTGTGGTAAAGATGGTTTTTGGCTCAATGGTAAACCTTATCATCAGTTAATTGGTGGTAATCGCCACCAGGATTTTGCTTATGTAGGAAATGCTCTGCCTAACAGTCAGCAGTGGCGTGATGCCAAACGACTCAAGGATGCTGGTATGACAATTATACGTGCTGCGCATTATCCACAGGATCCGGCTTTTATGGACGCTTGCGACGAACTCGGACTTTTTATAATTGTGCCAACCCCAGGATGGCAATACTGGAACAAAGATCCAAAATTTGGTGAACTTGTTCATGAGAATACAAGACAGATTATTCGCCGTGACCGTAATCACACGAGTGTGCTGATGTGGGAGCCAATCCTCAATGAAACACGTTATCCTGAGGACTTCGCTTTAAAAGCTCTTGAGATTACAAAAGAGGAGTTTCCTTATCCAGGCAGACCTGTAGCTGTGGCAGATATGAACTCTGCAGGTGTAAAGAACAATTATGATGTTGTTTATGGTTGGACAGATGATATAGGTAAAGAAGGAACACCTTCAGACAAATGTGTGTTCACTCGTGAATTTGGAGAGATGGTTGACGACTGGTACGCTCATAACTGTTTGAATCGTGCAGCTCGCTCTTGGGGAGAGAAACCGATGTTAACGGCAGCTCTTTCCCTATGCGACACTTATGGAGAGATGTTCCATAATCAACGTCAGTTTATAGGTGGCTGTCAGTGGCATCCATTTGACCATCAGCGTGGTTATCATCCAGACCCTTATTATGGAGGTATATATGATGCTTTCCGTCAAAAGAAATATGCTTTTGAGATGTTCCGTTCACAAGACAGAACTGCTGAACCTATGGTTTTTGTGGCTAACGAGATGACCCAGTTCTCTGATAATGACGTTGTGGTATTCTCTAATTGCGACAGCGTTCGTCTCACTCAATTTGATGGCGATAAAGTGTTGACGCTGCCTGTTGTTCACACAACTAATGATAAACCTTGTGCTCCTGTTGTATTCAAGGATTTTTGGAATTTTTGGAAAGCCCGCGAATATAGTTATAAACAACGTAATTGGCAACGTGTTAGTCTACTTGCTGAAGGAATAAAAGATGGTAAGGTTGTTTGTTCTGAGAAGAAGATGCCTTCACGTCGTAGCACAAAGATTCGCCTGTATGCTGATGAAATGGGAAAGAAACTTACAGCAGATGGCAGTGACTTCATTGTTGTCGTGGCAGAGATTACTGATGATAATGGTAATGTTAAGCGACTTGCTAAAGATAATATTCAGTTCACTATTGAGGGCGAAGGACATATAATCGGAGATGAATCAATTCTTGCTAATCCTCGTGTTGTGGAGTGGGGCAGTGCACCTGTACTTGTTCAAGCAACGGATAAACCTGGTAAGATAACAATCCATGCTCGTAGTGCATTCGGTGGTGTTTATGCACCAGCAGAAACTTCTCTAACAATAGAGAGTATTCCTGCTCAGTTACCTAAATGTTACACAGATAAGCCTTCAGCAAAGTTAGTACGCACCAATCAAGACATAATCTCAAATGAAAAACAGATGACAGACGAGGAACGTCAGCGTACACTTGAAGAAGTGAACAGACAACAAATGGATTTTGGTATACAATAACTCTTTTACAGTTGTTTAAAAGCCACGGCATTTTGTATGAATGTCGTGGCTTTTATCTGTTGTTTGCGATAATATAGTTATAACGATGTATTATCTTTAATAAAGTCTATAAAAGTTCATTGATCTTATCTTCAGTAAGTCCTGTTATTTTTACTATTTGATTAATTGGTATTTTTGCGGCAAGCATATTCTTAGCTATTTCTATATTGCGCTTGTCTATTCCTAATGCAATTCCTTCAGCACGTCCTTCAGCAAATCCTTCGTCACGACTTGTGTCAAGTACACTTCGTTGGTATCTTAGCGACTCCATGTGGCGTTCATAGTCATTTCGCTCAGCGATACTTAGAGAGTCTAAACGTAGACATTCACGTGCTTCGCTGAGTCCAGGAGCAGTTGCTTCAGGAGCAATTGACCCTGTTTTTAGAAATTCAATCCATTCGTCAAGTGGAGTTGTTGCCACTTTGTCAAAGTCGTTAACACGAAGCACATAATATTCAGGAAAAAGATCGCCAGCTTCTTTTTGTTGCAGAATATCGCTTTTATGTAGGCCAAAGAAACGTTCATTTTGACGCACCGACAATTTCAGAATATCATTAGCATCATGTAGTCCCTTGAAATAAGTCTTGCCATGATACACATAATCATTGCCTTGCCCGAGTTCAAAATACACAATGTTTATGCTGTATACTTTACGAACTTTGTCATAATCATTTCCCAAACTGATATAGTCGGTTATAGCCTTTGAAACCCCATATAGCATACGGTGGAAGTATGTCAGTTCACGGTTATTTTGAATTTCAATAATTGTAAGTTCTCCATGATCGCTCTCTGCAAGTACATCCACACGGTTGAATTTGTCATCCTCGGCATCCTGGTTAGATTCACTCTCAAGGAATTTCAATATTGTATACTTGTGTCCAAGAAGTGAAGTCATAAGCCCCTCAAGCACTGCATGGTTTGCCTTGTTGCGAAGCAGACGTTTCATAGCCCAGTCAAATCGTATATAATTGCTCATAATGCTTATATATTATTTGTTGATAAATATTTGATTGCTACAAATATATGCATTTTAGTCCAAAAATAACAATAGTGGCAAAAAAATATATACTTTTTTATAAATATAGTACGCATACCATTTCCTTACATATATAATAATCTTATGCATAATTTTGTTCTTGTTAGAATATATTGTATTTTTGCAAGATAGATAAAACAAATAGTATAGCTATGACAAGAGAAGAAACCGTATTGAATTATCTTAGGGAACATGACATACCGTTCACATGTTATAACCATCCTGAAGGAAAAACCATAGAGGAGGCGAAACGCTGGTGGAAGAATGACGGCAGCGTGCATTGCAAGAATCTTTTTTTTCGCAACCACAAAGGAAACCGCCATTATCTTGTATGCTTCCATTGCGACCACGACCTTGCCATACACGATCTTGAACATCTGTTGAAAGAGTCGCTTATGAGCAGAGAACTGCCTTCATGTGGTAAATTGTCGTTTGCCTCGCCAGAGCGCATGATGAAGTATCTTGGTTTGGAACCAGGCAGCGTTTCACCGTTCGGACTCATCAACGACACAGAGAATCATGTACACTTGTTTCTTGATGCAAATCTCCAACAAGCAGAAACATTGTCATTTCATCCAAACGACTGTCGTGGCACTGTGGTTATTACCCGGCATAATTTTGAACGCTATCTGTATGAAGTAGGCAATACATACGAGTATATAAAACTTTATTGATATATAATTAAAATTCGTCATTCATACGCATTAGTGAGATTACTGCTTGATTGTATTCATTTATTGCAGCCGCACACTTTTGTTTGGTATCAATATAATCCTGTATTATATTGACATATTCAAAGTATGATATTTCCCCATTGTTATATTCTATGCTGCCGATACGCATTAACTCATCGGCAGTGTTCATTTCTTTATTCCTATAGAAACTTGCTCTTTGCTGAGCCACGTTTACATTCTCCAGGCATGTGGCAAATTCATTTTTACGTTCCGCTTCAACTCTTTGCAATTCTAATTTTGCAATTTCCTTTTCCTTTTTTGCAGCCTTAACCTTTGCTTTTGTTGCTCCGAAGAACAGAGGCACACCAATGCCAATCTCAAACCCCATGAAGTTGCCACCGTTAAATTTTGTACGGTCAGCATGGTATGGATTCCACGATGATATAACAAGTTGGTTACGTAGCGATAACGATAGTGATGGGGCATATCCACCTTTAGCCACCTTTATTGCTTTGTCTGCAACATTCAGTTTATCCTGGGCATACAGTCCTTCAGCAGTCTGCATGAAGTTATAGTCAAGTCCTTTCCATTCTATCATGATGAGCGAATCTTCTGCTGGAAGCACTGTATAATCTGTATTCATCAGTGCCATTAGTTTCCGTTGTGTTGTAGCCACCACAGCTTTTGCCGTAGCAGTTTCTTGCATATTGTCCATGTTCATGCGTTTTGCCGACAGATTTTCAATCTTGCGTGATTCACCAAATTCATAGCGTTTCGATGCCACCTTATTGTAGTGCTTTATATATGTGCGCTTTTGTTGCAGAATATCGATAAGCTCCCTCTCATATACCAACTGCCAGTAGAGCGATGCTATCTCGGCACCCACTTGTTTGCGCAGCATTCCAACTTTGCTCTGTTCTGCTTTTGTTTCAGCTTTCAGCTGATGGCGTCGTGCTGCATAAACCGTAGGAAATTCAATTTGCTGCGTGATGCTGAGAGCATTGTCAGGGCTACCGCCAGATGTTGGATCTTGTGAGAGCGACAGCTCAATTTTGTCCACATCCCATGCAGTGCCTTGCAAATCTTTTGTCCGTTCCACATTCTTTTCTGCAACCTTGATTCCGATGTTGTTGTTCAATGCAATTTCAATACATTGTTGCAACGAGAATTGTTTTGACACTTGTGCCATACCAGGAATGGCAATAACCGCCATGTATATTACTATAACAGATTTTTTCATTGTCTTTTTATTTCTTTGTAAACATCTTGTATGTTGCCGGTAATACGAGCAGAGTTAGCAATGTCGAAGTTATCAGTCCCCCAATGACCACCGTGGCAAGAGGACGTTGCACTTCTGCTCCGTCGCCATGAGAAAGAGCCATTGGCAAGAATCCCATTGATGCCACGAGAGCCGTCATCAGCACGGGGCGAAGGCGAATCATGCAGCTGTCGGTTATGCGCTTGTGAATGTCAGCCACTCCGTCGCGCTGCATCTGGTTCATTTGTCCTACGAGCACTATGCCGTTGAGCACTGCAACACCGAACAAGGCGATGAAACCAACTCCTGCCGATATGGAGAACGGCATGCCACGCAGCCACAATGCCCACACGCCGCCGATTGCAGCAAGAGGAATTGCCGAGAACACGAAAAGTGCTTCTCTTATACTTTTCACTGTAGCATAGAGCAGCAGTAAGATAATAATCAAGGCAATAGGAATAACCACCGTCAACCTGTTCACTGCACTCTGCAGGTTTTTGAATTCGCCCCCATAGTTATAATAATATCCTTCCGGCATTTTTAACTTTTTGTCGAGCAACTTCTGAATTTCTTTCACTGTACTCTGCACATCTCGCCCTTTAACATTGAATCCAACATAAATTCGTCGTGCCCCATCCTCGTGCGATACCTGTGCTGGAGCTGTTTGATATACTACATCGGCAATCTGCGATAACGGAACAAATTTCCCACCATTGAGTGGTACAGACAAACTCTGCAGTTCTTCAATATTGCGGTTATCATTGTTGATTCTAAGCATAATGTCGAATTTCTTTTCACCCTCATAAACAGCACCGGCAACAGCACTGGCAAATGTAGTTTCAATAACCTTGTTAACATCATCCACACTCACCCCATATTGAGCCATGCGCTCATGGTTGTAACCCACCTGTATTTGTGGCAGTCCCGACACTTCTTCGATATAAATACCGCTCACGCCCTTTACTCCACTTATAATACCTTTCACTTTATTTGCTTGTTGCGACAGCATATCAAGGTCTTCACCGAAGATCTTTATCGCCACATCTTGCTTTATTCCCGTCAGCAATTCATTGTTCCTCATCTGTATAGGCTGCGATATCTCAGCTTCAAGTCCAGGAATAGTCTTTAGCGTTGTTTCCATTTTCTCCATAAGTTCCTCAGTAGTCTTTGCCGATATCCACTTTGTTTTTGGTTTCAGTGCAATCATAATGTCGGCACGCTCCACAGGCATAGGGTCTGTTGGAATCTCAGCACTTCCTATGCGGCTGACCACCTGTTTCACTTCAGGATATTTCTTTTTCAACAACCTTTCAGCTTTTGTGCATGTTTCCACCATTTGCGATAGAGAAGTGCCTTGCTTCAGACTCATCTCCACAGCAAAATCACCCTCTTCAAGACTTGGTATAAACTCACCGCCAAGGAATTTGAATCCCACAACGCTCATGCAGAATAAGGCTATGGCAATGGTTATCACATTTTTATATTCCAGCAACACCCAGTTCAAAATCTGCTGATACCATGCCTGTAGCTTCTTTATCAACTTGTCGGATACAGTCTCCTTCGTATGTATCTTTTTGCTCAGAAATACACTGCTCGCCATAGGCACGTATGTTAGAGAGAGAATGAATGCTCCAAGAATGGCAAAGAAAACAGTGAGTGCCATTGGTCGGAACATTTTTCCCTCTATACCCGTTAGTGTCATCAGCGGAACATACACAATCATTATTATTATCTCACCGAATGCCGCACTCTGACGGATGCGTGAAGCCGAGAAATGAACCTCCTCGTCCATTTCCTTTTGTGTCAGTTGCAACGATGGATATTTCTGTTTGCTGCCGTTGATATGACTTGCCACAGCTTCAACAATGATTACCGCAGAGTCAACAATCATTCCAAAATCGATAGCTCCAAGACTCATCAGATTGCCGTCTATCCCAAACAGTTTCATCATTCCAAAGGCAAAAAGCATACTTAGCGGAATTACGCTCGCCACAACAATACCAGCCCTATAGTTGCCAAGAAACAGTATCAGTACAAATATTACGATTAGTCCGCCCTCTATAAGGTTGCGTGCTATAGTTCCCTCCACACGGTCTACAAGATTTGTGCGGTCGATAAACGGTTCTATCACCACCCCCTCAGGCAAACTCTTTTGTATCTGCTCCATGCGCAGTTTCACGTTCTTTATAACTTCTTGAAAATTTTCTCCCTTCAGCATTATGGCTATTCCTGCCACAACCTCGCCCTCGCCGTTTCGCGTCACGGCTCCAAAGCGTGTGGCATGACCAATCTGCACGGTTGCCACATCGCCCACCTTTACTGGAGTGTTGCCAATAGTTTTCACTGTTATGTTGGCTATATCTTCAACATTTTTCACCACTCCGATACCACGTATATAATATTGGCTTGAATGTTCCTCAATATAGCTGCCTCCAGTGTTGGCATTATTCTTTTCAAGGGCATTGTAAATATCAGAAACACTAATTTCGTTAGCATTTAGCTTATCGCTGTTTATCGCCACCTCATACTGTTTCACATATCCTCCCCATCCGCTAACCTCGGCAACGCCTGGTGTGCCAGAAAGTTGCTTTCTCACAATCCAGTCTTGGATAGTTCTCAAGTCGGTCAACGAGTATTTGTTCTCATACCCCTTTTTCGCCCTCACGGTATAGTGGTAAATCTCTCCCAGTCCAGTAGCAATTGGTCCCATTTCCGTGTCGGCATTCTTTGGTAAATCTTTCACTACATCGTTCAGCATCTGACTAACCTGCGAGCGTGCCCAGTAAATATCAGCATTGTCGTCAAACACAAGAGTAATTACAGATAGTCCACTTCTTGATATACTTCTCCGTTCCTCAAGGCGTGGAATATTGGCAAGAGCCATTTCTATAGGAGTAGTGATATACTGTTCAACTTCCTGTGCTCCAAGTGCCGGAGCCTGTGTTATCACTTGCACCTGATTGTCGGTAATGTCAGGTGTAGAGTCAAACGGCAAGTTAATGAGAGCCCACACCCCCCAAACCACCAGTGCCACCGACATTATGCCAACCACTAACTTGTGGGTTATTGAAAAATCTATAAGTTTCTGAAACATAAAAAATCTCCTCTCGCTTCATAATTAATGAGTATGTTCTCCATGCTCGCCAGTCATTGATGCGAGATAGAATGCATTGTCGGTAACAATTTTCTGGTCTTTCTTTATATGTTCACAAAGTAGTACCTCGGTGTATCCGTTTTGACTTACCCCCGTGGTTACTTCATGTCGTGAAAATTCATATTTCCCCTTGTGTGGAGCCTTGTTCAGTGCAAATATATAATTCTTGCCGTCGCTGTTTACGATAGCTTTCGTCGGCAATGTGTTACATTCCTGCCTTCCTGTGGCAATCTGTCCCGAAACATACATCCCGTCAAACAGTTTTGCTCCATTTGCGTTGTTAAGCTTTACATGCACCGCAACAGCTTTCGTTCCATCGTTAAAATACTGGTTCATGCCATAAACCCTGCCCATTACCGTCACTCCAGGCTGGTTTGTTAGCGATAGCAACACCCTGTCGCCAATTTTCACCTTATTAATATCCTTCTCAAAAACATTCAAGTCACACTCCACTGCATCATTGTTGCGAATCTTCATCAGCGGTGTCTGCATGTCGGCATAACTGCCTATATTTGCTGTTATTTGGCTCACTGTTCCTGATATTGGTGCACGTAGCGGAAATACGGTAGTGAATTTGCCTTTAGCCACAGCCTGTGTGTTGATGCCCATCTGTTTGAGTTGTCTGCCAATGCCAATCATGTTGGCATTAGCCACCTTATATTCCTTTTGCGCCTGTTGCATATTTTTCTTCACCCCCGCACCGTTTTCCGAGAGCAGTTGCTGTCGTTCATATTCCAACCGTGCCATTTCGTTTTCTTTGTATGCCGAATAATATTCACGCTGCAGCGAAACCACATCCGTGTTCTCTATCATTGCAACAACCTGTCCGCAGCCAACCTTCTGTCCATCTTTTACGAGCAGTGCCTTTACCACACCTCCCATGAGTGATGCAACCTCGCCCATGTTCTGTGGTCTAAGCACCAAAGCCCCATTAACGTTGAGCGTAGCGTCAAGTTCTCTCATCTCCGCCACTCCCATCTTTATGTCAACGGCATTCATCTGTTGCTCAGTAAGTGGAATATTTTTAAACTCTTCGTCTTCCTCATGGTCAGCATGTTCATTGTGTTCTATTTCCTCGTTGTGTGCAAGCTCTCCGCTATCATGTCTTTGCCAAAAAGTGAATGCGGCAAAAGTCATCACGGTAACGGCTACAACCAATATCGTTCTTTTAATCATTATGCTATAAGTATTTGCAGTTAAAATTTTTTTCAAATTTTCTGCTGCAAAGATATGAATACATTAGTGCAACTTGGTTGCATTTGTCAAAATACACCTTATATGATGTATCATAAATAAAAGAATACAGTAGAGCTATGGTGAAATCAGAACAATAGAGTTGTAGGAGTTTGTAAAATAAAAAAACGCTTTCTCATAATAATAAAGAGAAAGCGTTTTTTGCTATAATAAAATTAAATATTTTCAGTATCGTTTATGGGCGTTCGTCAAATCTAACCATCTCGTCCATGTGGTAAGCCGAAGAAACCTGTCCACGTGTGTGGGTAGATATCTCTCCACTCTCAGGCCATTGTGCTGCCTTGGTGTCAGGGCGTTTTGTATTCTTCAGCCAGTTCCATATTTGATCAGGCTCAACCGATGGATTTACGTAGGAATGAATTTCGAATGTTATACCATCACCATATACACCACGAGCAAGTTTTAGAGCCTCTTTGGCATCATCAGTAGTACAGTCAATGAAGATGTCAATGCCCGTTGCAGCATGTCGAATCTCTACCGGGAATGAGTACTCCTTGCCAGCAAAGCTGAATTTAGCATCAATGTTCTCGATATACTCATATTCGTTGCCCACACGGATATCAAAGTCGTCAGCCACAGCCTGATATTCGAAAGGTATAGGAAGATTCACATGGATAGCAGCAGTATCGCGCATGTGGATAGAAGTCTTTATTTCGTTCCAATCCTTATGAATCTGCTGGTGAATATCAAACTCAACTTCACCCTCAAGAGCTACAGGAGTGTCTGGTGTGTCAGGAGTGTCTGGTGTTTCAGGAACAACAGGTGTTTCTCCCTTGCCTGGCAGAATTTTCACAATCCAGTCGTCATAAATACCGTCAGGTTCAATAGAGCCATCATCTTTGCTCATCTTGTAGTCGATGCCAAGATAGTAGTTACCCTGCCAATAGTACAAAGCCCAGTTGTTAACATTGGTATTGCCGTATGAGTCGTGTGCACGTGCAGCCTTGAATCCCTGCGTCATGAGGGTAGCGTTGTGTGTTGCATCGTTGTTGCACTGTCCATTATTGAAGTTGTTCACATGAGTATAATGACTTGCCCAACTGTGTGGGTTTCCATTTTCGTCCAGTTCCCATGAATTATACTCTTTGTCTTCTTCAATCTCCAATTTGTCAAGATGTGAAGTTCCGTCGATGTCGTTATGCACGGCATTGTTTCTGTCGGTATAGCTGTATTTGTTGTGAGCACCGGTAACATGCTGCACGAAGAAGTACGTATAGCCAGGCCATGCCACTTTTGCTCCAGGATTTTTCTGAA
The DNA here is from genome assembly GCA_934217675.1 of uncultured Prevotella sp. GTDB lineage: Bacteria > Bacteroidota > Bacteroidia > Bacteroidales > Bacteroidaceae > Prevotella. Next base: position 6,224 of record CAKQCV010000021.1, on the reverse strand, counting down.
TATATTCAAGAATGCCTGTAGCTTCTTCAGCAGTAGGGTAGTCTGGCATTAAATCCCCCCACATGTTTCCATTTACATCAGCAACGCGTGTAGCGTTTTGTAGATTAGTGTTTACATTGCCCAAATAGAGATTAACCTCTGATGAGCGAGTGCCATACTTTTGAATGTTTGCTTTTATAACATTCTCTGGTGTTGGTTCAAAGTCTTCGCTGCTGCACGATGCCATACCCATGGCGAGTGCACATACAGAAAAGACACTGATAAGATACCTTTTCATGATTATTTTGAAGTTTAAAAGAGAATATTGTACGTTGTATTTACGGTTGCAAATATACTTCTTTTTTATATACAAAACAAGCTTTATTTAATATTATTTACATAAATATGTTTTGTAGCATAAAAATAAAGGCAACTTTGTATAAGTTGCATAAAGACATAGGTGTTACAACAGATAAATAGATAGAAATCTGCATCAACTTTGACATTATTCGTAAATCATTTAGCCAAAGTTGATGCAGGTATAATAATAATTAGTTTTGTTCACTAAAATCTTCTTTGCCTACACCACAGAGAGGGCACACCCAATCTGCTGGAAGGTCTTCAAACGCTGTTCCTGGAGCTATACCATTGTCAGGGTCGCCCACATTCGGGTCGTAAACATACCCGCAAACATCACATACATACTTTTTCATAATGGTTTTGTTTTTTTAGTTTATAATATTATTTTATAGCATTAACGAAGTTCTTGCCATATTCTCTACACTCGTTGAGAGCATCACAGTCAGGAACCCATAATGTTTTCAGTCCGTCGTTCACAATTTCGAATCCGCATCCCTGTAGCTTTTCGCTAATCTGTTTCACAGCTTCGCCGCTCCATCCGTATGAACCAAAAGCGGCAGCCTTCTTTTTCTTGAATTTAAGTCCGTGAACCATCTCAAGCAGTCCGGCGATGGCAAACGATATGCCGTAGTTTATTGTTGGTGAGCCAACAAGAATAGCCTTTGAGCGGAAAATCTCCGTCAGTATATCATTTTTGTCATCCTTTGCAGCATTGAGAATTTTCACCGTAACGGTAGGGTCTTCAGCTTCAATTCCTTCAGCAATAGCCTGTGCCATGAGTCGTGTAGACTGCCACATGGTGTCGTAAACCAGTGTTATCTGGTTTTCCTGGTAAGCATTTGCCCATTGTTGGTATTTCTCTACAATCTGCATTGGATTTTCTTTCCATATAACGCCATGACTCGGACAAATCATATTGATAGTGAGATTCATGTCGAGAATCTGCTTTATCTTTTTCATTGCCATCGGGCTGTAAAGGTTCAATATGTTTACATAATACTTTTCGGCTTCGCGAATCATCAAGTTTTGGTCAACACAGTCGTTAAACAACGATTCAGATGCAAAGTGCTGTCCGAAGCCATCGTTGGAGAACAAGATATTGTCGCCGCTCATATATGTGAACATAGTGTCTGGCCAGTGGAGCATTGTAGCCTCAATGAAAGTAAGTGTGGTGTCGCCCAGTTCAAGAGTGTCTCCTGTTTTCACGTTCACGAAGTTCCAGTTCTGATGATAATGTCCACGCAATATAGCTTCACCTTTTTTTGTGCAGTATATCGGAGTGTCAGGAATCTCCCTCATCAGTTCAGGCAGCGCACCGCTATGGTCAACCTCGTTGTGGTTCATGATGATATAGTCGATGCTCTTCAAGTCGATTTCCTTTTTCAGTCGGCTTACAAACTCGCGGTCGTATGGTAGCCACACCGTATCAATGAGTGCCACTTTCTTGTCGCGTATCAGATAAGAGTTATAGCTTGAACCATGACTTGTTGACAGTTCGTCGCCATGAAATGATTTCAGTTCCCAGTCAACCTTACCAACCCAACTCACTCTATTTGTAATTTGCTTTGCCATAATTATATCAATTCAATAATGTTTTTTATATTATCAGCACTTGTTAATTGTATGTGCTTCTTTTATTTGATGCAAAAATAGAAATAGTTTAAATGAAAGCCAAACGAAACATTCTATATCAAAATAGAATTTTTCTATAATTATTCTTTTGGGCTCATCACTATATAAAATGGAAGAACTTTTTTTTGCTTGATATATGATTATTGAGGTTCTGGATTTAGTTCTTCCCCTCCCCCGCCTCCCCCTTTGGGGGCGGAGCAGTTTGCTTTTTTAATCAAAAGGAAATCATATAACATTCTAAAGACAGTTTGCTTTTTTATCAAAAGAAAACCACATAACATTCTAAAGACTATTTGCTTTTCTAATCAAAAGAAAATGATTTATATTTGCTTGTTACAAATGACATAGCATTCTCAAGAGTGAGAGTAACTGCTCCGCCCCCAAAGGGGGAGGCGGGGGAGGGGAAGACCACAAACAAAACAAACCGAATACCCATCAAAACTTTCTTCCAAACGGTGAACTATTCCGTGGTTGATATAAGGAAAATAAAAAGAATGAGAAAATAAAATCTTTACAAAATAGCGCCACTTGCGCCACTTGCGCCATTGCGCCAAATACATAAAATATAGTAAAAACCCCCATTTTTAGCTATTTTGGCGTAATTGGCGCAATGGCGCAAGTGGCGCAAGTGGCGCAAACTCGAAAAATGAGATTTCCTGAAAAACCATCTCCAACAAGTATAAATCCACACCTGTATGATCGGCAACCATTGACAGAAAAAGATGGTAGCCCAACGTTGCTTTGCTCACGCCTTACCACAGGATAGATGCCTTCTTTACAGGAAATGACAAGGAGAAAGAATTATACATCCTACTTTTTACACTCTTTTTATAATTACTTATTCTGAATTGCGGCATTATTTAAGATTTTGTTTTACTTTTGCACTAATAACTAACTTTGCGCTTTTATCATTACCTAACAAGAAAGAAGTATAAAAACATAAAGAATGGAAAAGACAATATTATATTTGGCACGTCATGGTGAAACCAAGGACAATGCCAATAAGATTATGCAAGGACAAACCCAGGGAGAGCTGAACGAAAACGGCATAATGCAGGCAAAGGAGCTTGCTGCGAAAATGGCAGGCGTGCATATTGATGCTTTCGTGGCGAGCGATTTGAAACGCTCTGTTGATACTTGCAGAATTGTGGCAGAGTTGCATCATGCATCGGTTGTCACCACTCCATTGTTGAGAGAGCGTGATTGGGGAAGTTTTACGGGAAGATATATTCCGGACCTAAAGAACGAAACATGGCCAGATGATATAGAAACCCTTGAAAACTTGAAACTGCGTGCAAGGAAATTTCTTGAAAATATGAAAGAGATGTTTCCAGGTAAGGCAGTGTTTGCCGTAGGGCATGGTATATCCAACAAAGCAATACAGGCGGTTTATTATAATAAGGAAATGAAAGATATAGATCGGATGAATAATGCTGAGGTCAGAATACTGGAACTTTAGCGATAAAAAGAAAAAGCTCTTTAACAGAAATCCTTCATGCCAGAATTTCCCATAAAAAGAAGATTATGGGTCGTGATGAAGGATTTCTGTTTTTTTTGTTTCTATTTGCAATGCATGTAACGTGTGCTATGTCTTGTCAGCAGCAATCCGCAGAACACGAGTATTCCGTTGAGCATGAGCAATTCGTAACCAAATTTGTATCCAGTGAGATGATCAGTCAGCTGGTCTATGATGAAACATATTATAGGCGAACCAACACAGATGTATGGCACAAGCTTGTCGTTGACGCTGCATTTCGTCAATATGCCGTAGGCAAACAATCCGAGTAGCGGTCCGGATGTATACGACAGTATTATGTATATGGCATCAATCACACTTGTGGAGTTAATTGTCTTGAACAGCAAAATGAATATGGCAAACAGCGTACACACGCCAATGTGGGCAATACGTCGTAGCTGTTCATCCTCAGGACGCTCTTTTATGTCAACACAGAAGCTTGTGGTGACGGCAGTCAATGCAGAATCGGTGCCACTGAACGATGCAGCAACAATGCCGATAGAGAACAACACAAGCACAAGATTGCCCATCCATCCGGAAGCGGCAAACATAGGCAACAGTTCATCGCTGTCGGCAGGTATCGCCATACCCTCTTTGCCTGCAAGCAAGAGCAGCAATACACCAAGAGCAAGGAACAGCAAATTTACAGGAACAAAGAAGAATCCCCCCACACACATGTCCTTTTGAGCATCGCGCAAAGACTTGCACGTAAGGTTCTTCTGCATCATGTGCTGGTCAAGTCCGGTCATTACCACCACGATGAAAATGCCACTGACAAACTGCTTGAAAAAGTTTTGGGTAGACATCCAGTCGTCGAACACGAAGATACGGCTATGACTGTTTGCAGCCACCGCCGATACCGCTTCGCCAACCGACATGTCGAGTCTGCCTATAACTTCGAAGATAATTATTACCAGTGCAGCCATCATGCAGAACGTTTGGAACGTGTCTGTCCACACAAGCGTCTTTATGCCACCCCGACGAGTGTAAAGCCATATCAGCAGAACTAACATCAATACGGTGACGGCAAATGGCAGTCCGAACTGTCCGAACACGAATCTTTGCAGAATGCTGCAAACCACATAGAAGCGAAGTGCAGTGCCAGTCATCTCCGAAAGCAGAAAGAACAATGCACCAGTTTTATACGACCGTTGTCCGAGCCTTTTCTTCAGATAAGTGTAGATAGTGGTAAGGTTAAGTTTGTAGTATATAGGCAGCAAGACGAAAGCCACAACGAAATATCCGAGAATAAAGCCAAGGCACGTCTGCAAATAAGTCATGTCTTGCTTTAGCACCATTCCCGGTACCGATACGAATGTTATGCCAGAAATAGAAGCACCTACAAGCCCGAAGGCAAGCATGTACCATGGCGACTTGCGTTCTCCGCGATAAAAAGTCTCGTTGTTTGACTTGCGACTTGTCACTCTGCCCATAAACATGAGCACACAGAAATAAACCAGAATAGTTATAAGTATAAGCACTTTTTTATTGATTAATGATTATTATGACTATTGATTGTTTGCTAATTAAGACTAAGGGTTAATGCCCTGTCGACAGAGAGTCAATATCTCTGAGAATATTGACAGCCATTCCAACGGTGTTCACTTTGCTCACCGTCATGTATCTCTTGCCGCGACTTTCCTTGATGTTGCATCTCCGGGCATTCTTGCTGATATAAGCCAAAGCCTTCTCAAATGCCTCACTCTTGTAGTAGGCACTCATGGGATTGCTCACAAACTGCATTTGCAGCATGCCACCTTTCAGCATTATCTTTTCAAAGCCCAGTTTCTTTCCGATGCGGCGCAGAGGTACTACCTGCAACAGTTCAAGTCCCTCGTGAGGAATCTCTCCGAAGCGGTCCACAAGGTTTGCCTTGTATTTTTCAAGGTCAGCATCATTGCTGATGTTGTCGAGCTCCCTGTAAAGCAACATCCTCTCGCTGCTGCTCGGCACATACTGGTCGGGGAAGAACATCTCAAGGTCGCTCTCCACGGCACAGTCGTCGACAAATTCATCGCCGGTGAGTTTCTTGCCCTCGGCAATCTGCTCCTGATACATGTCGGAGAACTCATCGTTTTTCAGTTCCGTAACAGCCTGTGTCAGAATCTTCTGGTAGGTTTCGAATCCAAGATCCTCCATAAAGCCGCTCTGTTCCGCCCCAAGCAGGTTGCCGGCACCACGCATGTCAAGGTCTTGCATAGACAGGTTGAAGCCACTGCCAAGTTCCGAGAATGTTTCGAGAGCCTCCAGTCGGCGGCGAGCATCCTGAGAGAGAGAAGAAAGTGGCGGTGCAAGTAAATAACAGAAAGCCTTTTTGTTGCTTCGTCCCACTCTTCCCCTCATCTGATGCAAGTCAGACAGCCCGAAATGGTGTGCATCATTCACTATTATGGTGTTGGCATTGCTGATATCAATACCGTTGCTTATAATGGTTGTAGAGAGCAGCACATCATAGTCGTAGTTCATGAATCCCATCACAATCTGTTCCAGTTCTTCAGGCTTCATCTGTCCATGACCTATAGCCACCCTTGCATCAGGCACGCAGCGGCGAATCATATTGGCAAGCTCTGGCAGGTTGCTGATGCGGTCGTTGACGAAAAATACCTGTCCGTTTCGGCTCATCTCAAAGTTTATGGCATCCTTTATTACCTCTGTATCGAAGGTGTGAACCTCGGTACACACAGGGTATCTGTTAGGCGGTGGAGTCTGGATGATGCTCATGTCGCGTGCCCCCATC
>CAKQCV010000020.1 GCA_934217675.1 uncultured Prevotella sp. | reverse complement strand
AACACTTTTATACATGCTTCGCGCCACTTGCGCCACTTGCGCCATTGCGCCATTTACGCCAATAATATAAAAAATGCCATCTTTGCATACTTTACGCCAATTGGCGCAATGGCACAAGTGGCGCAAGTGACACAAAGCATGTTTAAATATGTTAACACGTAAAATGTATGAATTCTATAATACAAAGCAATGGAAGGAAACTGGTTCTTCCGTTTTGATGGAGTGAGGAATAATTATTAACTCGCTCTAAGCTCTTCCCCTTCCTCGCCTCCTCCCCAAAAGGGAGGCTGTGGAGGGGAAGTAATAACTTACATGCATAATACAAAAGGAAACAAACAATAATGGAAAAGCATGTAAAATGATAAGGATTTAACCTTCACTAAGACACAGCCTTTGAAACGAATAACCAATCAACAGACTACATATTACAATAAGAAGACACGAAAAAAATGACATTTTATATAAATATTTCGCATTTTCCAATGAAATACAGTAACTTTGCACAGATTTTCGTTTTCTCAGATAATGAGGATAACGGTCATAAATATAAAGAATTAAATAACGATATAATTAAACAAGAAATGAAAGCATTTGTATTTCCCGGACAGGGAGCACAATTCGTAGGAATGGGTAAAGACCTCTACGAGAACAATCCATTAGCAAAAGAACTTTTCGACAAAGCCAACGAAATTCTCGGATACAGCATAACCGATATCATGTTCAACGGAACAGACGAGGAACTCAAGCAGACTAAAGTAACTCAGCCAGCAGTATTCCTCCACAGTGTTATCAGCGCACTTTGCATGGGCGACTCATTCCAGCCAGCAATGGTTGCAGGTCACTCTCTCGGAGAGTTCTCTGCACTAACAGCTGCAGGAGCACTAAGTTTTGAAGATGGCTTGAAATTGGTTTACGCTCGAGCTATGGCAATGCAAAAAGCTTGTGAAGCTGCTCCATCAACAATGGCTGCTATTGTTGGTATGCCAGACGACAAGATTGAGGAAGTGTGCGCAGAAATAAGCAAGCCAGGATGCGTTGTTGTTCCAGCCAACTACAACTGTCCAGGTCAGCTTGTAATCTCAGGAAATATTGAGGCAATCCATGAAGCTTGCGAAAAGCTCAAGGCAGCAGGTGCAAAACGTGCTTTGCCACTGAAGGTGGGTGGTGCATTCCACTCTCCACTGATGCAGCCAGCAAAGGACGAGCTTGAGGCAGCAATCAAGAACACTGAGATTCACGCTCCAAAATGTCCTGTATATCAGAATGTTGACGGAAAGCCTCACACTGAGCCAGAGGAAATCAAGAAGAACCTTATCGCCCAGCTGACAAGCTCTGTACGTTGGACACAATGTGTTCAGAACATGATTGCCGATGGTGCCGATGACTTTACAGAGTGTGGTCCGGGCAAAGCACTTCAAGGAATGATTGGTCGTATCGACAAGAGCGTAAGCGCTCACGGAATACAGTAACATATTGTATTGACAAGGAAAAAGATATAAAAAAGAAGGAGCTGAAGGAGTAAAACCTTTCAGCTCCTTCTTTTTATAAAAGACTGTTGTTTTTCAAAAGAATATTTGCTTTCTCATATAAAAAAGTCTATCTTTGCCATAAATTAAAACATTTACAACATTAAAATAAAATCCGACATGCACTGTAATTATGCCTTTTCACAGGAAAAGGCGGCAGGCGATAAAGGCATGGAGGTGGAACACTATGGAAAAATTTATTATCTATCAGATTTTTACCCGACTGTTCGGGAACAAGAATATTACCCGCAAAAAGAATGGAACAATAGAGGATAATGGTTGTGGCAAACTAAACAACTTTACCCCCTCAGTGTTGAACCGGATAAAAAAATTAGGAGCAACACACGTATGGTATACAGGAGTGATACGCCATGCCACTACTACCGACTATACAAAATTCGGGATACCCAAACAACATCCGGCTGTAGTGAAAGGCAATGCCGGCAGTCCGTATGCAATAACAGACTATTATGACATTGACCCCGACCTGGCTGTAAACGTGGATAAAAGGATGCAAGAATTTGAAGCTCTTATAAAGAGGACACACAATGCCGGGTTGAAAATGATAATTGATTTTGTGCCCAACCATGTGGCACGCCAATATAAATCTATAGCAAAGCCCAAAGAAGTGAAAGACTTTGGTGAAGATGACGACAAAGGGAAACAATTCTACCCGATGAACAACTTTTACTACTGTCCTGGAGCAGATTTTGCTCCCGACATAGATTTATATCATGGTGAAGATCTGCCATACGAGGAATTTCCCGCAAAGGCAACAGGCAATGACTGCTTTAGCAACCGCCCTGGCAAGAACGACTGGTATGAAACAGTGAAACTCAATTACGGTGTGGACTACTGTGACGCAGGCGGAGTGTCGAAACACTTCTACCCTATCCCCGACACCTGGCACAAAATGTGCGAAATACTACTTTTCTGGGCATCAAAAGGGATTGACGGCTTCCGTTGCGATATGGCAGAGATGGTACCGTCAGAGTTTTGGAGTTGGGCAACAGCCGAAGTGAACAAAAAATTCAAGAACGTAATATTTATAGGAGAAGTTTACAACCCAACCCGCTATCGTGAATACATATCGGCAGGCTTTGACTATCTGTATGATAAAGTAGGAATGTATGACTGCGTACGCGACGTGGTATGCGGCAACCGCTGGGCATCTGACATAACAAGACAATGGCAAAAAACAGATGATATAGCCGACCACATGCTATATTTCCTTGAAAACCACGATGAACAGCGACTGGCAAGTGAATTCTTTGCCCACAACGGAGAAAAAGGAATACCAGCCCTTATTGCCAACTCGCTAATGCGCAAGAACCCTTTCATGCTGTATGCAGGGCAAGAGTATGGAGAAAGAGGCATGGACGAGGAAGGATTCAGCGGTAAAGACGGACGGACAACAATATTCGACTATTGGTCGATAGATTCGCTCTTACATGGCTACTATTCACGCAGCAGTCTTACAGCCGAAGAGAAGAAGCTTGAAGCCATATACAAGAAGGTGTTGAATATAGCAACAAGAGAAAAGACAATTTCAGAGGGAGAATTCTTCGATCTTATGTATGTAAACCCGACATCTGAATATTTTGATGCCTCAAAACAATATGCCTTTATACGCAAAAGCGGTGAAGACACATTGCTTGTAGTAGTAAACTTCTCTGACACAGAGAGAAGCATAAAACTGAATATTCCGCAGCATGCCTTTGAGTATCTTGGCCTTCCAACTGGCATCATGCAGGCTACCGACCTTATGACAGGCGAAAGCAGTGCGATATGCCTTTCAGCAGAAAGCGCTGTAAAGATGACCATAATGGGGAATAGCGGTAAAGTGCTGAAAATCGGAAAAAGGAAATAACAACAAATGTCAATATGGAAGATATAATACTAAATGCCCACAACAAAGAAGAGTTTCCGCCAGCCCATACGGCAGAACATCTTCTTAACCAAACGATGATAAGGATGTTCGGCTGCGAGCGGTCAAACAATGCACACATAGAACGGAAAAAGAGTAAAATAAGTTATATTCTTGACCATAAGCCAGACAAGAAAGAAGAGAAGGAAATAGAACGGCGCATGAATGAATTAATAGCAGAAGACCTACCTGTGACTTATGAATACGTGGACCGCAACAATATCCCCAACGGAGTGAAACTTGACAGATTGCCAGACGATGCCTCAGAAACATTGCGGCTCGTGCGTATCGGAGACTATGACATCTGTCCGTGTATAGGGAAACACGTTAGGTCAACAGGACAAATAGGAAAATTTGTACTGCTCGGAACGAACTGGGATGAAGAAAAGCACTCATTTAGAGTGCGCTTCAAAATTACGACTGCATAATTCATTAATGCATTTAAACAACAATGCCACCAATATGTTAAAGTAAATACCTCCGTCAACGTTTACGCTCAATAAATGCTGCAAATATTTCAGTATAAGAAATAATTGATGTAATTTTGAACTCCAAAACTATAAGTCTATTTATGAAAGAGAAGATTGTAACCTTCGGAGAGATAATGCTCCGAATGACTCGTCCGAATAAGGAAAGGATTGTTCAAGGAAGTGCATGGAAGGGATTCTTTGGAGGAAGTGAAGCAAACGTTGCCGTATCGCTCGCAATGTTTGGAGATAACGTGGAATACGTGACACGATTGCCAAACAACAAAATAGGCATGGCGTGTATGAACGAAATACGCAAATATAACGTAGGCACAGACTACATTGCATTTGGTGGCGACCGTCTTGGTTTGTACTACTATGAGGAATCAGCAGCACTTCGCAGTTCAAGCATTGTATACGACCGCGAAGATTCATCCCTTACAACCATCCAGGCAGGAATGATTAACTGGAAAGAAGCTTTCAGCCAAGCAAAGTTATTCCACTGGTCAGGAATATCAAGTGCATTGTCGCAAGGTGCAGCAGATGCTACGCTGGAGGCTGTTGAAGAAGCAGATAAGGAAGGACTTACAGTATCGTGCGATATAAACTACAGAGCAAATTTGTGGAAATACGGTAAGGATGCCCACGATGTGTTATTGCCGATGGTAAAGAAAAGTCAAATAGTGTTTGGAACTGCTGGAGAATGGAATTTAATGACAGGCATTATCCCACCATGTTTCAAGGCAACAAGTCCTGATTATCCTATCAACAAGGAAGAACTGGAAAACTATTTCAGAAATGCCAAGAAGATACTGCCACAGGCAAACAAGATGATAATGGTGCTAAGAAATACCTTATCTGCAAATCATCATTTGCTATCTGGTGTTATTTATGCCGACGACAAGCTTTATACAACAAAGATATACGACATTGATGATGTACTCGACCCCATGGGAGTAGGTGATGCATTTATCGCAGCATATCTGCATGCATTCTCGAAATACGGTGACGAAAACCAGAAATGTTTGGAATTTGCACTTGCAGCATCAGCATTGAAGAACACTATTCCAGGCGATTTCAACTTATCAACAGAAGAGGAAGTTGAAGACTTGATAAATGGAACTGAATACTAAATAAAACGATAAGCGGTTGGCTGCGAAGTCAATCGCATCGTTTTTTATTAAGACATAACAGCAATATACTTATATCCAAGATTGTATAACAAAAGGATGAAGAACTGAAGAGAAAGAAACGACATTATCAACTTATCTTATTTAAATGGCTAAAGGAAGAAAAGAAATAGACATGCTCCACGGACCACTCTTGATGAAGATTCTTGTCTTCACATTGCCGTTGGCAGCAAGCAGTGTTCTACAACAGCTGTTCAATTCTGTAGACGTTGCCGTGGTAGGACATTTTGCCAATAAAGAAGCTCTGGCAGCCGTTGGCAGCAATGCACCAGTAATAAACCTGCTCATAAACTTGTTTATGGGTATCTCCATGGGTGCCAACGTTATAATATCCAACCATATAGGTCAGAACGACAACAACAGCATTCGTAACGCTATAAGCACTGTGAGCTTTGTAGCCGTAGTAAGTGGCATAATTCTAATGATTGTAGGTCAACTTGCAGCAAGACCCATTTTGGAACTTATCGATACCCCGGAAAGCGTGTTGAATCTCGCAGTGTTATACCTTAGGATATATTTCTGTGGTATACCTTTCTTTATGATTTTCAACTTCGCATCAGCAATACTCAGAAGCATGGGCGACACTCGACGCCCTCTCTACATACTCTGCATAGCAGGAATCATAAACACCATCTTCAATCTTATTTTTGTAGTATACTTCCACATGAGCGTGGCTGGAGTAGCCATTGCAACGTGTATTGCCAATGCCATCAGTGCTACGCTAATGGTGTGGATTCTGATTCACGAAACAGAACCTTACAAGCTGCATATCAAGGAAATGAAGATAAAATGGGTAGAGCTAAAAAGAATGCTGCAAATTGGCGTGCCGGCAGGTGTACAAGGAATGATATTCTCTTTCTCAAACGTTTTGCTACAATCTGCCATAAATGGCTATGGAGCAGCAGCTATAGCTGGTTCTGCCGCATCACTTAACTTTGAATCGTATTGCTATTTTGTAGTGGTGGCATTCGACGGGGCAGCAATAAGTTTTATCGGTCAGAACTACGGAGCCGGAAACTTTAAACGCGTGAAGAGAATATTTTGGATTTGCATGGGATTAGGAACATTATCTTGTTTTACGCTGAACATGCTCATCACATGGCAGCATACAGCCTGCCTGAGTATATTCTCAACAGATCCCGAAGTTCTTGAATTTGGCAGCAAGCGCATTTTTGTTGCCCTTGCCACACAAGCTATTGCTTGCTCTTACGAAATTGCAGGAGCCTCGCTCCGAGGCATGGGAAAATCAGTGTTGCCAACATTAATAACAATATTCGGAACATGCTTGTTGCGAATAGTATGGATATTTGGAGTCGCCGAACACTATAAAGATTTTGAGATTTTGATGATGGCATATCCGTTGTCATGGACTATCACGGGAACAATGATGGGCATTGCATATTGGAGATTTACAAAAAAAGCATTATTGACAAGCGCTATAACAGAAAATACAAAATAAAGAAAATGAAACAGACACTTTATGTAAGCGATATGGACGGAACGTTACTGAACAGCAATTCAGAACTGTCAGAAGCAACTGTAAAGAAGCTCAACGAACTAATCAACAAAGGAGCAATGTTTACAGTTGCAACAGCACGCACTCCAGCAACGGTCGTGGAACTAATGAGAGATGTCAATGCCAATCTTCCTTTCATCGTAATGGCAGGATGCGCACAATGGGACAACCGGAAAAAAGAATATATTTCGGCAAGAATAATAAACAAATCAGATATTGGCAAATTGGTTGAAATATTCAATAAGCACGGAAACAATCCTTTTGTTTATTACAAACACGAGAATCAAATACTTGTACATCACGTAAATGAACTGACTGATGAAGAGAAAGCCTTTATTGAACCACGTGTGAAGACCCCACTTAAAAGTCTGATAAAATGCGACAAGTTAGATGCCGACGCAACAGAAGACGATGCAATGCTTATCTTCAGCATGGGAAGATTCAACACTCTTCGATGTATTGCCAATGATATTGACAAAGCAGGAATAAACTGCACATACAACTGCTACCATGATATTTTCAATACAGAAGAAGGCTTTATTGACATCTACGTAAAAGGCACGACAAAGGCTGCTGCAATAAAAGAACTTGCACATGAGGTTGATGCAAAACGCATTGTTGTGTTCGGGGATAATCTCAACGATATTCCGATGATGAAAGTTGCAGACTGGAGCATAGCCGTAAACAATGCTTTCAGCGAAGTAAAAGACTGTGCCAATGAGGTTATCGGATGCAACAATGAAGACGCTGTCGTAAAATGGATAGAAAAGGATTTCGGAATGTCAACTGATAGTATTGAACAAATATAATCTGGCAAGACAAAATATTAAGGGGATATTATTGCCAATATGCTATAAATTCATTAAATTCGCAGCATCAAATGTTGGTAACCTATAAAAATAAAGAACTGTTATGATAGACTATTTCGCAGAAAATTTGTGGCAGATGTGGGCATTGGTATCAGTGGTCTGCTTGATTTTGGAACTCACAAATGGTGATTTTTTCATAATGTGCTTTGCCATTGGTGCTGCAATATCATCAATATTGTCTGCTTTCGGCATTTCTTTCTATGCAGGATTAGCAATATTTGCCATAGCATCGGTGCTAAGCTTATTCTTTGTACGACCAACAATGCTGAAACACCTTCATAAAAACGAAGATAACCGCATAAGCAATGCTGATGCAATAATCGGTCGCACAGGAAGGGTGAGTCAAAGCATTGAAGAAAATGGATACGGAAGAGTTGCTATAGACGGTGACGACTGGAAGGCTCTTTCTGCTGACGGAAAAGCTATCGAACAAGGAACAAATGTAAAGGTGATAAGTAGAGACAGTATCATCATTACCGTTGCAAAAGAATAATTTGTTTAACCTAAAACACATAGAAGATTATGAACATTGGAATTTATGTATTGGCTGCGATAGTGTTGTGTGCACTAATATTGGTAAAGAAGAGCCTGGTTATCATACCACAGTCGGAAACCAAGATAATAGAACGACTCGGAAAATACTATGCAACACTGAAGCCGGGAATCAACGTTATCATTCCTTTTATCGACAGGGCGAAACCAATTGTAACAATGAGCAGAGGAAGATATTTGTATGACTCTTCCATTGACCTAAGAGAGCAAGTTTATGATTTCGACAAACAAAATGTTATCACAAAAGACAATGTGCAGACTCAAATCAATGCTTTGCTATATTTCCAAATAGTAGACCCCTTTAAAGCAGTCTACGAAATAAGCAACTTGCCAAATGCAATAGAAAAACTTACGCAAACAACACTGAGAAACATTATCGGAGAATTGGAACTTGACCAAACACTGACCTCTCGCGACACCATAAATACCAAGCTCCGCGCTGTGCTTGACGATGCCACCAACAAATGGGGAATAAAAGTGAATCGTGTTGAACTGCAAGATATAACACCTCCAGAAAGCGTGCTTCAGGCTATGGAGAAACAAATGCAAGCAGAAAGAAACAAACGTGCCACCATCCTGACAAGTGAAGGACAAAAAGCTGCGGCTATTCTTAAATCAGAAGGAGAAAAGACTTCGACAATAAATAAAGCCGAAGCAGACAAACAAATGGCAATACTCAATGCCGAAGGTGAAGCCCAAGCTAAAATACGTACTGCAGAAGCAGAGGCAATTGCCATTGAGAAGCTTGCCGAAGGTGAGGCTCAAGCAAAGATTCGCAAAGCTGAAGCTGAAGCTATTGCCATAGAAAAGATAAATGCATCTGTCGGTAAAAGCACAAATCCGGCAAATTATCTCTTGGCTCAAAAATATATACAGATGCTGCAAGAAGTGGCTACCGGAGACAAGACAAAAACTGTTTACTTGCCATACGAAGCAACAAATCTCATGGGAAGTATTGGTGGCATAAAAGATTTGTTCAAGTCGGAATAGAATAAATATAAACACACTTATAAATTAAAAGGAAATGAATATTTGCATAATTGTTGGAGCAAGACCAAACTTCATGAAAGTAGCTCCACTGATTCATGCCATAGACAAGGCTAACAAAGAAGGAAAAGACATAAACAGCCATCTGGTATATGCAGGGACAGAAACCGACAAGACACTCGAAGAATCCTTGTTCACAGACATGGAGATAAAGAAACCTGATGTTTATTTGGGAGTTGACTGCATAAACCTTAATGAACTGACAGGAAGGGTAATGGCAGAGTTTGACAACTACCTTACAAACAACCCTACAGATGTAGTAATAGTAGTTGACGACCTTGCGTCGACCATGGCAGCAGCTATTGTAACCAAGAAACATGGCATAGCACTTGCACACCTTGTTGCGGGAACACGTTCTTTCGACATAAAAATGCCGAAAGAGATAAACAGACTTGTTATCGACGGTTTGTCGGATTATCTCTTTACTGCCGGCATGGGAAGCAATAGTATCGTAAGCCGTGAGGGAGCTGAATTATCGCAAGTATATGAGGTTGGAAACATTCTAATGGACACACTACGCTTCAACCACAACCGCATGCAACGTCCAAGCGTTTTTGATGAGTTAAGTATAAAAGACAACGAATATATTGTATTTACTTTAAACCGCAAGGCCCTCATTGCAGACAGAGAAAACCTAAAAAAAATGCTGAACTCCATGAGTTCTTCTGCCGGGACTACTCCCATTATTGCAATATTAAGAGAAAAAGCAAAAGCCGTTGTAGCTGATCTTGCTGCCAACTTGAAAAACATTCACATTATAGATCCATTATCATATCTCGAATTCGGATATATTACAGCACATGCAAAGGGAATCGTAACTGACTCTGGAAATATTGCCGAGGAAGCAACATTCAACAATGTGCCTTGCATAACGCTCAACAGCTATACAGAACATATAGAAACGGTAAAACAAGGCTCAAATGTGTTGGTTGGCGAAGATGCCGAAAAATTAAGTCTTGCCATAAAAGATATGGTAGGCGGGAACTGGAAGAAATGTTCACTTCCTGACAGATGGGATGGAAGAACAGCAGAAAGGATTGTGCATATCCTATTAGATATAAAGAAATAGAACGACAAAGGAATAAAGTAAATACTGCAAAATTATTTCATTATGTTTGCATATTACAGAATAAAGTTATACTTTTGCACGAAACAACAAATAAGAACAACAATATGAAGAATATATACGCATCTTTTGAGTATTTTTACTTTGCATGGAAATGTGAAGCGGGAAGTTGCGTGTAGAGTTCAACTTAAAATATTCAATCTAAACAATTAGATTAAAAGGTCCCCGCTTCACAACAAATGAAGTGGGGATTTTCATTATCACGCCAAGAATAGATTATGAGAAAGATAGCAATACAAGGATTTGAAGGTTGCTTCCACGAAATGGCAGCAAAGCAATATTTTAAAGACGATAATACCCAAATGATTTATTGCGACACATTTGAGCAGGTATTCCAAAATGTGGTAAATAACGATACCATGGCTCTTGTTGCAATAGAGAATACCATTGCCGGTTCACTGCTTCACAACTATGAACTGCTATGCAACAGCAATGCTACCATTATCGGTGAAAAGAAATTGCATATTTCACACAGTATATGTTGTCTTCAGGATGATTCTTGGGAAACAATACATGAAGTACACTCCCACCCTGTAGCATTAATGCAATGCCGAAAATATCTTGAACGGCACAAGCAGTTGAAAGCTGTAGAGGCGGCAGACACAGCAGGAGCTGCACTGCAAATAGCAAAGGAAAAGCTACATGGGCAATCTGCCATCTGCAACGCAGAAGCAGCTAAAAGGTTTGACTTGAAAATTCTTGAAGAGCACATTGAAGACAACAAGCACAATTACACAAGATTCTTGGTGCTAAGTCATGAATCAATAGCCGCAGAACTTGCAGACAGAAATATTGCAAACAAAGCGAGCCTGGTCTTTACTCTTCCACATGAAAAAGGAAGCTTAGCTAAAGTGCTCAGCATATTCTCGTATTATGGAATTAACTTGACTAAGATACAGTCGTTACCGATAATAGGAAGAGAATGGGAATATATGTTCTACATTGACCTGTCTTTCGACAACTATACTTTATACAAACAAAGCATCGATGCAGTAAAACCCCTAACAAGCGAGTTTAAGAAATTAGGAGAATACAAAGATGATGCAACAAAATAATATAGCGCTTATGAAAATGGAAAATACAAAGATACAGCCAGCTGAAAGATTGTCTCTTGTAAACGAATATTATTTTAGCAGAAAGCTGAAAGAAGTTGCAAAGATGAATGCAGAAGGCAAAGACGTGATAAGTCTTGCCATAGGCAGTCCTGACATGCCACCATCCAAACAAACTATCGACAAGCTGTGTGAAGTGGCACAACAAAGCAATGCACACGGATACCAGCCAACTTGCGGTATTCCAGAACTAAGAAAAGCGATGGCTGGATTCTATAAGAAATGGTTCAACGTAGAGCTTAACCCTGAAACGGAAATTCAGCCTCTGATTGGCAGCAAAGAAGGAATACTTCATATAACCCTTGCATTTGTTAATCCAGGAGACGAAGTTCTTGTTCCAAATCCTGGTTATCCGACATACACTTCACTAAGCAAGATTCTCGGTGCAAAGGTGGTAAACTACGATTTAGCAGAAAATAACGGATGGCAACCAGACTTTGATGCTCTTGAAAAAATGGACCTGAGCCACGTAAAACTGATGTGGACCAATTATCCCAACATGCCAACTGGAGCTAACGCACAAATCGAAACATACCAACAACTTGTAAGTTTTGGCAAAAGACATGGCATTGTTATTGTGAACGACAATCCATATTCATTCATATTAAACGACAACCCTGTCTCACTACTGCAAATAGACGGAGCAAAAGGCTGTTGCATAGAGCTTAACTCCATGAGCAAGAGCCACAATATGCCAGGATGGAGAATTGGCATGTGTGCAGCAAATGCGACATTCATAAATTGGATACTGAAAGTAAAAAGCAACATAGATTCCGGAACATTCAGAGGACTGCAACTTGCTGCGGCAACAGCATACGACAACGACGAGGAATGGCACCGCAAAGCAAACATTGAAATATATTCCGTTCGACGCAAATATGCCGAGAAGATTATGGATTTGCTCAACTGTAAATACGACCACAAACAAGTGGGAATGTTTCTTTGGGGAAGAATACCTGATAAATATGCCAATGCTGAAGAACTGACAGAAATAGTTCTTAAACAAGCAAACGTATTTATTACTCCAGGACACATCTTCGGAAGCAACGGTGAAAGATACATAAGAATATCACTTTGTGCAAAGGAAGACAAGCTACAGGAAGCAGTAAGAAGAATAGAGAAATTAACTTTGACTTTTAAACATTAAACTTAATATATTATGGAATTAGATTTGAAACCATTAAACTTGCCATGCGATAACGAGAGACCATTTGTAATTGCCGGACCTTGCTCTGCTGAAACAGCAGAGCAAGTTATGACGACAGCACGACAGCTTGCATTCAAGGGATGCCATATATTTCGTGCAGGAGTGTGGAAACCACGTACAAAGCCAGGAGGTTTTGAAGGTCATGGCGAAACTGCATTGCCATGGCTAAAACAGGTTAAAGAAGAAACAGGAATGATGATTACAACAGAGGTTGCAACACCGGAGCATGTGGAATTAGCACTTAAATATGGTGTTGACATACTGTGGATTGGAGCACGAACCACAGCAAACCCTTTTGCCATGCAAGCCTTGGCTGATAGTCTGAAGGGGATTGATATCCCTGTATTAATTAAAAATCCTGTTAATCCAGACCTTGAACTGTGGATTGGAGCTATGGAGCGCATCAACCAAGCAGGTATAAAGCGTATAGCTGCCATCCACCGCGGATTCTCAAGCTTCGACAAAAAGATATACCGAAATCTTCCTATGTGGCAGATACCTATAGAACTGCGCAGACGTATCCCTAATCTACCTATCATCTGCGATCCAAGCCACATAGGTGGACGAAGAGAACTTATTGCTCCTCTGTGCCAGCAAGCCATGGATTTAGGATTCGACGGACTTATTGTAGAGAGTCACTGCGATCCAGACAAGGCATGGAGCGATGCCAAGCAACAGGTCACACCAGAGGTTCTCGATTACATTTTGAGCCTATTGGTTATACGCGATAAAGCCGTTACTACTGAAGGTATACATGAATTGAGAAAACAGATTGACGAGCTTGACAACAATCTCATGGAACTACTGTCAAAGAGAATGAGAGTGTGCCGCGAAATAGGACAATACAAAAAAGAGCACAACATGACAGTTCTGCAAACATCCCGCTACAATGAAATTCTTGACAAGCGCGGTGCACAAGGTTCGCTCTGCGGAATGGATCCAGAATTCATCAAAGAGGTTTTTGAGGCTATACACGAAGAGTCAGTACGCCAACAAATGGAAATAATCAATAAATAAAGAATCAAAGATTTGAAAAGGAAAAGCATGTATAGCTTTTTCTTTTCAAATAATATAAAACAAAATATAATGAGAATACTTGTTTTGGGAGCAGGAAAGATGGGAAGCTTTTTCCTTGACTTGCTAAGTTTCAACCATGAAACAGCTGTATACGAAAAGGATCCTAAAAGACTTCGATTCACATACAACACTTTGCGCTTCACTTCGCTTGACGAAATTAGTGATTTCAAGCCAGAGCTTGTAATCAATGCCGTAACGGTGAAGTACACAATACCTGCATTTAACGAGGTTATGCCTTATCTCCCCAATGATTGCATACTGAGCGACATTTCATCTGTAAAAACTGGTCTAAAGGATTTCTACGAGAATTGTGGGCACCGCTATGTGTCAACTCACCCGATGTTCGGACCAACATTTGCCAATTTGAACCAGCTGCAAGAGGAAAATGCCATCATCATTAACGAAGGCGACTATATGGGGCGTATTTTCTTTAAAGACCTTTACAGCAACATTGGTCTGAATATATATGAATATTCATTTGAGGAACACGACAAGACTGTAGCTTATTCTCTGAGCATACCATTTGTCAGTACCTTTGTCTTTGCTGCCGTAATGAAACACCAGGATGCACCAGGCACAACGTTTAAAAGACATTTGCAGATAGCTAAAGGAGTGCTCAGCGAAGATGATTACCTGCTTCAAGAAATATTGTTCAATCCTCACACGCCAAAACAGATTGAGAAGATTAAAACAGAGATGAACGAGTTACTTGATATCATCAGCGCCAAAGACTCTGACAGGATGAAGGCTTATCTAACAAAAATACGCAGTCATCTCGCTACAAACAAATAGAATATGATAAGTTCTTTACTCCTGGGAATCTTCACATTCGTACAACTAAACTGTGAGAATTTCTTTGACTGCACACATGATTCTCTAAAACAAGATACAGAATACACAGCTGACAGCCCGCGACATTGGAACACAAAAAAATACTGGCAAAAGCTGCGTAACATATCCAAAGAGATTCTTTCATGCAGCCAGCAAAACAGCGAAGGATTTACAATCATTCCCGACCTCGTAGCATTATGCGAGGTTGAGAATGATACGGTTATGCACTATCTTACCCAACGGTCACTTCTAAGAAATGCAAGATACAAATATGTTATGACCAACTCTCCCGATATGAGGGGGATAGATGTGGCACTGATGTATTCGCCCATGACATTTCGGCTCATAAGCAATTATTCTTTAAGGGTGACACCACTAAAGGGGATGCGCCCTACGAGAGATATACTTTACGCTTCTGGAGAGGTAGCAAACGGCGACACTCTACACGTTTTCGTCGTACATGCACCAAGTCGTTTCTCTGGTAAACGAGCTACTATCCCTTACCGCATGGTTGTTGCCGAAAGACTCATGCAATCTGTTGACTCTATAAGGAACATCTGCTCAGAGGCTAAAATAATAATATCAGGAGACTTCAACGACGAAACCAACGATGTGTCTATACAACATTTGATAGCCAGCGACATGACTGATATATCACACAAAGCCACTGGCAAGAATGGTGCAAACGGAACATACAAATATCAAGGCATGTGGCAAAGCATTGATCATATCCTTATAAGCAACAGCATGAAAGCTGTGTTTAAGGATTGCTTCATTAACGATTTGCCGTTTCTGCTTGAAGACGACAAGAAATTCAATGGAAAGAAACCATTTCGCACATATCAAGGATATAAATATCTTGGAGGCTTCAGCGACCACCTGCCATTGGTTGCCACATTCCACATTGATTTTAAGGAATAGGAGTATCTATTCCTTTTCTTTTTTGTCAGCAACTTCAGGAGCAGGTACAAAGCCTAACATTGCCACAAGGCAGCTCATTAAAGGACTTATAATATTGAAAAAACAAAACGGCAAATAAACCAACGTTGGAATTCCAAGCACAGTGCTCTGAGTCATACCACATGCAGTCCATGGTACAAGAACAGAAGTGACTGTTGCCGAATCCTCAGTAGAACGGCTCAGCAGTTCTGGTTTGTAGCCTCTTTCTGCATATTCTTCACGATATATTGAAGCATTCATTATAATTGAAAGGAACTGGTCGCCCATAACAAGGTTCAGCAACACTCCCGAAAGCACTGTTGAACAAACAAGAGATACTGTGTTTTTTATATTTCTCAAGAACACATGAGTTATACTCCTCAGCATATTACTTGCCACCATACACGAACCGAAACACATCGCACAGAGTATGAGCCAAACAGTATTCAGCATCCCCACCATTCCACGAGTGGCAACAAGTTCATTTATAGCATCATAGCCTGTATCTACATTTGTTTTTGTGTAACACGTAAGCATAATTCCTTCAAAAAGGCTCTTTGCTGATATTGCGGATTCTCCAGAAATCTTTACCAACACATCAGGCTGCAGAATCAAAGCGCAAAGGCATGCTGCTACAGAAGAAAGAAGGAGGGTTATCAACGACGGTGTCTTCTTATATATCAGGAAGCCAGTAAATGCTGGCACAAACAATGTAAGCAATGATATATTAAAACCATTGCTAAGTCCTGTTGTATATTGCTTTATCTCTACCACCTCACCTTTATACCATAATCCAAGAACAAGATACAGCAGTAACGACAGAATGACGCTTGGCACTGTGGTATATAGCATATAACGTATATGCTTAAACAAGTCTGCTCCTGCGACCGACGATGCAAGAACTGTGGTATCGCTCATTGGCGACATCTTGTCGCCGAAATATGCTCCAGAGATTATGGCACCTGCCGTATACGGTGCTGGGATTCCCAAAGCATCGCCAATGCCAAGCAGGGCTATTCCTATGGTGGCAATAGTGGTCCATGAAGTTCCCGTCACAATGGATATCAGTGATGCTATTATGCAAGCACACGGCAAGAAGAACAACGGGGACATCAGCTGAACTCCATAATATATCATTGTTGGCACTACCCCACTTATCATCCACGTTGCCGACATCATTCCAATGAGCAGCAGAATCAGTATAGATACTCCGGCATCGCCAACAGTTTTCTTTATCATATCTTCAAATACCGCCCATTTAACATGATATATAACCATTGACAATGCAACACACACCGTGGTTGCTACCATCAAGGCTACTTGGGATGCTCCGGCAAGGGCATCGTTGGGGAATATATTTACAACAAGCACAATTAGGGCTATCAATACGGCAAGCGGTATTACGCTTACTACAGGATTGGGATTAGAATTATTATTCATGTGCAGTATATTAAAGTTCATCTTAATTAAATATATTGCTTACAAATTTAAGCATTATATTTGTTTTATAAAACAATAATAGCACAAAAACATCAAGAACCAGAACAAAAGTATATTTCTCTCTCTTTACTCTACTGTATATCAAAGAAATACTAAGAATTATTTTCTTATTTATTTTTTATTACAAGTCTAACCAGATGTCAGAAAAAACAAGGTGGCACTTTAGCTACAAAAACACGCAACTTTAACTAATGTAACACGCCACTTTAACTAACGTAATACGGCATCTTAATTTTATCTTAAAAGGCCCTGCATAAAAAACAGAATATAACATTCAGAAAGTTGGATTATTAACAAAATCAATAATAAATATGCCATCTGCGCCAAAAATCATTTATTGAGATGGCAAGATAAGAACGCTGGAAGTTATTTACAAGATTGAATCCCATAAGCTTTCCTACTCCTATCGCCATGAACGAATAACCAGCAAAATCACCGTATATCTGAAATGAGTAATAAATAGCAGCCAGCAAACATGATGTTCCAGAATTGTACATATAGTTATCAAAGACTTTGTCAACAAACATTCCAAGTCTGTCTGCCATCATCACTTTCATAAACAATCCCCACACAAACCATTTTAAGCCCTGCGTTGCCATAACCTCATCAAAAATCCTGCACTGTTTTATTTGTGGCAGCAAATTCTTTGCATTGCTGATAGGACCTGACATAATTTGTGGAAAAAAAGAAACAAAAAGCATGTAATCAAACCAATTGTGTTCAGCATGGATGCGTTTGTAATAAACGTCAAACAAGTAACCAACGGCCTGAAATGTAAAAAACGATATACCCAACGGAATTGCCCAATTAAGTCCAGGTAACACAATAGCACAATGTATACTCTTAAAGAATGTATTGCCTGTATTGATAAATCATAATACTTAAACACTAATAGTGGCAGCAGAGCAAGAGTGGCTCCACAGGTAATCAGATACTTCCTTTTATCACTTTCTTTTTGTTCTATCAACAAGGCAAACACATAAGTAACAGCGGTAACTCCTAACAGAATTAAAGTGTAGGCAATGTTTGTTTGAGCATACAAGCAATAAGAGACAATTAACAAAAAAGCATTACTTACCTTGCGCTGTCGTTCTGGATTACGGTTAGCAAACATATACGACAACAGATAGTACCCGACAAATATTATCGGGAACAGCCAGATAAACTGGAATGAATTAAATACCATAAAAAAGCATAATTAAGCGATACTGTAACAGGAAGATGAAGGGATATAATTAAAGGCCAAGTACGAAAGAAGCGTGGACAAACTTATCCACGTCTTGGGTACTTGGCCTTGACCCTTCAAATACAGACAAGTTTCGCCCACGCTATGCGCAGGCGTTCACAAACTTATTCGTGTATTTGATCGTTCTATCTACGGCCAAGTTTCAAGACGTTCCGAATAACAGCAAACGCAGTTTAACAATATGTTATATAAATAATTTCCTTTCTATATTCTATTCTTGTTTTTGGTTTCTACAATTTTCCTTTTCTGCACCCTACGCAGTAATAGAGTGACAATTTTATACAAAGATAAAAAAAATATTATTAACCGACAAGAAAAGCCCCAACTTATTGGTATATATCATTTTTTATCCCTACCTTTGCAAATGAAACATCAAGAGCAGTTTTTAACTGCACCAACCGAGCACGACAGCCACGGTGGTCAAGTTTATGATGCGGAAGATAATGTTTAACTTCAAAATAATGTCAATTATGAACAATTTACTTTACAATGATTTTGCTGCGCGCTTTGCAGCAAGTTCTCTAACATCACTTATTGAATCATTTAATCAACAAGTAGGACATCGTGGATTTAATTCAGCACGAGCTGCCCACGACATTGCCCTAATCAACGAGTTGCGACATAGAGGTATTGATATCTCTGCCATATCCAATGACAATAATGTATCATTCGCTCACCATGTAGTTATTGACCATAACAAACTGAAGACTATCGATTAGGCTAAGCAATATTTAATGCATTAGGCTGTATTCTGTCTTACAATAAAATAAGCTACGCTTATTGCAGTTCAAGAACTGTGTAAATAGGGCTATCCGAATAGTTCTATTTACACAGTAAATTTATATTATGCTTGCATTAGTATATTGCTCTTTTGTTTTTTGCTCAATATCCTCATGCTGTCCATCTTTTTGCTGCTCGGCAAGTTCATCTGCATACTCCAAATCAGCCTGTCCGCTTGCTTCATCACCAGTCTGCATGCGCAACTCCCCCCTAAGCATATATGCTTCCATACGGAAAGGATTAGAATCAATCACCCTGTCAAGGCATCCAATTGCAGCAGAGACATTGCCACGTTCCTTCTCGATTTTTGCTTTCAGCATCAAAATATCTTCATTTTCGGGATATTTCTCCAAAAGATACATAGCATCCTCGTCAGCCTCATCCAAACGACCTTCTTTATGCAGCACTTCGCCACGAAGCAGATAAGCGTCAGCATAATCACTCTTGACAAGTATGGCACGCGTAAGCATTGCAATGGCATTAGTAATATCGTCTGTGCCCAAACACGACTTTGCATACAAATATAATGCATCAGGAGAATCTTTGTCGATGAGCAATGCCTTTTCGCAGGCTGTGCCCATTATAACATAATCTTCCATCATATATGCTACATGAGCCATACGAATAAAGATATCAATGTTGTCAGGCTGTGCATCGGCAAGTTTCTGCAGCAGCTTATATGCCTCCGGCAAACGACCGAGAGCTATGTATGCCTGTGACATATAGTCATAAATCTCCAAATCCTCGCTCAATTCGAGAGCATGGCGGAAACATTCTATCGCATAATCAAACTGCTGCATCTTCAGAGCTTTCACGCCATCGTATTTCAATATATCGAAATTTTTCTTTTCTTCAGCTTGTCTTTCTTCATGTAGCTGTTCTTTATTTTCAGGTGAAACACCAAATAACTTTTTAAAGAAGTTCATTTACCTTTTATATTATTTTATTCAACAATTATTTCACTCAACGTTGGATGAATGTGTGTTATGTCTTGAAGCTGGCTGAGCGTAGTGTTGCGACACATAAGCGCACTAACTTCTTGAACCAAATCTGCGGCATGAGCACCATACACATGGCATCCTACTATAAACCCGTCTTTATCAGCAACAAGTTTCAACATGCCGTCAGTCTCGTTCATTGATACAGCCTTGCCGTTGGCACGATAATAATGTTTCTGACAAATGTAATCCACTCCTTCTGCCTTTAACTGTTCTTCGGTCTTGCCAACGCTGGCTGCCTCTGGATTAGTAAATATCGCGGCAGGCATAATGTCAAATCTTATATCGTCGGTATTGCCAAGGATATCATTCACCGCTCTCTTGCCTTGCATCTCGGCAGCATGGGCAAGCATCTGCCTGCCATTGACATCGCCTACGGCATATATATGAGGAATATTTGTTTGCATGTTGTCGCCTACAACAATACCACTTTTACCCAAAGCCACACCTAAAGTTTCAAGCCCAAGTCCTTCGGTATTTGGTTTCCTGCCAACAGCAAGCAACACTGTATCAGCATCTATTTCCACATCTTTGCCTTTCTTCTCGAAAACTACTTTACCCCCGGATGCACGTTTCAATGCCGACTGCATATAAAATGCCACACCACGTTTTTCCAAACACTTCCTCAGACGTTTAGCAATATCTGCATCAAGAGTTGGCAAACATTCTTTCAGAAATTCCACTACGCTAACATCACAGCCAAAAGAGTTGAGAATACTTGCAAACTCCATCCCTATAACTCCTGCCCCAACAATACAGATCCGTTTTGGCAAAGTGGCAGCATTAAGCAGCTGGGTTGAATTTATCATCATCTCCGAATCCAATTCGCTGATTGGCAACGATTTTGACTCTGAGCCTGTAGCTATTATTATGTTGTCCGCATAATATTCATGTTCTCCAACCATTACACTATTAGCAGTATTTAGCCTTGCTTCGCCATTTACAACAGTTATGCCATTGGCTGAAAGTAGCGTAGCTATGCCGTTACGCAAGGTTGCTACTACAGAATCCTTGCGCTTCAGAACAGTATTGAAGTTGAACGAAAACGACAAATCATCAAGTCCGTAAATATCTGCATCTTTCAGAGTCTGTACAATCTCGGCATGGCGTGCATAAGTCTTGGTTGGTATGCATCCACGGTTTAGACACGTTCCACCAAGTTCTGCCTTTTCGACAAGCAATACTGTCAGCCCTTTAGAGGCTGCATATATGGCGGTCTTGTATCCACCAGGACCGCCACCAATTATTATGATATTATATTTATTCTCCATCAGCAAGAATCTGTCTATAAGTTACAACTGGATGTTTAGCAGCAAGAACGTCATCAACTCTTCCGACAGGTGTATTGTGTGGTGCTGTTTTCAACAGTTCCGGATTTGTTTTTGCCTCTTCTGCTATTTTCCGCATCACACTAATAAAGCTGTCTATCGTATCCTTGCTTTCGCTCTCTGTTGGTTCTATCATCAACGATTCATGGAAAAGCAGCGGGAAATAAATTGTAGGCGCATGATAACCATAGTCAAGTAAACGCTTTGCCACATCCATCGTGGTGATACCTGTAGATTTGTCAACAAGTCCGTTAAACACAAATTCATGTTTACACAGTCCGCTGATTGGCAATTCATATAGGTCTTTCAGCGACTCCTTGATATAATTGGCATTGAGAGTAGCCAACGGACCGACATATTTTATATATTCCTTGCCAAGACTGAGAATATAAGCGTAAGCCTTCATAATCACCCCGAAGTTTCCATGGTAAGGACCAACCGAAACTTTTTTCAATCCTTCAACAGGAGTATGATGCGCAGAGTGTGCATTTTCAGGAAGGAACTGTTCTAATCCCTTACGCACACCAACAGGACCGCTACCTGGTCCACCACCGCCATGAGGCGTTGAGAATGTTTTATGCAGATTTATATGCATAACATCGAATCCCATATCACCAGGGCGACAGGCTCCAAGCATAGGATTAAGATTAGCACCATCATAATACATCAGTCCACCACACTCATGTACAAGTTTGGCAATCTCCGGAATGTTGCGTTCAAAGAGCCCAAGCGTGTTTGGATTTGTCATCATCATAGCTGCGACTGTATCATCAAGCAAGCCTTTTAAATCGTCAACATCAACAACGCCATCGGCTGTGCTCTTCACCTCTACAATATCCAAGCCACACACTGCGGCGGAAGCAGGATTTGTGCCATGTGCCGAATCCGGAACAATAACCTTCGTGCGTTTCATATCGCCACGGCTTTCATGATATTGGCGTATAACCATAAGTCCAGTCAGTTCACCATGTGCCCCGGCAAACGGATTAAGAGTAAAATCTGCAAGTCCAGAAATTTCAGAGAGAGCCTTGCGCAATCCACTGCAAACATCCAATGCTCCCTTTACAGTTTCTGCCGGTTGTAGAGGATGTAAACGCAAAAAGGCAGGCATAGCAGCTATCTCTTCATTTATCGACGGATTATATTTCATTGTACAGCTACCAAGAGGATAGAATCCATTATCTACTCCGAAATTATTACCACTGTGATTTGTATAATGGCGCACCACAGTCATCTCATCACATTCAGGCAGACAAGCATCTCTCTTGCGTCGCAACTCCTGTGGCACTTTATAATCACCAAAACTATTTTTGGGAAGAGAATATCCTCTACGTCCAGGGTGTGATAACTCAAATATCAAGTTTCCGTATAATCGATTATTCATAGTCAGATCAATTTTATAAGGTTGTCTATCTCATCTTTCGTGCGCTGCTCAGTAACTGCGAACATAATTGTATGTTCTCCAATCTTCACACCGCCAATAAAGCCATTGTCAATAAACTTCTGCTGCAAAGCATCAACATCACCGTCATAGTCTACACAAAACTCGTTGAAGAAAGGTTTGTCAAATGTTGCTTTAAACTTACCTGTATCAACAAGCTGATCATACATATAGTGTGCTCCTGCATACGACAGTTCTGCTGCTTCCTTTACACCTTTCTTGCCCATGACCGACATGTACACTGTTACGAAAAGTGCCATCAAACTTTGGTTTGAGCATATATTGGATGTCGCTTTCTGACGTCGAATATGCTGCTCGCGAGCCTGCAACGTCAATACGAATGCCCGTTGCCCCCGACAATCTTTTGTCATTCCCACAATTCTGCCAGGCATTTTGCGGATAAGTTTTTCCGTACAGCACATATATCCCAAATAAGGTCCTCCAAACAGCATAGGAATACCAAGACTTTGAGCTTCGCCAACTGCAATGTCAGCTCCCCACTCTGCCGGTGTCTTCAGCACAGCAAGGTCGGCTGCCACACTATTCATTATCATCAATGCCTTATTGGAATGAGCCACATCAGCAAAACCGGAATAATCTTCAACCACACCATACATGTTTGGCTGCTGCACAAGTACTCCAGCAACACCACCTTGAGATATTTTCTTTTCAAAATCAGTTTTGTCGGTTACTCCATCCGTTTGGGAAATCATTTCGATTTTAATGCCATGAAAATGTGCATACGTATTTACAACATCGAGAATCTTATGGTCGACCGTTTCAGAAACGAGCACTTTATCACATTTTTTTGTCGCAGCGACAGCCATCATTACAGCCTCAGCTGATGCCGTAGTACCGTCATACATAGACGCATTAGAAACATCCATACCTGTAAGTTCTGCCATCATGGATTGATATTCAAAGATATAATGCAATGTTCCTTGTGATATTTCTGCCTGATAGGGAGTATAAGATGTTAGATATTCTGAACGCTGCACAATGTGGTTAACTATGGCAGGACAATAATGATCGTAAACGCCAGCACCGGCAAAGCAAACCAACTGTCGGTTTTCTTTGCCCAGTTTCTCAAAGAAAGCACGAACTTCAATCTCGCTCATCGCCTCTGGCAAATTATAGTCTCCGTTAAAACGGATTTCATCTGGCACTTCTGCATAAAGAGCGTCAAGACTGTCAATACCTACAGTATGCAGCATTTCTTTAATATCGCCGTCAGTATGCGGAAAATATTTGTAATCCATAGAATGATTATTTTTCAAGTTAACGAAACAATATATATAAGCATACAAGGATATGAGGATTCACTTCATTGCATTCCTCATATCCTTGCGTATCTCAAAACAAGTATCAATGTTCTTCTTTATTACAGAATTCTTCGTATGCCTTAGCGTCCATCAAATTGTCAAGCTCCGTTTTGTCTGAAAGTTCAACCTTGATAATCCAATTGGCAAAAGCATCCTTGTTTACCAACTCGGGCGAATCTTCAAGTGCTTCATTCACTTCTACAACAGTTCCGCTCACAGGAGCGTTCAAGTCGCTTGCTGCCTTTACACTCTCTACTGCTCCGAATTCTTCACCAGCCTCAACCTCATCATCAACATCCGGCATATCTACATATACAACGTTTCCGAGAGCATTTTGAGCATAGTCAGTTATTCCGATATATCCATATTCACCTTCAACTCTCACATACTCGTGCGACTCTGAATAATAGAGTCCTTCTTCAAATTTTGCCATAGTTATTTTGATTTATAAGTTATATTGTTTTATATTGAAAAGGCTTTATTCTTCTTGTAAAGCCAAAATGGGAAACAAGCATTAAAGTACTTGTTACTCTATTTCTTGTAGTGTTTGTCGTAGAAGCGTTTCTTTACTACAACACCAGGAAATGTTTTCTTGCGTATCTGTATATCAAGTGGTGTGCCAAGCTTGGCATATTCTGATTTTACGAGTGCCATACACACACTCTTGTCTGTTGATATTGAATGATAGCCCGTAGTTACTTCTCCTATCGCGACATTGTCTTTCAATACGGTATAGCCATGACGTGGAATAGCCTTTCCCTCAAGTTCTATTCCAACAAGTTTCTGTGCCACCCCTTCTGTTTTTTGCCTTGTAAGAGCGTCTTTACCGATAAATTCCTCTTTATCAAGTTTGCAAAACATTGATAAACCAGCCATAATGGGTGATATATCGGCAGAAAGTTCATCACCATACAATGGTAATCCTACCTCAAACCGCAATGTATCACGACATCCAAGTCCACATGGCTTACAGCGTCCGCTGTCCATCAGTTTGTCCCAGCAGTTGCAAATATAGTTGTGATTTGCGTATATCTCAAAACCATCTTCACCTGTATATCCTGTTCGACTGACAATTACATCGCCAATAGTCTTCACCGTATAAAAAGTAAGCTCTTTACATTCCAATCCGAGCACTTCTTCAACCACCTTTTCAGAATTCGGTCCTTGCACAGCAATCTGTCCGTAGTACTCAGAACGGTTCACGAGTTCTATATCAAAGCCCTTTGCATTGTCTTGCATCCATTGCCAGTCTTTATCTATGTTCGCAGCGTTGATTACAAGAAAGAAATCATTTTCAGCCATACGGTAAACAAGCAAGTCATCAACGGTTCCTCCATTTTCATAACACATCATGCCATAAAGAATCTGCCCGTCACCTATCTTGCTCACATCATTGGTAAAGATATGTTGCACATAACGCTCTGCATCAGGTCCTTTAACTGATACTTCTCCCATATGTGACACATCAAACACGCCACAGCTTGTTCTCACAGCTTGATGCTCTTCAATAATTGTAGAATACTGTATTGGCATATCAAAGCCACCAAATGGGCTTATAAGTGCGCCAAGTTTCACGTGTTTGTCGTAAAGACATGTTCTTTTGTTTTCCATAATAATATGTTTTTATTAGATTTATATATTCTTCAGAACGTTCAGTCAGCCTTGCCTTTTAAAAGTAAATCAACGAAATCATTCCTTTTCAAGTTCATTATAACATCATCAAGTCTGTTGGGCAAAGCGTCTACAATATCATTCTCTGCAAGTTTTACATTATGCAACGGATGAGTTATATTCTTATCGATATCGCCAACAATGAAAAAATCACCAAGGATTGTGATATTCTTTATTCTGTCGCCTTTCATCTCGATACGTGCCTCCATATCCCCTACACCGTCGATACGTCCTTTTCTAAGTATCGTGCATCTTGGGTTATTGCCATAAATAAAATCATCTACAAGATATTCCTTTTCTATATTCTTTATTCCTACAACATCTTGCTGCGTCAGCCGAAATTCTTTGTCACACAGATTTTCTTTAACGAAATGTTTGAAATCATCAAGACTTATGTCTATATAATCCTTAAGCAAAGCTATCCGTTGCCTCACACTCTGGATTCCCCTACTTATCAACTTCGTGTCTGACGGGGTTATGCTTCCCACCATATTCTGCATATTGGTATCATAGAGCATTGTGCCATGAACGATGCTTCTACCCGGTAAATGATAAAAAGCGTTGCCCGATACTTTACGATTGCCAATGAGCACGTCGTTTCGCCCTGTTGCCTTTGCATCAACACCAAGTTTCTGCAGCATTGCAACAACCATATTTATATATTTATTGAACGTAAAGTTTACCGATTCGTCTTTAGTTACGTATGAAAACATTACGTTATTCATGTCGGCATAAACGCACCCACCACCACTCTTCCGCCGAAACATTTGTATACCATGCTCCTTGCAGTAGTTCACATTCACCTCTGCCTCTATAAGTTGGTTCCTGCCAAAAATTACACTTGGCTGAACTTGCCACATAAAGAAGCAATCGTCACAATCTATATATCTTGCCAAATATTCTTCCATGGCAAGATAAAACGACAGGCGATGTTGTGTTTCATCAGGCAAAGCTATATATACCATTGCATATTAGATTTAGTTTGTGATTAATGCCACAAATTTACGAAAAAAAATATTGCGTGCAAACTTTGCAAAGCAAAATATAGTTTCCCGTCTGTCAGAACTGTATTTTTCTTACCATCCAAATGCCTTTTTATCTGAAAGCCACTTACCTTGGGCTCTTAACACTTGTTCTATTATATCTCTGCCAACACCTCTGCCACCTATGGCTGTACTGATATAGCGACTTACCGATTTTATATCTGCGCAAGCATCAGCAGGGCAGCACGGACATCCACAACGACTCATAACCTCATAATCTGGAATATCATCACCTACGAATATCACTTCTTCATCATCTAATGAATATTCTGCAAGAAAAGCATCGTATGTTTTTATCTTTACCGAACAAGCTGTGTATATATCCCTAACACCAAGTTTTTCATATCTCACACGGATGCTATTTACATCTGCACCTGTCATTATTGCTATGTGCAAACCTTGCTTTACAGCAAGCTGTATGGCATATCCGTCTTTTATATTGACTGTGCGCATAGGCTCTCCTGTCGGATGGAGATTTATTGTACTCTCACTCAACACGCCGTCAACATCAAACAAAACGGCACGAATCTTTTTCAAATCATAGTCTATCATATCATTACCTCTATCTAAATACCTCTATTGCTTATTATATTTTTCGTTTTCAACACTGCCAGCAACCTCATGTATGCTATTGCTCATTATATCATAAATATGCTGAATGCGTGGATTATCTGAAAGAAGTTCGTGCTGCATGCTTATCACATTCTTGTCATAACGTATAGCAGGACCTGTTTGAGCCTCTTTGGGAGATATGGTGTGTACTTTTTTAACAGTCTCGTCAATCAACGGGATCATCACATCAAATGGAATATCGTATTTATCAAGAACTTCAGCAGAGAGTTCATAACAGTGGTTTACGAAATTACATGCAAACACAGCAGCAAGATGCAAATGCTTACGAGCTTCTGATGATAAATAATAAACATTGTTGCTCAATCCCGATGCCATAGCATGAAGAAACTCTTTGTCTGTTTCATTATTAGCTTCTATAAAAAACGGTATGTTTTTGAAAGCAACAATCTTTTGCTTTGAAAAAGTCTGCATAGGATAAAGAACTCCATACCGTTCGGTGTGACCTTTGAATACATCAACAGACATACTTCCTGCTGTATGTACAAAAAGTCCATTACGGCATGTTTTGCACAATTCCGCTATTACATCTTTCAGCACACTGTCTTTCACTGAAATTATATATATATCAGCATCAACAATATTATCAAGCGATATTGTCGGCTCTGCGGCAACTTTCTTTGCAAGCATTTCTGCAGACTGCATTGTTCTACTGTAGACTTGCAGAATGTCGTTTCCCGTCCCATAAAGTGCTTGTGCAAGATTTGTAGCCAAATTTCCTGCACCCACAAAAACTATTCTCATCTTAACTTCATATATAATAATATTAAATTTCCATATAGTCCAGTGCTCCATTCATGAACCTTTACACGATATGAACCTTACCCCAATCAAGCTCAGCCTTATCGTTTGCATGCTCTGGAGGAAGGTCTACATAGCCTATCGCCAACAGAGCAAAAACAGTTTTTCCATCTGGTATGCCAAGTATACCACGCACAGCTTCATCAGAAAATACTCCATCCGACAATGCATATCCTCTGATTTGAACTGCCTCACATCCTAATCCTAATTCTGCAGCCTTACTGCTTATTGCCCACACTGCCGATGAACAATTCTCTATCCAAGCTCCATCATATAATCTGTCTGCAACAACAGCCACTGCCATAGGAGCATTCTTTATATTTTCAGAACCATAGTCTCTGACATCAGCAAGTTTCTCCAATAAATTCGTATCATCTGTAACATAAAACTCACAAGTATTATTCTCTATATTCTGGGCTGACATTATAGCGACTTGCAATAACTGCTGGACTTCATCAGGAGACAATTCTTGTGTTTTGAATTTAAGAGTATTACAATATGGTGATATTATATTTTCTTTTTTCATATAAATTCTTTTTGCAAAGTTAATAAAAGATTATCTTTGCAGAAATAATAAAAACAAATATTATGCCTGTGAAAATAAGTTTTGGCAGACGCTTGCTTGATTTTTTCTTTCCACGAGAATGTGCTATATGTGGCAGAAGACTTTCTGCTTCTGCTAATTCCATTTGCATGAATTGCAATTTGCATCTGCCAAGAACCAACTATCAAATGAACCCAAAGGATAACGAAATGGCAAGAATGTTTTGGGCATTGATGCCTATAGAAAATGCTGCGGCTCTTTTCTTTTACCAATCACACAGCAGGACAAGCAACATTATACTTCAGCTAAAATATAATGGAAAAAGAAACATCGGCATTGACATGGGTAAAATAATGGCGTATGATTTTAATGACTATAATTTCTTCGATGGGGTTGATATTATTGTTCCTGTCCCTATAACATTCAAAAGAAAGCTTGAACGAGGCTATAACCAAAGCCATGAGATTGCAGTTGGAGTAAAGGCAATAACTGGAATTCCTATTGCTGAAGATGCTGTTATAAGGAAGATCTTTACAAGTAGTCAAACCCAAAAGCACTCATTTGAACGAAAGCAAAATGTTGAGAATGTTTTTGAAATGAAAAACAATAAACAGATTATCGGAAAACATGTGCTTCTGATTGATGATGTGGTAACTACTGGCTCTACGATACAGGCGTGTGCAAAGGAATTACTCAAAGGTGGAGCGAGAACATTCAGCGTTTTATCTATTGGATATACTAAAGGATAATCAATAAGACACTGTTCTTAATGTTATTTTCAACAGTACAGATTTAAGTATTTTCTGTTCATTTTTAGTAATCTACCTGATTTCCAAAAGAAAGTTGCCCTGTTTCTCATCGTAAGTTGCCTGGTTTCTCATTGAAAGTTGCCTGGTTTCTCAAAAAGGTCAAGAAGAGTCTGCTGAAATTAAAATTAGTGACCTTAACTTTCATTACAAACTTCTTCAAAATATAAATATATATACATACAAAATATGCCTTTTGCGTTTTCTTGAAATATAAACACAAAAGGCATAATACAGAATTTTAATTATTTACTCATACGAATTATTTTCGCTCCCAAATGTAGAGATAAGATGTTGTCCCATGCTCAGGGTCTTCACCTTTCTTTTCTCCAAACAGCGACAAATCAGCAGGAGTGACACTGCAATCGTTAGATATTATGCTGC
The DNA here is from genome assembly GCA_934217675.1 of uncultured Prevotella sp. Taxonomy (GTDB): domain Bacteria; phylum Bacteroidota; class Bacteroidia; order Bacteroidales; family Bacteroidaceae; genus Prevotella. The sequence goes on along the minus strand of CAKQCV010000020.1, from coordinate 9,231 downwards.
CATTTATCACGCCAAAAGCATTTAGGTAGAACTTTGGAGTATTGGTGAACGAAATCGTTGTCTTGTTAAGCATATTCTGAAGTTCTTCACGAGTAACCTTCACTTTGTTGCCATTTGCATCCAAACGTTCTGTTGCAAAATAACTGTTAACCTCAAATGTCAGTCCATCACCATACGTATCGCGCAGATACTTCAGCACATCGGCATTGATACCCTTTGTAGAGATTGTTATACCATCCTTAGAGTATGTCGTAGCAAGCGAAACATTGTTACCATTAATGGTCATATCTACAGTTTGCGTTGTATTATATGCCTGGGCAACATCATGCTTTTGAACGATAAGCATATCGTCAGCTGGACAATAGTAGTCTGCTGGGGTTGGAATAAATACAGTTACATCTGTAGTGTCGCGCACATGGATTGAAAGCTTTGTATCATTAGCCTCATACTGACGATCGTTGATAGAGAAGTTCACCTCAACAGAACCTTGACCACCTACGACAGCAGGTGTTGGATCAGGAAGTGGCTGATCTGGTGTTGGGTCAGGTGTAGGTGCAGGAGGCAAATCCGGTTTCTTGTCTTCTTCTTTAGGATTGTCTTTTATCGGCAAAGCTGGATCTACCATGAACACTATATCGTTTAAGTCAAAATTATAGTTATAGTGTTCCCAATCCTCAAATCCGAAGAAAGTGCGTCCTCCGTATGTGAATGATGCAGAATGTACTCCTTTACCATGACACTCATTATCTTCCCAAAGCCAATAATGGGCATCATAGGAGCAAGAGCCTGAATTCTCGCTGACATTAGAATAGAATGTCTCTGCCACATTACCTACATAATCACCATAACGGTCTGTACGGTTATAAGGATATGTTGTTCTCAGATAGAAACCAAACTTGTAACCTTTTTCAATGGTTATCGTTATGCCTTGCTTATTTTTGTAATATCCCCATGGGCACTGTCCTTCATTGTCAAAGATATTCTCTTCGTGCATTGTGCCATTTTCATCATAATAGTACACTCCGATAATATCGTGACTTGCAGTCTGCGAATAAGCAGGATAAAGTGTGAATGGCTTTCCGTCTGATACATACAGATAATTAGTAGTCCAATCTTTTACTCCCTCTTTTGTTGGAGTTACATTAAGATTATCTTGCTCTTCCGGCAGTATCTCAAGAAAAACCTTTGACAAAGACTCAAGCACATCATTAGCAAGTGGATTTGATCCTGAAATATTGATAACAGGCTCTTGTTGCGCAGCCACCCGGCATCCATTGGAATTGGCTGAAACTGTGGCAGGACGTGCTGGAGCATAGCGTATAGAAGCTGAAGACACATCTTCACCCGAATTTCCGTTTTCTGACGGATTCATGTCATCAGAAGAACATGCCGAGAGTCCTAAAGCAAGAACTGCAGCAGCGAACATACTGAATTTTTTCATAAAGTCCCTTTTATAATTATGAAGTTTATATTTCTTTAGTTATATGATTTTAATGTGCAAAAATACATTAAATTAATATACCAAACAATGTTTATAGAAAGAAATTGCATAAATATAGTAGAAAAAACGATATAAAGCAATTATTTTTAATAATATCAGCCATTAAGCTAATGACTCTTGCCAATCTAACTAAAAAAGTGGAAAGTTCTCTATTGTAAGAACTTTCCACTTAATCTATTTAGAGTCAAATATATCTTACTTGTTCTCGACAGCAGCCTGGGCAGCAGCCAAACGTGCTATAGGCACACGGAATGGAGAACAACTTACATAGTTCAATCCTACCTTGTCGCAGAACTTAACAGAAGAAGGCTCACCACCATGTTCACCGCAAATACCACATGTAAGGTTTGGACGAGTCTTACGACCTTTCTCTACAGCCATCTCTATCAACTGACCAACACCGTTTTGGTCAAGAACCTGGAATGGGTCAACATTAAGAATCTTCTTGTCAAGATATACAGGCAAGAAACTTGCGATATCATCACGACTGTAACCGAATGTCATCTGAGTCAAGTCGTTAGTACCAAAGCTAAAGTATTCTGCCTTAGCAGCAATTCTATCTGCAGTCAAAGCTGCACGAGGAATCTCAATCATAGTACCTACACGGAATGGTATCTCTACACCTTCCTTCTCAAAGAGTTCCTTTGCTGTATCACGGATAACCTTTTCCTGCATATCAAACTCGTTTACGATACCGATGAGCGGAACCATAATCTCAGGATGTGGGTCATGACCCTCTTTCTTCAACTGGATAGCTGCACCAAGGATAGCCTTTGTCTGCATCTCAGTAATCTCTGGGTATGTATTACCAAGGCGGCAACCACGATGACCAAGCATTGGGTTGTGCTCGCTCAGACTGTTGACACGCTGCTGGATTTCCTTGACTGTTACGCCCATATCCTTAGCCATAACCTCCTGACCTGCAAGATCGTGTGGTACAAATTCGTGCAATGGTGGGTCAAGCAAACGAATATTTACAGGACATCCGTCCATCGCTTTCAAGATTCCGTAGAAGTCTTTCTGCTGATAAGGAAGCAGTTTTTCAAGAGCCTTCTTGCGTCCCTCAACAGTATCAGCAAGAATCATCTCACGCATTGCCTTAATCTTCTCGTTCTCGAAGAACATGTGCTCTGTACGGCAAAGACCGATACCAACAGCACCAAAGTTACGAGCCACCTCAGCATCATGTGGAGTATCTGCATTTGTACGTACAACAAGTCTTGTATACTTGTCACAAAGCTTCATCAAATCAGCGAAGTCTCCTGTAACCTCAGCAGGTTTAGTCTTAACCTCACCAAAGTATATCTCACCAGTTGAACCATTTAGAGATATGTAATCGCCCTCTTTCAGAGTTACACCATCAATCTCAACAGTTCTTGCTTTATAGTCAATGTTCAAAGCACCTGCACCAGAAACACAGCACTTACCCATACCACGAGCTACAACGGCAGCATGTGAAGTCATACCACCACGAGCAGTTACGATACCCTCGGCAGCAGCCATACCTGCAAGGTCCTCTGGACTTGTTTCGATACGAACCATAACAACGCGGTGACCAGCATCATGCCACTTCTCTGCATCATCTGCAAAGAATACGATCTGTCCGCAAGCAGCACCTGGAGATGCAGGGAGACCACGTGTCAACACCTTAGCCTTTTTCTGTGCATCCTTATCGAATACCGGGTGGAGAAGTTCGTCAAGTTTATTTGGCTCACAACGCTCAAGAGCGGTCTTTTCGTCAATTTCACCCTCGCGGAGCAAATCCATGGCAATCTTTACCATTGCAGTACCTGTTCTCTTTCCATTACGAGTCTGCAAGAACCATAGTTTTCCTTCCTGTACGGTGAACTCCATATCCTGCATGTCATGATAGTGATGCTCAAGTTTATCCTGAAGTGCATTCAGCTGAGCGTAAATCTCCGGCATAGCCTCTTCCATTGAAGGATATTTTGCAACACGCTCCTCCTCTGGAATCTGCTGCTGCTTTGCCCAACGCTGAGAACCAAGTTTTGTGATTTGCTGTGGTGTGCGGATACCAGCAACGACATCCTCGCCCTGTGCGTTAACAAGGTACTCTCCGTTAAACACATTTTCACCAGTTGCAGCATCACGGCTGAAGCAAACACCTGTTGCTGATGTATCTCCCATATTACCGAACACCATTGCCATTACAGAAACAGCAGTACCCCACTCTGCTGGGATTCCCTCCATCTTTCTGTAAAGAATTGCACGCTCATTCATCCAGCTGTCGAACACAGCACAAATTGCGCCCCATAGCTGCTCCATTGGATCTGCAGGGAAATCCTTTCCAGTCTGTTCTTTAATAGCAGCTTTGAAGAGTTCTACAAGTTGTTTCAGTTCATCAACGTTCATCTCATTGTCAAGAGATATTCCACGCTGAGCCTTTACTTTCTGAATAATAGCTTCAAATGGGTCTATATCTTCTTTGTTAACAGGCTTCATACCAAGAACCACATCGCCATACATTTGCACAAAACGGCGATAACTATCGTATGCGAAGCGTTCATTTCCTGTTTTCTTTGCCAATCCTTTAACAACATCATCGTTAAGACCAAGGTTAAGGATTGTATCCATCATACCTGGCATAGAAGCTCTTGCACCAGAACGTACACTTACGAGTAATGGATTCTCTACATCACCGAACTTGCTGTTCATCAAGTTTTCTATATGATGTACGGAAGCAACGACATCATCTTTCAACAGATTGACAACATCTTCCTTTCCTTTTTCAAAATATTCATTACATACGTCTGTAGTGATAGTAAAGCCTGGAGGAACTGGTACACCGATAAGGTTCATCTCTGCCAGGTTGGCACCCTTACCACCGAGCAAGTTTCTCATGTCTGCTTTACCTTCAGCCTTACCATTACCGAAGGTATAAACTCTTTTTTCGCTCATAGTTTAATGTTATTACGTGTATTTAGTTAGAAAATTTTTTTATCCTTTTCTATTCTTTTTACGTATGCAAAAATAATAAAAGTAGTGTAAAGTCACAATATTTTATTTTATTTATTGACTTATATCTACAATTTTATTTTTCTTTTACTTCAATTTGTCAAGTAGACTAAACAATATAATGTATATATCATCATTTTTCATCATGAGTTATACATCATGCAACAAAAAGTGTTACTTTCGCAGAACATATCATCTATTTACGATACAACAATGAAAAAAGAACTATTATTCATACTTTTCATATTTCTGTTTTTTGCAGGATGCAACACAAAGAAACAGCAAGCTGTGCACTCTATATATTATTGGAGCACTGTGTTTTGCTTAGACAGTTGCAAAACCGAATTTTTGCAACTGCACAACATAAAGAACATATATATAAGATATTTTGACATTGTAGCCGGCAACGACGGTTTCCCAGTACCAAATGCCACTATAAGATTTGTGTCTTCCGTACCAGAAAATATAAAAGTTATACCTGTGGTTTTCATTGTTAACGACTGTATGAAAAACAGCACTAAAGGTTTGGCTAACAAGATTATTTCCAGAATATTGCAGATGAATGAAACCAACGATATAAAAAGAGTTGATGAGATACAAATAGATTGTGACTGGACTAACAGTACAAGGAACAATTTTTTCTCTTTCATGTCTGATTTGCAAGAAAAGGCACACAAGAAAGGGATACGAGTATCAGCAACAATAAGATTACATCAACTTGCCGAAACACCGCCACCTGTAGACAGGGGTATACTTATGATGTATAACACCGGTGACTTTACAAATATTTCATGCAGCAAGCCTATTCTCGACATACATGATGTGGAACCGTATATCAACGGAATCAAAAAATACCCAATACATCTCTCTACAGCATACCCGATTTTTGGATGGAACATCCTGTTCAGGAACAATCAATATGTCGGTATTATGCATGCCGATGATGATTTACCTGTGTTAGATGGAGATAGCATTGTGCATCGCCAACCGTCAGTAAGCGACATTCTGTCGGCAAAACGCATTGTGGACATAAAGAACAAGACTGCAAACAACGAAATCATACTCTTTGATTTGAGTAATAAAAATATCAACAAATATAAAGACAACGAATATGAAGAAATTTATCATCGCTAATATTATTGCAATTTCATTTGCAACAAATGCATCAGGGTGTGCGATAGAACGCTCTGACCATAACTTCTATATGTTCAGCGTTTTTCAACGTGAATGTATGGACCCGGCTTTTATTGACGGTATCAACAAATACTGGAAGAATTATACAGGAGACAACAACAATATGATGACTGAGTATTTCAGATGGTGTAATGACAAAATAACGGATGCCGCAAGAAAGAAAGGCGACACACAGATGCAGACATATCTGAAATGGCTAAACCTATACATCAAAACATGTGAAAGCATTAAACAGGACTCCTGGGAATACCCCACGAAATTGCAAATTACCAAACGCCGCCAAAACTTGAACACAGTTTTACATAATACAAAATCTTATAAAGGTACAAGACTGAAAAGTCAATATGCGTTATTGAGAATGCGTGCAAACATGGTATTGGGCAACGATAACGACAATATGAACTATTGGACTAATTATGCAAGCAAACTTCCACAAAGCGTATGGAAAGAAGCTATGAAAAACATATATGCCAGGGCGTTAGCAAAACATAACCAACGAATGAAAGCTTGCGACATATATGCAGCCCAAGGAGACATGTCAAGTATAAAATGGATCGCACGGAAATATCGTAATCTCGCTGGTATTCAGAGCATATATAGCAAAGACCCAAATTCTCCTACCCTGTCGTATCTTGTGCAAGATTTCGTAAACAATGTGCAGCAAACCATTGACATTAGACCTCAATCCAAGGAAGACCAAGAATGGTTTGAAATGATTGGAGCAAAGACAATATACAAAGACGAGGTTAATAATTTCATTGCCTTTACAGAGAAAGTTATAGCCGAAGACAAGACATCTGTACCTTGTCTATGGAAAAGTGCTTCGGCAATGCTGCAATACCTTATAGGAAACACCAACAAAGCCATTGAAGATATAAATGAGGCTCTTGCAATGAAAGGTACACCAAGAATGAAAGACAACGCCAGAGCCATACGTCTATTAGCACTGACAGCAAACCATAAACTTACCGCTGAGTTTTCAAACTTTCTTGTCGGCGAAATGAAATGGATTGACACGAAAATCATTGACGACCGCGCAGAATCTCTTGATTTTGACAATCACTATACAAATGTAAAGGAAAGAATAATATTCAGAAATCTCGCTCCCTTATATATCAGGAACGGCAAACCGGAAATGGCAACAGCCCTTTATGGAATGATGCAGAAATATGGAAATGATTTCCAAAATGGGGCTACGAAATATTTAGACCGGGCATACGGTAATTACAGTGATTACACTTGCAGACTTGACTCCATGACAGCTAAGGAAACAGAAATTTACTTCAAGTTTATAAGTAAAAGTCATAAAGACTGTTTTGAACAATATGTTACTGAACGAGTTTATAAAGACAACGACTTCTTTAACGAAATGATAGGTACAAAATACATTGCTGAAGGAAAATTTGAATCTGCAGAAAGCTATTTAGCTAAAGTATCACAAAAGTTCATTGACGGACAAAGAATTAATTTCTATATGTCTCAACGCTCATACTCTGTAGAGAGATGGTTTGAAAGACAAAGGCCTAAAAACGAGGAAGGGTTCCTGTATACTGATTTTGCCGATGTATACGGCAAATCCAACGGTAACCAAAAACTGATGTTCTGTAAAGACATGCTCTCACTTATAAGTCAATACAATATAACAAAGCCAGGAGAAGAAAAAGAAGCACTTGCTTATAAGCTTGCAACAAGATTCTACCAAGCATCGCATTATGGCGACTGCTGGTATCTTACACACTACGGACAAAGTGTGAGTGATACAGCCAGAACCAACGAAATGGATTTTGTTGCTACAGCCATCAAATACCTTGATGAATGCAAACAAAGCAAGAATTTGACACTTAGATATAAAGCTGTATATGCCTTGGCTTTTATACCTGTACAGCCATGGTACACCATTGACTATGATTCTGACTTCAACGAAATCTTACGACCAGTACCAAAGGCAAGACAATATATGGCTATGAGCGCACTTGAAAGTTTCAGCAGAGAGCACCCTGATATTGTCGACGACTATACCACCAAATGTGACATGTTGAGAAAATTCAAAGAAAGCAGATAAAGACAAAATAATCCCCACAGGTTTCAGTATAGACCTTTGAGGATTATTTTATTCAACTTTGCCTTTTTCTTCAATATAAAAGTTTGATGTTGCAGGCTTTGAAACACAATTGGTGATGAGATCTACCCCCCATCCTATTAATCCTCCTAACAGGATATTACCATAAGCCCAACCGTTCACTGCTTTATCAAGTATTATATCTCGATAACGTTTCCCGCTTTGAACAACTCTTATATGCTGTCCGTCTATCTTATGACGTTTTACTTCTACTTTACACGGCAAATACACATCTTTATAAGTCTTTACTTCTGTAATAATTGTAACAGGTTCTGGTGTATCGCCATCAATTGTAACCTTAGGATTACCGCTTGTAAATATAGTTGCACATGACGACATTACAGCCAAGCATATTGCTAATATGCCAATTTGCGAAAAATATTTCATACGCCAGTGTTTTTTAAATAAAAATTCTGGCAAGAAAGTTTTATTACTTGCCAGAATATATCTTACATAATAATTGCCGTAATTATTCAGCTGCAGGAGCCTCTTCTGCAGGAGCTGCCTCAACAGTTGCATTTTCTGCAACGACCTTTACAGGAACCTCTACAATAACTTCCTTATGGAAGTGAACTGTAGCTGCATAGTCACCAAGCTTCTTAGCCTCACGCATTGTTATAATCTTGCGATCTACATCAATACCCTTCTTCTTCAGTTCCTCTGCAACTGTTGCTGCATTTACAGAACCGTAAGTAACGCCATTTGCAGATACCTTCATCTCTACAACAAGAGCAACATCCTTCAAAGCCTCTGCCTTCTTCTCAGCCTCTGCCTTGATAGCCTCAAGTTTGCGAGCCTGCTGCTTCAAGTTCTCAGCAAGAACTTTCTTTGCTGACTCAGAAGCAATAACACCTTTTCCTTGTGGGATGAGGTAATTACGACCGTAACCAGACTTAACATTAACGATATCGTTCTTGAATCCCAAGCCGATAATATCTTCTTTCAGTATAATTTCCATTCTGTAATCCTCCTTTTAATTATTTCATCAAGTCAGTTACGTAAGGAAGCAGTGCGATTTGGCGAGCACGCTTAACAGCCTGAGCCACACGACGCTGATACTTCAAAGATGTTCCAGTGATACGACGAGGAAGGATTTTTCCCTGCTCGTTCAAGAATTTCTTCAAGAACTCTGGATCCTTATAGTCGATATACTTAATACCGCTCTTCTTGAAACGGCAATATTTTTTCTTCTTTGTGTCCACTGAAGGTGGAGTCAAGTATCTGATTTCTGATTCTTGTGCCATTTTTTAAGCCTCCTCTTTTTTACCAAGTTTGTTTCTTCTCTTAACAGCATACTCTGAAGCATACTTGTCAAGCTTAACTGTCATGAAACGGATTACCTTCTCGTCGCGACGGTATCCAATCTCAAGAGTGTCAATAACTGACGGCTCAGCCTTGAACTCAAGCAGGCAATAGAAACCTGTTGACTTCTTCTGGATTG
>CAKQCV010000019.1 GCA_934217675.1 uncultured Prevotella sp. | reverse complement strand
TACTTTTCTAATCATAGTTGTGTATCTCCTTATTATTCTTTACGTGGATCAATTGCTTTAACAACACCCTGCTCAGCGGTTGTACGACCATACGAACCTGTAAATTTCTTCACTGCCTCGTTAGCGTCCATACCGTTTTTGATTGCTTCCATCATCTTGCCAAGATGAACATACTCGTAGCCAATTACCTGGCTGTCTTTGTCAAGGAACTGCTTTGTTATATAGCCCTCTGTCAACTCAAGATAACGTGTGCCTTTTGCTACAGTGCCATAGAGAGTACCAGTTTGTGAACGGAGTCCTTTGCCGAGGTCTTCAAGACCGGCACCGATAGTTAAACCACCCTCAGAGAAAGCACTCTGTGTACGACCGTAAACGATCTGAAGGAAAAGCTCGCGCATTGCTGTGTTGATAGCATCACAAACAAGGTCGGTATTCAAAGCTTCAAGAATTGTTTTTCCTGGTAGAATCTCGGATGCCATGGCAGCAGAGTGTGTCATACCTGTACAGCCAATTGTCTCAACAAGAGCTTCTTGGATAACACCGTCTTTTACATTCAAAGACAATTTGCAAGCGCCCTGCTGAGGAGCACACCAACCCACACCATGAGTATAACCGGAAATATCCTTAATTTCTTTTGCATAGACCCACTTTCCTTCTTCTGGGATAGGTGCAGGTCCGTGGTTGGGACCTTTAGCCACAACACACATGTTCTTTACTTCTGTTGAATAAATCATATTATTTATATTAATTGTATAAATCCTATATAGACAAAAAGACTTGATACCATTCTCACCATACAATCTGTATGGAGACGTGTGTCCTACATCTTTCTTTTTTCGACTACAAAGGTATAAAAAAAAATTGTTCCGATACTCATTTATTGGTATTTTTATAAGTAGGAAACACTTTTTTTATGGGGTATGGGCAGAAAGAACAATGCCCATATACCTATTTTTGCTATCTGAATAATACAAATGTATATGTGTTTAATCAGGAAAAGGACAAGCCATTGAGTTTATTTCTAAGTTCTTCTGCTTTTGACTTGCGTATGGAAAGCACTATGGTGCAGGTGTTGTCGTATTCTTGCGATACTATTTTCGGTTCCATTGTCTTTACTATTTTCATAACACCGTTCATCATGACATAGGGAAAGCTGAAACGGACTTCTTCTTCTACAAAACATTCGTTTATTTCGCAATGCTCTATGCAATCGGCTGCTGCCGTACGGTAGGCAACAATAAGTCCGCCTGTACCCAGGTTTACACCTCCATAATATCTTATCACGACAATCAATATATTTGTCAGCTCATTTGAGAGTATTTGTCCCAATATCGGTTTTCCTGCCGTGCTGCTTGGCTCTCCATCGTCATTTGCCTTGTATTTGCAACACTCCGCACCAAGCATATAGGCATAACACACATGCCGGGCATCGTAATATTTCTTTTTGTATTTCTGCACTATCTCCTTTACTTCATCAACTGTTTCTACATGATGTGCAAAGGCGAGGAATTTACTACGCTTCTCACTGTAAAACCCCTCGCCTATTTTTTTAGTTATCGTTTTGTAAGTATCTTCCAAAATATTTGCTTATTAAACAAGTTCGTGTATTATAAGACCTGAACGAAGTTTTGGTTCAAACCATGTTGCCTTAGGAGGCATAATCTTGCCACTGTCTGCTATATTCATGATTTGCTTCATGGTTACAGGGTATAAAGCTAAAGCCATCTTCATTTCGCCTGAATCTACTCTGTTCTTCAGTTCTTCAAGTCCACGAAGACCTCCTACGAAATCAATTCTCTTGTCGGAGCGGAAATCCTTGATTCCCAATAGCTTGTTGAATATAAGCCGGCTTGAGATATCAACATCAAGGACTCCAATCGGGTCATTTTCATCATACGTTCCCCTACGAGCTGTCAGCTTATACCATTCTCCGCCAATATACATGGAGAAGTTGTGAAGTTCCTCTGGTCTGTAGATGTCTTTTCCTTTTTTCTCTACAACGAAGTCTTGCTCAAGAGCTTTCAGCAGTTCTTCTTTTGAATATCCGTTCAAGTCGTTAACCACACGGTTGTAATCAAGAATCGTGAGTTGTGATGCCTGGAAGCATACAGCCATAAAATAGTTATACTCTTCAGTGCCGTTATGGTTAGGATTCTGTTTTGCTTTCTCCGCTCCAACGAGGGCTGCTGCAGCTGAACGATGGTGCCCGTCAGCTATATACAAAGCTGGCATTGCAGCAAATTCGTCGGTTATGAGTTTTATGTCGTCTTTATCTGATACAATCCAGAATTGATGTCTGAATCCATCTATCGGTGCGATAAAGTCATACTCTGGAGCTAATGCTGCATATTTGTTAAGCAGGGCATTCAACTTTTCATTGTCAGGATAAGCAAAGAATACTGGCTCTATGTTTGCATTGCATACTCGCACATGCTTCATTCGGTCTTCTTCTTTATCACGCCTTGTCAGCTCATGCTTTTTTATAACTCCATTCAAATAGTCATCCACGTATGCGCCCAACACTATTCCATATTGTGTTTTGTTGTTCATAGTTTGGGCATAAATATAATAATGCTCCTCTGAATCTTGAACAAGCCAACCGTTTTCCTTGAACTTCTTGAAGTTGGCAGCAGCTTTCTCGTAAACGCGTGGGTCGTATTCACTTGTGCCTGGTTCAAAATCTATTTCGGGTTTTATTATGTGATAGAGGCTTTTTTCGTTGTTGCCTGCCTCTTCTCTTGCTTCTTCAGAGTTAAGCACGTCATATGGGCGAGACTCTACTTGTTCTACCAAATTTTTAGGAGGTCTGAAACCTCTAAAAGGTTTAACTTTTGCCATACGTCTATTAAAAATTATTTGATTATATATAATTTATATCTTTTATTTGTTCACCTGATATTTCGTGCATCCGTCTTTAAAGAAGGCATTTATCTGTTTTGCCGCTGCTATACCGGCATTGATGTTGGCTTCGGCTGTCTGGGCACCCATTTTTTTCGGTGTGCTGAAATATCTCCCTTCCAACTTTGACGAAAATTCGCTGTCCATATCTGGCTTTATATCTGTTATATACTTCAAATCTGTGCGTTCCAACAGTACATCAAGCAACTCTGGCTCGTTTATAACCTCTTTACGGGCAGTGTTTACAAGGATTGCATTTTTTTTCATCTTGCTCACAAGAGATGCATTTATGCTTTGCTTTGTCTCTGCAGTGGCAGGTATATGTAAAGACACTATATCACATGTGGAGAACAGCTCTTCTTGGTTTTCTACCGCATGCACACCTGCACTTTCTATAGCTTCTTTCGGGCAAAAGGCATCATAAGCATATACATCCATCCCAAATCCCTTGGCAATGCGAGCCACGTTTCTTCCTACATTTCCAAAAGCAAGGATACCTAATTTCTTTCCTTTCAGTTCTGTTCCTGCTTTGCCGTTATAGAAATTTCTCACAGTGTATACAAGAAGACCGAAAACAAGCTCTGCAACAGCATTTGAATTTTGTCCTGGTGTGTTTTCTACAACAATGCCTTTGCTCTTTGCATACGAAATATCTATATTGTCATAACCGGCACCTGCACGCACAACAATTTTCAGTTCCTTTGCAGCATCAACCACTTCTGGAGTAATCTTGTCAGAACGGACTATAATGGCATCTACATTTTCTACAGCTTTAAGTAGCTGACCCTTTTCAGTATACTTTTCAAGAATATAAAGTTCATTTCCTGCACTTTCTATTTCATTTTTTATACCATTTACTGCAACCGGAGCAAATGGCTTTTCTGTAGCTATAAGAATTTTCATAGTGACTCTTTTTGGTTTAATCATTACAATGCATGTTCTATCATACATTCATTTTCTTGTATGATAGAACACTGCATTAAATATGTATATCAATGAAGTGACTCAAAATCTTGCATGCATTTTACTAATGCCTTGACACCCTCAACGCTCATTGCATTGTAGCAACTTGCACGGAAGCCTCCAACAGAACGGTGCCCCTTTATTCCTACCATACCTTGTGCTGTGGCATACTCCAGGAATGGCTTTTCCAAATCCTTGTATTCATCGTTCATCACAAAGCATATATTCATCAATGAGCGGTCTTCCTTTGCTACAGTTCCACGGAACAGCTTGTTTCTGTCAATTTCTGCATACAATATTTCTGCTCTCTCGTGTGCTTTCTTGTCCATAGCCTCAACACCGCCGTTTTTCTTTATCCAGCGTAATGTTTCAAGTGCAGTATAGATAGGAACTACAGGAGGAGTGTTGAACATACTTCCTTTTTCTACGTGTGTTCTGTAGTCAAGCATTGTAGGTATAGGACGCTCAACACGACCTAACGCAGAGTCTTTAACAATAACAAGAGTAACACCTGCCATCGAAAGGTTTTTCTGTGCGCCTGCATATATGCAATCATATTTTGCTACATCTACCGGACGACTAAATATATCTGAAGACATATCGCCAATAAGAGGAATTGGTGCATCTATATCATAACGCATTTCTGTTCCATAGATTGTATTATTGGTTGTCACATGTAGATAGTCACAATCAGAAGGACAAGTCCAATCTTTAGGTATAAATGTGAAATTAGCATCAGCAGAAGACGCAACCTCAACAACTTCGCCAAACAGTTTTGCCTCTTTTATTGCTTTTTTCGACCATGTACCAGTGTTCAGATACGCTGCTTTCTTAACAAGGAAGTTATAAGGCACCATACAAAATTCCAATGATGCTCCGCCACCAAGAAACAGTACTGAATAACCTTCTGGCACGTTCAACAATTCTTTTACAAGAGACATGGCTTCGTCAACAACAGGCTGAAAATCCTTTGCTCTATGACTGATTTCTGCCAAAGACAAGCCACTTCCATTAAAGTCTAAAATCTGGTTTGCCGTGTTTTCAATTACTTCTCTCGGAAGGATTGATGGTCCTGCATTAAAATTGTACTTCTTCATGTATTTTTATGGTTTAAGTTAGTATATTTACATTTGCAAACTTACGCCTTTTATTTTAATCTGCAAAATATTTCATAAGGAATTTCATAAATATTATTCTAATCGTTTGCGGGTGAAATTATTACACTTTTAAACCAATCTTTCAATATTCCATGATACTGGTTCTGAGAATCTGACACAAATAACAGAATCTGCTTGCCGTCAGCAAGTTTTGGTCCGAGACACATTCCTTCAAAATTTGCTATCTTGTGTTTGAATAAAGATAGTTTTGTTTTCCACTCACATAGTTTTTCTTTCTGCATAAAGGCTTTTTCACTGTCCTGTATTTGCTCATTACTTATACATATACTTTTTTGTGGATTAACTAAATATACCCTACAGATGCAATAAGCGCCAATCTTTAGCTGTGGTACATGGAAGACTCTTTCCAAAACGAGTAAACGCCCGTCATCCAATGCCGCAAGTTCGCTTACACCTTCCACATGCATGTATGGATTATTTTTATTTTCGTAAGAATCCATTTCGTAAGCATAGGTTGCAGAATGACAAAACGAGCTGTCGAATGAGTTGATTCTCAGTTTATACTTGCTCGTGCCTGTATCATCTTTGCTTATCGGCATCTCGTTTATTGTCCATATTTTATCCGTACTGGAATTGTATGAAACTGATTCTATGCCACCGTTGCCTTTCTGCTCCGGATAGTATTCAGAGAGAGCAAGCTCATTGCCTGTCTTCTCTTTTCTAAAATAATCATATTCTATTATCTTGCCAGCCTTCTCACTGCACAGATATATTCTGCCTGATTTGTCATTGTATGCAATGCCTTCAATGTCTGAATAGTTTGTTCCCAAATCATTGAAGCCGAGATTTTCAACATTTAATATCTCTCCTGAGAGGGAATCCACTTTTATTCTGAAGGTATAGAAACCATCACTGCCTGATTTGTCTGATACAACAGCATACTTGTCGCCGCCAAGATATGTGATGCCGCTATAATTTCCTGGCGGTACTGTTCTTGGAAAACATTTCTGGACATTGCTCTTAACAAAAAAAGATTGCGCAGCAACTACCTGCGCAATCAATAACATTAAAGAACTTAAATATCTCATTATTCAAATTTTGCACCACGCAACATAACAAACTTCACTTTTTTATTCTTTGTCAGCTGTGGTTTTTTCCATTCCCCTCCAACTATTGCAATGGTTGTCTTTACGTTATCAGGAGAGGTGGCTATGGCTTTTTGCAAGTCCATAAACTGTCCGCACCCTGTTTTAGAGACGTATATATCATAAGATATATGATGTTTCCTTAATTTTGAAACTTTGCTGCAAATAGCATCAGCAAGCAGCGAAGCCACCTTATTTGCACCATAAATATTATAATGCGTGTTGTCTTGCCTGCCTTCGGGCAATGAAGGTTGCTCGCCAGGAGAAAAAATCATATGCAATTTTTTAGAGCCTTCTCTTCCTAAACCTTGTTCAAGATCATGAGTTATTTTGTTGGCATCTACAAATATTACATTTAATTCTTTTGCAACATTTCTTGGAGAAGAAAGATATGCTCCATGCGTATCAATCAAAGTGTCGCCATCAACAAGATTTTTTGAAGAATTTTCGCGCAAATCATCATCTGCCACAGCTGTAGCACTCCCGCTGAAATTTCTTCTGACAACACTGTTCATCAATATAGGAGTAGCACCTTTTGACCTGGCTTCCTTTACGAATTTGCGCAAGTTATCATCAAATGTTGAACCTGGGTCTGTATGCCTTTTTTCGTCTTTCTTCTCATCGTTATGCCCGAACTGTATTATTACATAATCGCCTGGTACAATTTTCTCAAGCACTTTATTCCATCTGCCCTCATCAATAAAGCTCTTTGAAGAACGACCGTTCATTGCATGATTATCAACAACAATATAATCATCAAAATAGTTACAAAGCATCATACCCCAGCCTCTTTCTTGTTTATCGCCTGAGATATCCTTATTTGCCATGGTTGAATCACCAATCATGAATATTGTCACATGCTTGTCTGCCTTGAATGAAGAAAAGACAAACATCAAAACAAAAAGAACTGTATAAAGTCTGTGTCTAAATATAGATGAAATAAAATCATTAAATGTTTTCATAAAAAAAATAAATAGTGGAGTGATTCCATGATGAACACTCCACTAAAAATAATCGTTTTAAGCGTTAATTATATCTATCAATGTTTCGGGTGTAACTTGTTTCTGTTCACCTGTTTCCATATTCTTCAAGGTAACAACACCATTTTGAATTTCGTTATCTCCTGCAAGAGCAACAAATGGTATTGCATTAGCATTGGCGTAATTCATCTGTTTTTTCATCTTTGCAGAATCTGGATACAACTCTGTTCTTATACCTTTGGCGCGTGCCAACTGTACTAAAGGCAAGCAATATTCAGTTTCTTTCTCACCAAAGTTTATAAACAGAAGTTGGGTATTGGTTGTTATCTCCTTAGGATACAGATCAAGAGCATTCAATACATCGTAGATACGGTCTGCACCGAAAGATATACCTACACCACTTATACCTGGCATTCCAAATATACCAGTCAGGTTGTCGTAACGACCACCACCAGTAATACTGCCCATAGGTGTGTCAAGTGCCTTTACTTCAAATATTGCACCGGTGTAATAATTCAAACCACGGGCTAAGGTCAAATCAAGTTGAAGTTCGTTTTTCAAACCTGCTTTCTCTGCCATTGAAAGAATAAAGCGTAGTTCCTCTATACCTTTTTTCCCTGTTTCTGAGTCTGCCAAGAAACCGTCCATAAATTCAAGCTTCTCTTCATTTGTTCCAGATAACAGGATAACAGGCTGCAACTTACGTAGAGCATCTTCACTTATTCCGTTAGCACGCAACTCATCATTAACCTTTTCCAAACCGATTTTGTCGAGTTTATCAATAGCAACAGTAATATCAACAATTTTGTCAGCTTCGCCAACAATTTCTGCAATGCCGGACAATAATTTTCTGTTGTTTATTTTTATTTGAACTCGAATACCCAAACGCTGGAAAACTGTGTCCATAATCTGTATCAGCTCAACTTCATTGAGCAAAGAGTCGCTGCCAACAATATCTGCATCACATTGATAGAACTCTCTGTAACGCCCCTTTTGTGGGCGGTCAGCTCTCCATACTGGCTGGATTTGATATCTTTTGAATGGCAATTGTATTTCATCCCTATGCATTACAACAAATCGGGCAAATGGTACCGTCAAATCATATCGCAATCCCTTTTCGCATATTTTTGAAGAAAGTGCCAGAGAATTACGCTCTGCCAATTGCTCGTCGGTTATCTTATTTAAATAATCACCACTGTTCAAAACACGGAAAAGGAGTTTATCTCCTTCTTCCCCATATTTACCAAGCAGGGTTTGCAGGGTTTCCATCGCTGGAGTTTCAATTTGTCGGAAACCATAAAGAGAATATACAGAGCGAATAGTATCAAAGATATAATTGCGCTTAGCCATCTCAACAGGTGTGAAATCACGGGTTCCCTTTGGTATTGATGGTTTATTCATTTATTGTTTATGTTTAATGTTTTTATTTTCTAACAATTGTTTGCTCTCTGTCAGGACCGATTGATATTATCTTTATTGGGGTTTCAAGTTCTGCTTCAAGGAATTTTATATAATCATTAAATTCTTTCGGGAACTGCTCCTCGCTTGTATAGGATGTCATGTCGGTTTTCCATCCTGGCAACTCTTTATAAACAGGTTCTATATCGTGCTCTATATCATATGGGAAATCGCGTGTTTCCTTTCCATTCTGCTTATATGCCACACAAGCCTTTATTGTATCAAAGCCGTCAAGTACGTCGCTCTTCATCATAATAAGTTTTGTAACACCGTTTATCATGATGGCATAACGAAGTGCAACAAGGTCTATCCATCCACAACGGCGCTCTCTGCCTGTCACTGCTCCATACTCATGACCTAAGTTTCGGATTTCAGCTCCTGTCTCATCAAACAATTCTGTAGGGAATGGACCTGCACCAACACGAGTGCAATAAGCTTTCATTATACCATAAACTTCGCCTATTTTATTTGGACCTATTCCTAAACCGGAACATGCACCGGCACATATTGTATTAGACGATGTAACAAAAGGATAACTTCCGAAATCTACATCCAGCATAGTGCCTTGGGCTCCTTCGCAAAGTATATTCTTTCCGGAACGCAATATCTTGTTTATTACATGCTCTGAATCTACGATTTCAAACTGGCGAAGATATTCAATGCCTTCCATCCATTTCTTCTCAACATCAGTGATATCATAATCTGTGTATCCAAGCTCTTTCAACATTTCCTCATGTCTCGCCTTGTGCTGTGCATACTTTTCTTCAAAATTTTCAAATATATCACCAACTCTCAATCCTGTACGGGAAACCTTGTCTGTATATGTAGGTCCGATGCCTTTACCGGTTGTTCCTACCTTATTCTTACCTTTCTTTGCCTCGTATGCTGCATCAAGTAGTCTATGTGTAGGCATGATAAGATGTGCCTTTTTTGAGATTTTCAGGCGTTCTGTCAGTGGATGACCGCTTTTTTCCAGATCCTTAGCCTCATCCATAAACAAATCTGGCGCAAGTACAACACCATTGCCTATAATGTTAACTTTTCCACCTTGGAAAATACCTGAAGGAATACTGCGAAGAACATATTTTTGCCCTTCGAACTCCAATGTGTGACCTGCATTCGGACCACCTTGAAAGCGAGCAATGACATCATATTTAGGTGTCAAAACATCTACGACCTTTCCTTTACCCTCATCGCCCCACTGTAAACCGAGCAGGACATCAACTTTACCTGTATTCATTTTATTATGTGTTTTGGAATTTTCAGATTTAACTTTTACAAATAGACCGTAATTAAAGCTTTGCTCCAAAAAAGTCGTACAAAAATAATATTTTATTTTCTATTCTATTCAAATATAACAGAAAAAGTGCACTTACATGCACTTTTTCAATGCCGCATCAACAATTTTAGATTGCATCTCTCCCATCATGGCAAATGACTGCAAACTGTTCATTGCGCTATGCTTAACTCCGATTGCATCGTCTGCCATCGCTGCAATAGTCTGATCTATAAATTCGTTTATATCTCTATCAGAAGGCATATATGACTTTTTGAACAAACAGGAAAGGATATTAAAACCACATATTTGCTGCAGCCTGTTCGTAGAAGCTATCCATATAAAAGCATATATAGAAACATTCTCAACATGTTGATATAGATTGAATGCTGCATATTCTGCAATCTCTTGGGTTGTGGTCTGCTCCATCCATACTGACATCAAGTCGGCAGACATTCTATCTGATGGCATTATCAGTGTTGCAAGAATTTTACACTCTCTGACATTTTCTTTCCAAAGAGCTGAAGCCAAATCATAACTCTTGCCATACTCGTCAGCCATTTTACGGAGTGCCGGCAACTGAATTCCCCAATTAATATAGTTGTTTATACCTTTCTCTCGCATAGACTGTGATGCAACACCATTCATCTGTAACGAGAAACTGCGCTTTATTTTTTTTACTGTATCCTTTACCGTCTGCTCTTGCATTGTTTATATTATATTAGTGAACAATAATCTTTACTGTATCTAAGCATTTGCTCTTCATACGACTCATCATAAGAAGCTTTTATATCAACAATTTCTCCTGTATTGTCATAAACAGGGATTAGAACTGGATTTATAAAACCTTTATAAGGAGCAAGATCAAGTTTCTTATATCTTTCAAGTATTTCTTTATGAAGTTTCCTGTCTACATCTACTCCATATTTCTCTACTATAGTTCGAGCAGACAAATAATCACCCTCACTTTTTATCCGTTGGATTTCGGCAAGAAGACATGCAAAAAGACCACGGAGCTTCTTATAATCATTGATTCTCATAAATGTTTTACCACAATGATTATATAATTCAACTACATTCTCGTCTTTACCTTTTTCGTAACACCAATATGCAATTAAAGCACGGTTTCTCATATGCGCTTCTTCTATTTTGTTTCCTGGTTGTATTCTGACGAGTTGGGTCATTAAGCCGTTCAGCATATAGGTATAATATGATGCCTTATAAGCTTCTTTATCAGGCAGAAGCCCCAATTCAACCAGTTTGTCATCAGCTATGTAATACAAGCCAAACAAATCTGCTCTTGCTTCCTCTATAGTACTTCCATAAGATTTTAGAGCATCAGGAGAAACGCCTTCCAGCAATTTACCACTTCCGTGTCCGAGGCATTCATGAAGATCCGTATGAAGATCATCACACATGTCAGCATATTTGTCAACAAGGTCAATAATGCTTTTATCTGAAATAAACTCTTCTTTAAACCCATTTCCGCGAGCAGCTTCATTATAAGCTCCAATAAGGTTGCTGATAGTAACACTCTTGCTTCCGTATTTTGCTCTAATCCAGTCTGCATTTGGCAAATTTATACCTATTGCTGTTGATGGGTATTCATCTCCGCCCAACATAGCTGCACGTACTACATTTGCCGTAACGCCTTTAACCTTTTCTTTTTTGAAACGTTTATCTACAGGAGAGTTGTCCTCAAACCATTGTGCGTTATCGCTGATTGTTTTTGTACGCCTTGTTGCCTCGTAATCTTTATATTCAACAATACCCTCCCACGAGCCTTTAAAGCCCAATGGATCACCATATACTTCTATAAATCCATTTACGAAATCTACATCAGAGTTATGCTCCTGAACCCATTCTATACAGTATTTGTTGAAAATGCGCAAATCTCCTGTTTGATAATATTTTACAAGCGTTTCTATATAGTTACGCTGTTCTTTATTATCAGCAAAATCCTTAGCCTTTTCAAGCCAATACACTATATGTTTTATCGGATTTCCATAAAGTCCATTCTCCTTCCATGAAACTTCAAGTATTGCACCGTCTTTTTTGTACAATGTCGTATTAAGTCCATAAGATACAGGTTCATCATCTTGCACATCTGCCTGCATCTTATAATAGTTTTCAACTTCTTTTTGGGTCAGCCCATCATAGAAGTTGCATGCAGAATCTTTAATCTTATCTGCATCATCATCAAGATTAACTCGCTTGGGCATATAATCAGGGTCAAACATAGAAATCTTGAGCTCATCAACCAGCTCTTTACGTGTTTGTCCCTCTGCAAGAGGAAGTTCACTCATATCTACATCATTTATTGCATTGCGAAGAAAATGTTCCGAAAATTCCGGAACAAATTTCTCGCAACCATAATGATGGTATATACCATTGGAAAACCACACTCTTTTCAAGTATGTGGCAAGAGCTTTAAACTCTTTCGATCCACGATCCCCTTTATATGACACATATACAGCTTCAAGCAATTTTCTTATCTTCAGATTAAATTTGCCAAATTGATCAAATGTAATGTCTCTGCCCCAAAGTGTAGCTTCTGAAAGACAATAAATAAATTTCTTTTTCTTTATATCAAGTTTTTCAAAACCATCCAAGTGGTATCGTAACATTTGAATGTCTGCAAACCTCTCATTTACATATTCAAAATTGTTCTCCATACTGTATACTATGTTTTATTAATAGACTAATTGTTTTCAGAATCCTTGCATATAGGTTCTGGTACTTCCATTTTTTCAGGTTTTGGCTCTGACGAAAGTTTATACTGGCGTGGAGTTATCCCCTCAAATCTATAAAAAGCCGCATAAAACGACTGCCTGTTAGCGAAACCCACCATTGCGCTTATATCTTCCATCGTCAACCCTCTATACTGTTCGTCTTTAAGGAGCATCATAGCCTCAGACACTCTATATCTATTGACAAACGAAGTATAATTCATACCAAAACGTACATTCAGCACGGCAGAAACATATCTCGTATTTGTCCCTATGTCAAGAGCAAGTCTCTTTGCCGAATAACTTTTATCTTTATACATTTTTCTTGTTCCAATATATTCAATAATCCTGTTCATAAGAACGGTCATCAAATCTGGATTAACAAGATTAAGATAAGTTACTTCCTTATCTTTCTTCTCCCTAATATTATACTTTGCCATACCTATTAAAATTATTAAATGCACATTTATGTTCTTTTCCTGTAACAATACATTTTACTGTATGCAAAGTTATACAATATAATTTTGTCTGCAAATGTTTTTAATGTTTTTTTTACATATAAATTTAAGGTTTCTGTAACAAAATCTATATAATACTTTTATAAGAAAAAAAAGACAAGGAGTTACACAACCTGTAACATCTTGTCTTTTTATAATTATCTCTCATCTCAGTCTTTCTGCAGCCCTCAGCAAAGCTTCATCATCCTTAACACCCTTACGAGCCATAAACAAAAGGACAATACATACAAGCGGAAGCACCGCAGCATACGAGACTTGGAATTTCACATTATCACCTAACAAATCTTGAGTTATAAATAAAGCATAAGCAGCATACCATATAATATAGACCATCATACCAACGTTGCATAACTTAATTTGTAACTTTCTTTTGTTATACATAAAGATTGTGAATATTGAAATCAGCATACCCATCAATTGGAGTATTATCAATGGAAACGTACTGAAATCTGTATTTCCGTCTCCCTTCAAAATCCACATATTATACATTGTAGAATCAACATTCAACAACTGAGGCACATATACCCCAACCGGCAGCCAAACACAAACAAGTGACACTACAACGGTGAGTAACAGAAACAAAGTTTGCTTACGCTGAATCATGCCTCTTTTTTATTATCTGTAGAAGAATCTCTCCAATAAATATCCCCATCGATAAACTCCTGAGTTGCAAGCAATGTCGGTTTTGGGAGCTTTTCGTAATATCGTGAGATTTCTATTTGCTCACGATTTTCAAAAACCTCATCAAGACTATCGTTATAAGAAGCGAATTCTGCAAGCTTTTTGCTCAAGTCTTGCTTGATTTCTACAGAAATTTGATTTGCACGCTTACCAATAATAGCAACACTTTTATATATGTTTCCTGTTTCATCACAAAGATCCATAATGTTGCGTGTCACGGTATTTACCGGTGCTTTTGATTTTTTGTAATCCATTACCTTGTTATATTTAAATTATAATCCTTATTATTTTCAGTCTTTAATGTATTTCTTGCATATTGCAATATACTTTTCAGCAAGAGACTTATCCTTTGAGTCTGGATATTCATTTATAAATCCGTAGCATTCATCTTCTGCATCACGAAACCTATCCATTTTTTTTGAATCAACGCTCTGCTGTGCCAGCTCAAACTTACTCTTCATCACAAGTTTCGCAAAATCCTCGCGCAAGCTTGTATACGGAAAATCCTTCAACGCATTCTGAGCTGTTATTATGCAAGCTTCATAATTACTACCGCCATTGGTACAATTTCCGAAATACGTTCCAAGATTATAATAAAGCTGTGCAGAATGTAATTCTTTTTTCACAAGTTTATCCTGAAGCTCAAATAACCTTTTTTGAGCCTGTTCCTTTCTTTTAGTATCTTGGAAGACATCAAGATAATCTTGATATGCTGCTATGGCATTAACAGTTTCTGTTTGATCCAAACGGGGTTCTGGTGTACTCATATACAGGCTTTCCCCTATGTAGTATGAAGCATCATCTGCATATACACCCTTTGGATAAGTTTTATAATACTTTTTGAAATATTCAGCTGCCGTTTCATAATCCTTACTCTTGAACTCTGCCATTCCAAGCATAAAAAGACACTCTTCGGCATTGTCTGTTCCTTTTTGGATTGTTACAAGCTCCTGAAGCAAAGTGGTTGCTTTCAAGTATTTTCCTCTCACATAACACTCCTTTGCATATTCATATTTCAAATCATTATCAGATGACTTGTATATTTGGTTAAATTGGTTGACACAGCTTGAAAGCATCAAGAATGAGCCAGCAATCGAGAAAATTAATTTTCTGTTCATATAATAAACTGATTTTGAGTGTGCAAATTTACTCATAATAATTAACTTTTCAAAATATCAAAATCGATTTTAGCGTTTTTTTATCCGATTATTGCCCTTCTTAGCCGGAGAATAAGTATTTTTGCAGCGAATTTAAGTAAAAGAGACAAAAGAGAATCATTTTTATCGTTAAACGCAGACAATGGATAAATTCAAAATAACTTCTAAATATTCCCCAACTGGAGATCAACCAGAAGCGATTAAAGAACTTACAGAAGGTGTTAACCGTGGCGATAAAGCCCAAGTTTTACTTGGCGTTACAGGATCAGGAAAGACATTTACCGTTGCTAATGTCATAGCTAACACAAATAGACCTACTCTTGTTTTAAGCCACAACAAAACACTTGCAGCCCAATTATTTGAGGAAATGAAAGGATTTTTCCCTGAAAATGCCGTAGAATACTATGTATCTTATTACGACTACTATCAGCCGGAGGCATACCTTCCACAAACAGATACATACATTGAAAAGGATCTCGCTATAAACGAAGAAATTGACAAGCTTAGACTTTCTGCTGTATCATCACTACTTTCAGGACGAAGAGACGTTATTGTCGTATCTTCAGTTTCTTGTATATACGGAATGGGAGGGCCTACGGCAATGTCACAAAGCATAATAAACATAAAGAAAGGACAGTTGATAGACAGAAACATGTTTCTGCGAAAACTCGTAGACTCTCTCTACATAAGGAACGACCTTGAACTGCAACGCGGAAGTTTCAGAGTAAAAGGCGATACCGTAGATATCTCCATGGCTTATAGCGACAATATCCTAAGAGTATCTTTTTGGGACAACGAGATAGACTCAATAGAAGAATTAGACTCTGTTTCATTCTACCGTATAGCTTCGTTTAACGAATACCAAATTTATCCGGCAAATCTATTTATTACATCAAAGGAGCAAACACAACAAGCAATAGAGCAAATAGAAAAAGACCTTGACAAGCAAATCGAATTCTTCAACAAAATCGGAGATACCATTAAAGCTCAACGAATTAAAGAAAGAGTTGAATATGACATTGAAATGATAAAAGAGCTCGGACACTGTTCTGGAATTGAAAACTACTCAAGATATTTTGACGGAAGGGAAGCAGGAGACAAACCGTATTGTCTACTCGATTTTTTTCCAAAAGATTATTTGATGGTTATTGACGAAAGCCATGTTAGTGTTCCACAAATCCGTGCCATGTATGGTGGCGACCGAGCAAGGAAACAAAATCTTGTAGAATACGGATTCCGTCTTCCTGCAGCATTTGACAACCGTCCTCTTAAATTTGAAGAGTTCCAGCAGATGACAAATCAAGTAATCTACGTATCTGCCACACCTGCAGATTTCGAACTCAATGAGGCGGAAGGCGTCGTTGTAGAACAAGTCATTCGACCCACAGGTTTGCTTGATCCAGAAATAGAAGTGCGACCAAGCGAAAATCAAATAGACGACCTCATGAACGAGATTCTTATCCGTATCAACAGAAACGAAAGGGTTCTTATAACTACACTCACAAAGCGCATGGCTGAAGAACTTACAGAATATCTTCTGAACCATGACATAAAAGCAAACTACATACATAGTGATGTAGCTACACTTGACAGGGTAAAAATAATGAATGACCTCAGAGCCGGACTTTTCGATGTTCTCGTTGGAGTCAACCTACTGAGAGAAGGTCTTGACTTACCAGAAGTATCTCTTGTTGCAATTCTTGATGCAGACAAGGAGGGATTCCTACGTTCTCACCGCTCACTCACACAAACTGCAGGTCGTGCAGCAAGAAATATAAACGGCAAAGTCATTATGTATGCCAACTCCATTACAGAAAGCATGCAACAGACAATTGATGAAACCGAACACAGGAGACAAAAGCAGATAGCATATAACAAAGCACATAAAATAACCCCAAAGAAAATAGAAAAAGCTATCAACGCAAAAGCTTTAGGCATACAGCAAGAAAGCACTGATAATCAAGACAATAAAAAAGCGCATGTAAAGAAATACTCTCCATATATAGAACATGACAACATGACAATGGCTGCAGATCCAATCATGAAGAAAATGAGCAAAGCAGAAATAGAAGTAAGTATTGCCAATACAACAGAACTGATGAAACAAGCTGCAAAAGCCCTTGATTTCATACAAGCCGCTCAATACCGCGACGAAATAGCACGCATGCAGCAATTGCTTGAAAAGCCTGAAACATAAAATATTGAGTATGCAGCATATATCAAAAAAAATATTTTGGTGGTAAGTTTTTTATTACTACCTTTGCACATTATATTTGAGAACATTACTAATATAAAATTTTATAATTGTGGCAGAAACAAAGTATATCTTCGTCACTGGCGGTGTAGTTTCATCGCTTGGCAAAGGAATCATCTCTTCGTCAATAGGTAAATTATTGCAAGCAAGGGGCTACAACATCACTATCCAGAAGTTTGACCCTTACATTAACATCGACCCAGGAACTCTTAACCCTTACGAGCATGGTGAATGCTATGTTACGGTTGACGGAATGGAAACAGACTTGGACCTTGGACACTATGAAAGGTTTACAGGTATTCAGACAACAAAAGCTAATTCGCTTACTACCGGTAGAATTTACAAGGCTGTTATCGACAAGGAACGCCGTGGAGATTATCTTGGCAAAACAATTCAAGTTGTGCCACATATAACAAACGAGATAAAGCGAAACATCAAATTGCTTGGTGAAAAACAGCATTACGACTTTGTTATAACTGAAATCGGAGGAACAATAGGTGATATAGAAAGTGCACCTTATTTGGAGGCTATCCGACAGATGAAATGGGATTTGGGTAAAAACGCTGTTTGTGTACATCTCACTTATGTACCTTATTTAAAAGCAGCAGGCGAACTCAAGACCAAGCCAACACAACATTCTGTAAAAGAATTACAGAGCGTTGGTATACAGCCTGATATTTTAGTCTTGCGCACAGAAAAGCATCTTGGTGACGCTATTTTGAAAAAGGTTGCTTCTTTTTGTAATGTAGACTTTGACTGTGTAGTTCAGAGCGAAGATTTACCTTCAATTTATGAGGTTCCTGTAAATATGCAAAATCAAGGTCTTGATACAGCAATACTCAAGAAAATGAGTGTTGAAGTTGGTGAAAAGCCAACTCTTGGTCCTTGGAAAAGTTTTCTTGAGCGTAGAGCTAAAGCTACAGAAGAGGTACATATCGGACTTGTTGGCAAATATGATTTGCAAGACGCATACAAGAGTATCCGTGAAAGCTTGTCGCAAGCAGGAACATATAATGACCACAAGACTGTTATCACATTTATAAATAGCGAAAAGATAACAGAAGAAAATGTTGCAGAGAAACTAAAAGGGATGGACGGAATTGTTGTGTGCCCAGGTTTTGGACAGCGCGGTACAGAGGGAAAAATCGTTGCTGCTCATTATACGAGAACCCACGATATACCAACATTCGGAATATGTCTTGGTATGCAGATGATTGTTGTTGAATTTGCCCGTAACGTATTAGGCTATGAAGATGCCAACAGTCGAGAACTTGACGAGAAGACAACACATAACGTGATAGACATAATGGAAGACCAAAAGGATATCACCAATATGGGTGGAACAATGCGTCTTGGTGCATACGAATGCATACTGAAACAAGGTTCAAGAGTATTTGACATATATAAGAAAGAACATATACAGGAACGCCATCGCCACCGCTATGAGTTCAATAACGACTATGAGCAGGAGTATGAGCGTGCTGGAATGAAATGCGTAGGTCGCAATCCAGAGAGCAATCTTGTGGAGATTGTAGAAATTCCAAGTCTCAGATGGTATATTGGCACACAATTCCACCCTGAGTATTCAAGCACTGTTCTTCATCCTCATCCACTGTTCTTGGATTTTGTGAAAAACGCTATTGAATATCAGAAATCAAAAAAAGAATAAGAACAAATTTAGAAAAAAATAAATGGACAAGAACACTATCACCGGATTTGTTCTGATTGCAGCACTATTGATAGGCTTCAGCTGGTTTACAAAGCCATCTGATGAGGAAATCGCCCAACAGCGCATTCAGGACTCTATTGCAACGGTAGAGAAAAAGAAAGCAGAGAAACAACAGCAAGCCAAAGCTATTGTCAAAAAAACTACAGCAACAAGTGTTGACACTACTGCAGCTTTCCATGAAGTGTTTGTGGGGGAGCAAAAGAAAGTAGTGCTCAAAAACAACAAAGTTGAATTGACATTCAACACTAAAGGTGCAACCATAGAAAAAGCTGTTGTTAAAGGTTTTGCTGACTACAAAGGTAACAATAATGTAACTCTATTTGACGGCAACGAACAGTCTTTGAGATTTATGCTTGCAGGTAAAGACGTTAACTTGATCTCAAGCGACATGTTTTTCACTCCATCAAATCAAACAGACTCTACTGTTGTGTTCACAGCAGCTACAAACGATGGTAAAAGCCTTGAAATTGCATATACTTTAGGGCGCGACTACATGCTTCACGCATCTATACGCGCCAATGGAATGAGCGGAATGTTTGCCCCAAACTGCAATACTATGGATGTGGAGTGGTATGACAAATGCCGCCAGCAAGAAAAGGGATTTACATTCGAAAACAGATATGCTTCACTGACGTATCATTTTACTGACGGCGGTACGGACTATCTGAATGAAGGTAAAGAAATAACCGATGAGCAGGTTGACGAAAGCATTGACTGGATTGCATTTAAAAATCAATTCTTCTCTGCAGTGATGATTGCAGGAAAAGATTTTGGAAAGGATGCAAAAATGACAAGCATACCTCAAGAAAAGGGTTCAGGATACTTGAAACAGTATGGAGCAAAAATGAAAACATTCTTTGACCCTACAGGAAAGCAACCTACAGAATTCGAGTTCTATTACGGACCAAATGATTACCGCCTTTTACAATCTATTGAAAAGGAAGACACATTCGGCAAAGATCTTGAGATGCAGCGTCTGGTTTACTTAGGCTGGCCACTGTTCCGCATAATAAACCGCTGGTTTACAATATACGTGTTTGACTGGCTGACAAAGCTTGATATTAATATGGGTATCGTACTTATATTGATAACCTTGCTTCTGAAACTAATCACTTTCCCACTCGTAAAGAAAAGCTACATGTCGTCGGCAAAGATGCGTGTACTAAAACCAAAGCTCGATGCTCTGACAAAGAAATACGACAAGCCAGAGGATCAGATGATGAAACAGCAGGCAATGATGGCAGAATATTCAAAATACGGTGTAAGTCCATTGAGCGGATGTCTGCCTATGCTCATACAAATGCCTATTTGGATTGCGATGTTCAACTTCGTACCTAATGCCATACAGCTACGTGGTGAGAGTTTCTTATGGATAAGCGACCTCTCTACATACGATCCGATTTTTGAATGGAACAAGAACATTTGGCTAATTGGAGACCATCTTTCGCTCACTTGCATACTTTTCTGCGTAGCTAATGTATTGTATTCAATGATGACAATGCGACAGCAAAAGGATCAAATGGTTGGTCAGCAGGCTGAACAGATGAAGGCTATGCAGTGGATGATGTATCTGATGCCAGTTATGTTCTTCTTCATGTTCAATGACTATTCTGCCGGTTTGAACTTCTATTACTTTGTTTCTCTCTTCTTCAGTGCTGCGATAATGTGGACTCTGAGAAAGACAACAAATGATGAGAAGCTTCTTGCTGTTCTTGAGGCAAAATACAAAGAGAACAAAAATAATCCAAAGAAGACAAGCGGACTTGCTGCGAGACTTGCTGCCATGCAAAAACAGGCAGAAGAAATGCAAAGACAGCGTGAAGAACTTGAACGCAGAAGAAAAGGAATATAATAATTAGGAGTTGAGAATTTATCAAGTTAATGAGAAATTAAGGTCTTATTAAATAAAGATAAAACAATAATAAGACCTTGATTTTTTGAACCTTGATAATGCTTAACTCCATTTTTAATTAATATCTATGAAAAAATCAATTTTTCTTGTTGCCGCACTTGCATTAAGTTGCTGCAATATTAACGCACAGACAACAGTGGAACCAATAGGCAAAAGCAAAATTACACTATCAAGCCGCCACATGACCCCTGAAGCTTTATGGGCAATGGGACGCATTGCATCTGCACAGGCTTCTCCTGACGGAAAACACATAGTATATCAAGTAGGCTACTATAGTGTGCAAGAGAACAAGGGGCATCAAGTTATATGCATAATGGATGCAAATGGGAAAAACATCCGTCAATTGACAAAAGGTGCAAAAAGTGAATCAGACCCTACATGGATAGAGAATGGCAAAAAAATAGCTTTTCTTGTTGATGGACAAATATGGACAATGGATATAAATGGCGATAACCGCCATCAGTTGACAAACGACAAAGCAGGTATTGATGCATTCAAGTTCTCTCCTAACGGTAAACAGGTTATACTTATAAAGCAAATACCTTTTCACGAAAGTATTAAAAAGAATCCATCTGATTTACCAAAGGCAAGTGGACGTCTTGTAACAGACCTCAATTACCGCCATTGGGATGAATATGTAGAATCCATACCGCATCCATACGTGGCAAACGTAACACAAAACGGTATTGATGCCGGTAAGGATATTCTTGAAGGAGAGCCTTTTGAATGTCCGATGAAGCCATTTGGAGGCATAGAGCAACTTGACTGGAGTAAGGATTCAAAAAACATAGCCTACACTTGCAGAAAGAAAACAGGAGTACAATATGCCATTTCTACCGACTCTGACATATATCTATATAATATAGAAACAGGAAAAACAACAAACCTATGCAAGCCTAAAGGATATGTTGAGCCAAAAATTGACCCTACAAAATCAATGAAGGCACAGAAGGTGAATTCACCTGAAAACCTTAAAAACAACCCTGGATATGACCAGAATCCTAAATTCTCTCCAGACGGGAAATTTATTGCATGGCAGAGCATGGCACGCAACGGTTATGAAAGTGACAGAAACCGCATTTGCGTCTACAACATTGCTAATGGAGAAAAGATCTATGTCACAGACACATTTGATTCAAACGCAGAAGATTTCTGCTGGATGCCTGATTCAAAAAGCATTGCATTTACTGGTGTATGGCATGGAACAATCAATCTGTACCGCACAAATCTGTCGGGTAAAGTGGAGCAGCTTACAAATGACTGGGCAGACTATGTATCAGTGCAACTTGCAAACAACGGCAACCAGCTTCTTGCTTTGCGACAGAGCATGGTTGTTCCTACAGACATATACAGCGTGAACCCTGGCAAGAATGCATCAAAAACAAAGGTAACACAGATATCCGAAGAAAACAAACAAATCCTCAGCCAACTCTCTCTCGGCAAAATACAACAACGCTGGGTGAAGACAACTGACGGAAAAGACATGCTTGTATGGATTGTGCTTCCATCTGATTTCGATCCAAACAAGAAGTACCCTACCCTACTCTTTTGTGAAGGTGGTCCACAAAGTCCTGTTTCTCAATTCTGGAGCTATCGCTGGAACATGCAGATTATGGCTGCCAACGGATATGTGGTTGTCGCACCTAACCGTCGTGGACTGCCTGGCTTCGGTTCTGAATGGAACGAAGAGATTAGCGGTGATTGGACTGGTCAATGCATGAAAGACTACTTATCTGCCATTGACGATGCTGCAAACAATTTGCCATTTGTTGACAAAGACCGTCTTGCTGCTGTTGGAGCAAGCTTTGGAGGTTTCAGCGTATATTATCTTGCGGGACATCATGACAAACGTTTCAAGTGTTTCATTGCCCATGACGGTGCTTTCAATCTTGAATCAATGTATACAGATACTGAAGAGGCATGGTTCAGCAATTGGGAGTATGATGATGCTTATTGGAATAAGGATTTAACTGACAATGCGAAGAAAACATACGAGAACTCTCCACACCGCTTTGTTGACAAATGGGATACCCCTATACTCTGCATTCATGGAGAAAAAGACTATCGTATCAATGCCAATCAAGGGTTTGGAGCTTTCAATGCAGCACGCATGCGTGGAATTCCTGCAGAACTCCTCATCTTCCCTGACGAAAACCACTGGGTGTTGAAACCACAGAACGGAATATTGTGGCAACGCACATATTTCAACTGGCTTGAAAAATGGTTGAAAAAATGAGAAGTCAATCAAAGCCAATTTTATATGTGAGCTGATAATTGATACCACAAAATTAACAACAAAACATAAATTAATATGAACGAAAAAATTCAGAAAAAACTAAGCGATTCTCCAGCTATGCGCTGGACTGCTCTTGTGCTGCTGGCCGGTGCAATGTTCTTCGCCTACATTTTTGTAGACATTCTTTCTCCACTACAGGAAATTCTACAGACTCAGCGAGGCTGGGATCCCCAGGCATACGGTCACTTTGCCGGTTCGGAACCATTCCTAAATGTATTTGTGTTCTTCCTCATCTTTGCCGGAATAATTCTAGACAAAATGGGAGTACGCTTTACTGCAATTCTTTCTGGAGCCGTTATGGTGCTTGGTGCTGCCATAAATTGGTATGCTGTGACTGATGCTTTCGAGGTATCATCTTTCAAAACATTCATGGACGGAGCATTGAACTTGCCACAAGAATGGTGGAATGTGACACCATGGTATGACGGAATGCCTGCTTCTGCAAAATTGTCTGCCATAGGATTTATGATTTTCGGCTGTGGTGCCGAGATGGCTGGTATCACCGTGAGTCGTGGTATCGTAAAATGGTTTACTGGTCATGAGATGGCTCTTGCAATGGGTATTGAGATGGCAATTGCCCGTGTGGGTGTTGCTGTAGTCATGATTGGCTCTCCTGCTCTTGCTTCAATAACTCCAGTCAGCGTTAGCCGTCCTGTTGCAGCATCACTTTTGCTGGTATGCATAGGTCTCGTCAGCTTTATCGCTTATGGATTTATGGACAAGAAACTGGATGCTCAAGGAGCTGAAGAGGAGAAAGACGATCCATTCAAAGTTTCTGATATAGGAAAGATTCTTTCTCTGCGCATGTTTTGGGTTGTGGCATTGCTCTGTGTTCTATACTACAGCGCAATTTTCCCATTCCAAAAATATGCTATAAACATGCTGCAGTGCAACCTGAACTTTACTGCAGAACAAGCTGGTTACGTATTCTTCGTTTTCCCATTAGGTGCAGCTGCTGTAACTCCATTCCTCGGAAACTTCCTTGACCGCAAAGGCAAAGGAGCAACGATGCTTATTTTGGGTGCTGTACTGATGATTGTATGCCATCTGATTTTCGCATTTGTAGTTCCTGCAACACAAAGTGTGATAATAACTCTTGCAGCAATCATCGTGTTGGGTATATCATTCTCACTTGTTCCTGCTGCGTTATGGCCTTCTGTTCCAAAACTTATTGACGGCAAGCTGCTTGGCTCTGCTTATGCCCTAATCTTCTGGATTCAAAATATTGGTCTTTATGCTTTTCCTATGATTATCGGAAGCGTATTGAAGGCAAGCAACCCTGGTGTTGAGGATCCTTTGAAATATAATTATACAATTCCTATGGTTGTATTTGCAATGCTTGGTGTGGCTGCTCTATTGCTTGGCATATATCTGAAAGCAATTGACAAAAAGGGTGGATACGGACTTGAGGAACCAAATATCAAGAACTAAAGATTTTTTGAAGTCATACACAATAATTTAATTCTAAATAAAGCCGGTGATTGGTATTGCGAACTGATTTGCAACAACCAATCATCGGCTTTACTTCTTTTTGACTCCTTTCACCGCTTCTGCCACAAGAGGGTTCTCAGGCCAATAATGTTTAGGATATCTGCGCCTCATTTCTTTACGCACATCAAAATATGCATTATTCCAAAAGCTTTGCAAATCTGCTGTAAGCTGTACTGGTTTAAAACCTGGTGAGAGAAGTTCCATCAAAACAGCCCGTTTCCCATCATCCACACGTGGTGTATGCTCCATACCAAAACATTCTTGCAACCGTACACTAAGCACTGGGCTCTCTGCTCCCAAACGATATTCAATGCGAATATTACTGCCTGTGGGCATTTGAATGTGTGTAGGCGCAACACGATCTATAATCTTTTGCAAATCGTATGGAATCATTGACCACAATATGCTATAAAGGTCAAGCTTATTCAGCTCTGCTGATGTAGATAACACATTTTCGCCGTTCTCAAGATAAAAAGGCAACCATTCGTATACCGAGGAAAGAAGATGCTCTGTAGACAAATCAGGGATATTCAATTCAGGATGCCATGATTTAACTGTGAGCAAACGATTCTGAAGACTGCGTACACATTTGTCATTCCATGCAAGCATGCTTAATCCGTATTTTTTCACTGCATCACATACAACATTCTTCACTTTCTCTTTATCTACATCATGTACAGGTTTACTTTCAACCGTCAATACTCCAATCTTTGTTTCATGCAGAGCTGTGACACGCCCAATTCTGCTATTCCAAGAGATGTTCAAGTTTTCTTTTTTCAAATCACTTACAGAATCCAAATCAAGTGGTGATGCAAGAAATACGCGTCCGCTCTTTCCATGTACTGAATGTAATGATGCTATAACGATCCATGGATATGCCGACATACTGTCTGCAACATTTATGTTTACCATCTCTCCGTTTGCCATGCAAAAATTTCCAATACAGTCTACACTAACTGCCACCCGTTCAGGATAAGCATGTGCTATCAGCTCACCAATATCACATGGAGCAATATCCGAATTATCAGTCTTGGCATGAAGCATCCGACAATATTCACTGGAGATTTTTGCAATGCGCTGCCATCTACCAGAGACGGAATTTCTGCGTGAGGAACGTAATGCCGACACTCTTATACTTAGGTCTGTATCCATAGCATCCGTCATGGGATCTTTCTCCTCAAGCAAAGCTGCTAAATCACAAGACAAACTTCTCATACGATCATCTTTTGCACTGAGCATCATCCTTGATATACGCGGATGACAAGGCATGGCAGCCATCTGCATCCCTATTTTCGTTATCTTCCCATATCTATCAATAGCTCCAAGTGATTGCAATAATTCTTTTGCCATAGTCACGCTCCCATTTGGTGGCGGTGTAAGCCAAGGCATATTGAAAAAATCACTCTCGCCAAAGGCTGCAACAGAGAGCATCGTGCTTGAAAGGTCGGCAGATAGAATTTCAGGGTGCCGTTGGTGTAACATAAGATGTTCGGATGACTTGTGCCATAACCGATAGCATACACCTTCTGCCACTCTACCAGCACGCCCCATGCGCTGTTCTGCCATATCAAGACTTATACGAACTGTTTCCAAATGGCTCATGGCTGTTCTCGCATCAAACAACATTGTACGGCATAATCCACTATCAATTACAATTCTTACACCTTCTATCGTTATAGACGTTTCAGCTACAGGAGTGGCAAGCACTACCTTTCTCTCGCCTTGCTTTGAAGGTTCTATCGCCTTGTGCTGAAGTTCTGCCGGCAGGTTGCCATATAAGGGTAATACCTTTGTTGGAGCAAGAGTATTGGAAAGCAGCTCCATGCAACGCACAATATCTCCTTGCCCTGGAAGAAAAGCCAGTATATCCCCTTTATGTTTACGATGGGCATAAATTATGGCTGCTGCAACGGTCTTGGCATCAGGAAAGGAAACAAAGTCTGGTATGCCAATAAAGTTTTCCGCATACAACACTTCTACAGGAAACATCCTTCCTTCGCTCTCTATCAATGGTGCTCCAAGTTTTTTGCATATATCGGTAGCATCGATAGTGGCTGACATAATTATGATTTTTAAATCCGGACGCAATATCTGCTGCGTTTCACGCACAAGAGCAAAAGCAACATCTGTATCAAGGCTACGCTCATGAAACTCATCAAACACAACTGCCTTCACTCCATCAAGCGTAGGATCGCCAATAATCATTCTCGTCATTACACCACCTGTAATGACCTCGACTTTTGAGCTTTCACTCACTTTTGTTTCAAAACGAACACGATAACCCACTGTGTTGCCAACAGCTTCACCCATTATGCATGCCATACGTTCTGCTATCTGCCGAGCAGCAATACGACGTGGTTCTAAAACAAGGACTTTACCACTTGCATCCATGCTTTGCATTATTACAAGTGGCAAAAGAGTTGACTTTCCGGCTCCCGGCGGAGCTGTTATAACCACAGAGTCATTGCATTGCAACAACTCGCATACATCATGAACAACCTCTGCAGCAGGCAGATTTCCTGAACATTCTATTATTTCCTGTATAGACTTCATAAAAGGAAATCATCTGCTACACCTTGGAGTGTCTCTCATTTCTCCAGATGTAACATAACCTCTATTATTCTTTGAAAACTCAAGATTTATTTCAACAAGTTCTTTTCTGCCATAGATATAGTCATCATACATATCTTCCATATCAACTCCTTCACACTCACCATCGCCAAAATCGAGTGATTGTCTTACAATATCTATTCGCTCAGAAATTGTCGTATCCTTAATCAAAATACTTTTCATTATGTTTTTCTATTTATTATTTATATAAAAATAGCGCAAGATAAAAGCAGAACATCAAGTTTGCTTAAATATTATGCTGAGATGCAGCTTAGCTACTGCAAAGATAATGCAAATCGAGAGAAAATAAAAATTATAAGACACTTTAAATACAATCAAAAAAATAAAACACTAACAAGTTTGTCTGTTTTTATAACTAATCTATATGCACAGCAACAAAAGCTAACGTTTTATCCACTGTTAACTGACGCCTAAACAATACTAAGCTAACGGTATTCTTCAGATAACATTACTGCAACGAGAAAACGAATAAAACAATCTTAATCATCTTGGCAATATATACGGGAAAACAAAAAACTTGCAATCTTTTGTTTTCTCTGTTTTTTATATTATCTTTGTAACTCTTTTAACGATTAAATTGATATGGAAGAAATAATAAAATACTTTCCGGATATTACGGAAAAACAAAAGGAACAATTTGCAGCATTATACGATCTCTATAAAGACTGGAATGAGAAAATAAACGTAATCTCACGAAAAGATATAGAAAACCTGTATGTTCACCATGTATTGCACTCTTTAGCAATAGCTAAGTCTATAAAATTTCGTCCAGGAACAAAGGTGCTTGACTTCGGTACTGGCGGCGGATTCCCAGGTATACCACTCGCTATCATGTTCCCAGAAGTGAAATTCAAGATGATTGACGGTACAGGAAAAAAGATACGCGTGGTGAACGAAGTTGCAACAGCTATCGGATTGGAGAACGTGGAAGCGGTTCATCTGCGTGGAGAGGAAGAAAAGGGCAAGTATGATTTTGTAGTGAGTCGTGCGGTTATGCCACTACCCGACTTGATGAAAATCATAAAGAAAAATTTCAGCAAGGAAGGAAAAAACTCGCTCCCCAATGGTCTGCTTTGCCTGAAAGGCGGAAACGTAGAAGGAGAAATGCACCCTTACAGAAAAATAGCTGAAGCTATAGAAATTACGAATTGGTTTAATGAAGACTGGTTCAAGGACAAATTCGTGATTTATGTTCCAGCAATGTAAAAAAGACGAGTATGATAAAGATACAGAAATTTGAATGCAACATGTTCCAAGAAAACTGCTATGTGGCGAGTGATGAAACAAAGGAATGTGTAATTATTGATTGTGGAGCTTTTTATCAGGAGGAACGTAAAGCTATAACCGACTACATAAAGGGAAATGGACTCACACCAAAGCATCTTCTCTGCACGCATGGACATATTGACCATAACTTTGGCGACAATATGATTTTTGAATATTTTGGACTGTATCCAGAAGTAAACAAGCGGGATAAAGTGCTAATGGAAAATATGGCAGTACAGGCGCAAACCTTCATTGGACTGGCATATAATGAAAAAACACCAGAAATAAAAGATTACTTAACAGACAACAGCATCGTTAAATTCGGCAACCACTCTTTCACTGTCATTCCTACCCCTGGACATACACCTGGCTCTGTAATGTTATATTGCAAAGAAGAAAAGGTTGTATTTTCTGGCGACACCCTGTTTAAATTGAGTATCGGAAGAACTGACTTTGAATTGGGTTGCTATAATGATATAATTGAGAGCCTGAAAAATATTGTAAATATATTACCGCCAGACACAACAGTTTTACCTGGACATGGAGAAAAGACTTCTATCAGATTTGAAGAAAAGCATAACCCCTATATGAAATGACAAAGGGAGAAAAGATTATTTTAGGCATTGACCCAGGAACTAACGTGATGGGATACGGACTGCTTAAAGTTATGGGAAATAAGGCTCAAATGATGGCAATGGGAGTTATTGACATGCGCAAAGAGCATGACCCATATCTAAGACTCGGAAGAATCTTTGAACGGGTTACAGGAATCATTGACGAGTTTTTGCCTGATGAAATGGCTATTGAGGCTCCCTTTTTCGGAAAGAACGTGCAATCTATGCTGAAATTGGGCAGAGCACAAGGGGTGGCTATAGCTGCTGCTATACATCATAGCGTACCAATACATGAGTATGCTCCACTGAAAATAAAAATGGCTATAACAGGACAAGGACAGGCTTCAAAGGAACAGGTGGCTGGCATGCTGACAAGACTTCTGAACATCAATGATAATGACAAAGTGCCATTCATGGATGCTACCGATGCCTTGGCTGCTGCATATTGTCACTTTCTGCAGGCCGGTAAACCGGAAACAAAAGTTAGCTACAGCGGATGGAAGGATTTTATAAACAAAAACAAATCAAGAGTACCAGCAAGCCAAATTGCTGCACTAACGAAAAAGAACAAATAGGAAACATATAATGCAAACAATAATAAGCATCGAAAATGGCATGACACGAATGCCTGAATGGAATATGGCTGAACCAGTAAACTTCTCGCTTTGCGAAGGAGAACACATTGCCATTGTGGGTCCAAATGCTGGAGGAAAAACAATGTTTGCTGAAATGATAACAGGTGCACATCCTCTACGCTTCGAACAACCTGTATATGATTTTTCACCAAACAAAAAGGCATATGTTTCTGATAATATCAAATACATAACTTTTGAGGATGCTTACGGTAGCAAAGCTGGTCATTATTATCTGCAACAGCGATGGAATATGCATGACATTGATGCAGAAATGCCTACAGCCAAACAAGAACTTGAGGATGCTTTCTCGCTAATAAAAGACAAATCAGAACATCAGCTGGCATTCAGAAACCACCTTTACGAAATATTCGGCATAGAGCAGATGCTCGACAAATATATAATCTCGCTCTCAAGCGGAGAATTAAGAAAACTGAATCTCGTGAAAAATCTTATGGCTGCACCAAGGGTTCTAATGCTGGACAATCCATTTATAGGTCTTGATGCTGCTACAAGAGAAATGCTGAAAAGAGTTCTTGACAAGCTTATAAAAGAGTTGCCACTACAACTTATCATTATTCTTTCCAAGAATGACGACATTCCTGATTTCATAACTCATGTTGTTGAAGTAAAAGAACTTGCCGTTTCTCATAAAATGACAATGACTGAATATTTTGAAAAAGAAAAAGAAAACAGCAAAAAAATATCCGGTACTGCATATATTGAAAATATGGTGAAAAGCATTCCTCAACAAACAACGAATATTAATAATAGTGATGAAGTTGTGAGGCTAAATAATATATGCATTAAGTATGGGAAAAGAACTATATTAAAAGATTTGTGCTGGACTATAAAAAATGGCGAACATTGGGCTTTGAACGGAGAAAACGGCTCTGGAAAATCAACCTTACTGAGTCTGATTTGTGCTGACAATCCCCAAAGTTACGCTTGCGACATAACATTGTTCGGCATACCAAGAGGCTCTGGAGAAAGCATTTGGGAGATAAAGAAAAATATTGGCTATGTTTCTCCAGAAATGCATCGTGCGTACAAGCAAAATATATCATGTTTGAAGATTGTAGCAAGCGGAATAAACGATTCTGTTGGCTTATATATAAAGTTAACGGAAGATGATTATAAGAAATGTCTGGTATGGCTAGATATCTTCGGAATCAGTCATCTTAAAGATAGAAACTATCTTTCTATATCAAGCGGTGAGCAAAGAATGGTACTTTTGGCAAGAGCATTCGTGAAAGACCCACAGTTGCTTATTCTCGATGAACCATTCCATGGACTTGACAACAACAACAGGAATATGGTAAGAATTATTATTAATGCCTTTGCTAAAAGAAAGAACAAAACGATAGTCATGGTATCACACTACAAAGAAGAATACCCTTCGTGCATAGACCACGAGCTGATGTTAAAAAAGAACTGAATATTATAAAGGATAGCATTTATTACAGCTATACTTCTATAACTCATTTACATCCACATAGCCATGCATCACAGCATATATAGTAAGAGAGCTAACACTCTTCATACCAAGCTTGTCGGTGATGTTTCGGCGATGGGTTATTATTGTTGACAAACTTACACAAAGTTTGTCAGCAATTTCCTTGTTTATATATCCTTTTACAATAAATGTAAGAACTTCAATTTCACGGTCTGATAGCAATTTTTGACCTACTGGAGCTCCTATATTTTCAGGCATACTTCTGCCATTAGGATGAGCATATTGCTCTAAAGCCAGTAAAGATTTTACCAGCAGATGCTCTGGAACATTAACACAGATGCAATGAAACTTGTCAAGATATGACTCAGGATTACTGGATGTCGTCATGACAATAGTCTTACGATTATTTTCAATAAAGAAATCATGATTCATCAACAATATATCCATAGATACAAAATAGTGGAAATACTGCTCTGGATGATTTACCTGTAACTCACGAAATGAACCATAAGTATCAATTACCATATTGGGCATAATAGTGGATAGCAGACTCTTCATTCCAATGGAAGCCAAAGTGTTTGTGTCTATTACTGCAAGTTTGGGAACTGTCGTCATTGTATGCATTTTTTTATAAATGAGTTCTTAAAAAAGAAAGAGAGTGAGTGTAAAAAACATAGAATGCCAATATAATTGCATCCATGATTTTTACACTCGCTCTATTGGGCTTAAATGTACGTGATTTACCTATACATAAAACATAGTCAGCGTTTATGAAAGGAAACCTAATAAAGCTCCAGCTGCAACTGCCGAACCTATCACACCAGCAACATTTGGTCCCATGGCATGCATCAAAAGGAAGTTGTGACGATCATACTCTAAACCAAGATTGTTAGAAATACGTGCACTCATTGGAACAGCACTAACTCCTGCATTACCGATGAGCGGATTGATCTTTTTATTCTTTGGCAAGAACAGATTCATGAATTTCACAAACAGAATACCTGTTGAAGAGGCTATGATGAAAGCAAATGCTCCAAGCAAGAAAATGAATACAGTGTTTAAAGTCAAGAACTCACTTGCTTGAGTGGAACATCCAACTGTGAGTCCAAGCAATACAACAACAATATCATTAAGAGCATTGCCTGCAGTCTTTGCAAGACGAGTGGTCTTTCCTGACTCCTTGAGCAAGTTTCCAAAGAAAAGCATTCCAAGCAACGGTAAGCCTGACGGCACAATGAAAGTCGTAAGCAAAAGACCTATTATCGGGAATAAAATTCTTTCTGTCTGACTTACACGACGAGCTGGCTGCATGTGGATAAGACGCTCCTTCTTTGTTGTGAGCAAACGCATCAATGGCGGTTGAATTACAGGAACAAGAGCCATATAAGAATATGCACACACAGCAATCGCTCCCATAAGGTTCGGACTTAATTTCGAAGACAGGAATATTGCTGTAGGACCGTCAGCACCACCAATAATAGCAATGCCTGCGGCCTGATTAGGCTCAAATCCCAATGCCAAAGCAATCATATATGCGCCAAAAATACCAAACTGTGCAGCTGCACCGATAAGTATAAGCTTAGGGTTACTAATTAGAGCCGAAAAATCTGTCATAGCTCCAATTCCAAGAAATACCAATGGCGGATACCATCCCTGACGAACTCCTTGATAGAAGATATTAAGAACAGAATTGTCTTCATATAATCCAATCTCAAGTCCAGCATCTGCCCTAAACGGAATATTACCCAACACTATTCCCAAGCCAATAGGTACAAGTAGAAGTGGCTCAAAATCCTTCTTTATTGCCAACCATATAAAAAATATGCCGACAACAATCATAATGAGATTACCAACAGTGGCATTGGCAAAACCTGTGTAGGTAAGAAACTCATTAAAGTTACTTATAATAAAATCTGTGATATTCATAGTAAAATAAATTATCCAATAGTTATTAATGTATCACCCTCCATTACCGTGTCGCTCGGATTAACCAAAACAGAAGTCACAGTTCCGTTACACTCAGCCTCAATATTGTTCTGCATTTTCATTGCCTCAAGCACAACAACAGTGTTGCCAACCTTTACTGTATCACCAACTTTTACCTTGATTTCTGTAATAGTTCCTGGCAGAGGAGCCTTAATTTTTGTACCTGCACCTGCTGGAGCAGACACCTTTTCTGCTGCTGGAGCTGCAGGTTGAACAGGAGCTGCAGACTGAGGAGTTACCTGTTTTACAGAAACAGGACGTTTGGGCATTGTTGATGCATTTATCGGCTCTTTTAACTCAACCTCAAACGGAATACCGTTTACATTTACTTTCGCGATGTTGCCTTCTACATCAACTATCTCTACATCATAATCAACTCCCTGTACTTTATATTGATATTTGTTCATTGCTTTAATTTTTATTTGTTATTGTTTTCTTGTGTACCCTCTCATTCCATCGGGGGCATTAAATCATAATATTATTATCTTCAAGTTCAAAATGTGCATTCCATAACGTTTTGTGCGGTTTAATTGTTATGACATTACTTTCATTGTCATGCACATCATCTTGATATTGCTTGAGTGCCATAGAAATAACGGCAATATATACCTCTTTATCAATACCACCTGTTTTCATTCCATCTTTTAATATCACTTTTGTTTTATGACCTGTTTCTGCAAGTTTCTCTCCTGCCTTTACAGCAACGTTAACCGGTGGAATGTTCTTAGCTTTCTTAATAGTCTGCTTATGCGACATGAATATGCCTAAAACCCTGAAAAAAACATAAAGCAAGGCTAAACATGAGAATACGATACCCATTGACAATATGGCAATACCATAGCCATGTGGATCTTCACGCTTTAGTTTAGATATTTTGGTTTCACCCACATGAATATAGTTATTTGTACCTGGAGTAACTTCATCAGCATTCTTCACCTTCCATGAAGGAGAACCATCCTTAACTCTGGCATACGACATGTTTGATGCTAATGCAGGAACAGATACTGAATCAATTATATCAATTGCATTGCCATCATAAAGCGCTATCCAAACTGGTTTGCCAGGAGTTGACTTAGCCGTAATATGAAGTGCGCCATCAGCAGGATTGCCATTGAGATATATAACAAGATGTTTGCGAGCCGACATCATTGTGCGGTCTTCACCATTAGGAATAACGCTCATCATCTTTATACGCTGTGGCACTGTGAGCGATTTGTCAAGAACTCTGCGGTCTGTAGTTATATACATTCCGCGCACATTGTATGACGAATAAGCAATATTAGAAAGCTCAACCCAAGGAGTTTTCCTTCCAAACTCGTCAACAATGCTTGCCGTATTGTTTGTCATAACCTCATTGATCTTTATGTTTCTGGCACCTTGACCAAAAACAGATAACGAGCAGACAAATACAGCAAATAAAGCTAAACTGATCTTTTTCATACTATTATTTTTATAAGTTATTAGTTTCGATCACATAAAAAAGAGTATACAATAATAAATAACAGATATATCACACAAAATTGTTTCCGTATCAAATATTTATCACTGTATACTCTCTCGTATCATACTATATTAAAATTCTACATTCCACAAAAAAACAAAATTATAATTTGAGCTGTAAATATCCTCAAGAACATACTCAACGGATACACTGTAGAGTATCCTACTGCCGGTGCTTCCTTGGAGCATACAGAATTAGCATAAGCCAGTGCAGGTGGATCAGTACATGTTCCAGCAAGCATACCCATGATTGTGAAATAATTAAATTTATACTTGAGTCTTGCTATCGTACCAATAATCAAGATTGGTATCACAGTTATTAGGAATCCAGTATATACATATTTCAAACCGTCACCCTGTACGACTGTATCCCAAAATCCATTACCTGCCTTTACTCCAACACTGGCTAGAAACAGCACCAAGCCTATTTCACGAAGCATCATATTAGCACTCGTCGTAGTGTATGTTACGAGACGGAATTTATAACCGTAACGCCCAATTAGAATTGCTATAATCAAAGGACCACCAGCTATACCCAACTTAATAGGCACCGGAATTCCGTGGATTGCTATTGGTAGGCTACCAAAAAGAATACCTATGATTATTCCAACAAAAATAGTGGCAATGTTTGGTGCATCAAGACGCTTGATGGAATTTCCCATTACCGAAGCTACACGATTTACAGAATTCTCTGGACCAACTACCATAATACGATCACCGACCTGCAACGAAAGACTTGGACTTGCAAAAAGGTCCATTCCCTGGCGTGTAATTCTAGTCACGTTTACACCATATACACTTGAGAAATGCATCTGTCCCAATG
Organism: uncultured Prevotella sp.; assembly: GCA_934217675.1. GTDB lineage: Bacteria > Bacteroidota > Bacteroidia > Bacteroidales > Bacteroidaceae > Prevotella. Next base: position 4,868 of record CAKQCV010000019.1, on the reverse strand, counting down.
TTTTTCCATTGATAGAAGAACGCGTAACAAGAATTCTCTTGCTAACCATCGGCTCGTCTTGCTTCTTCCAATCAACTTCAATCTCTGGACCTATAAAAGCTATTATAGGCTCTGCATCGTCTTCTGCACATACCACAAACAGCAAATCGCCTATATGCAAATGACTGTCTCCCTTTGGAGTTAATACATGACCCTCATGAAGAATGCGCGTACATACAAAATCACGATTCAAAAATTCATGTATTTGAGCAATAGTGCGATTCTCAAGATATGAGTTTGTAACCTTTATATGCATGAAATGCGGTTTAACAGCAGTATTGTCCTCTTCCTCTTGTGACAGTTGTTCCTCTTCCTTGCCAAGATTTATACGGCATATATATTTTATTGCTATCGTGGCACCTATAATACCAAGCACTCCTAAAGGATAAGCACAAGCATATCCACTTGCTATCTGAGGCACATCTCCATTCTGGAACACAGTATAGAGAGCCTCGTTGGCAGCACCCAATCCTGGAGTGTTTGTTACTGCACCATAAAGCGTACCTACCATCATCGGAAGGTTTTTAGGATTACTCGTATCAAAAAAGATGAAATAACATGCAAACATAACTGCAATATTCAGAAATACTAATCCTGTGGATAAGAGATTTAATGTTACTCCACCTTTACGGAAACTTTCAAAAAAACCTGGTCCTACTTGAAGTCCAATCATAAAGACGAACAAAATAAGTCCAAAGTCCTGAATAAAAGACAAGATATTTGCAGGAGCGGTGAACCCTATATGCCCGGCAGCAATACCTGCAAACAAGACGAAAGTTACACCCAAAGATATTCCACCCACTTTTATCTTACCCAAATAAACACCAGCAGCAATAACGATAGCATAAAGCAACACGATATGCGCTATTGAGTCAGTAGTAGTAAATAGATTAATTAGCCAATCCATGGTTTTTAAGTTAATACAATAATTATAATTTTCCCATATAAATGGGATTTAAATTAATTCCATGCAAATTTAAACAAAAAAAAACGTATCAAAGAATTTTTATTGATTTGTTTTATACTAAAATGAAGCTTTTACACTTATCATCATTATTTGTATTGAGTTTTGTAAAAAAACTCCAAATCAAACAACAATATAAATACAAATAAAATTATATTATCAAAAAAAGAGAGTTGACAATTGGTCAACCCTCTTTCTATATATGAAATATTTCTCAACAGAATTATTTCTTCGATCTATCATTAAGCCTCTGTTGCATCAGACCAGTCTTCCTTAGACTTACGGATATAGCTCTCATAGCGCAACTTAGCCATTCTCTCTGTTGCTGCAAACAGTTCGTCAGCCTCATTAGGGAATGCCTTCTTAACAGACATGAAACGAACCTCATGCATCAGATAATCCTGGAACAAGCTCCAATCCGGCTCTTTAGAGTCAAGTGAGAATGGATTCTTGCCTTCTTTAGCCAACTCTGGGTTGAAACGCCACAGCTGCCAGTAACCACAAGCTACAGCACGTGCCTCCTCAGCCTGACTACGACCCATACCACCCTTGATCTTCAAACCGTGGTTGATACATGGAGCGTAAGCGATAACGAGTGATGGACCTGGATAAGCCTCAGCCTCACGGATAGCCTTCAAACACTGTGCGTTATCGGCACCCATAGCAACTTGAGCAACGTAAACATAACCATAAGTTGTTGCAATCATACCAAGATCTTTCTTACGTACTCTCTTACCACGAGCTGCAAATTGAGCAATAGCGCCAAGTGGAGTAGCCTTAGAAGACTGACCACCAGTGTTAGAATAAACCTCTGTATCAAGTACGAGCAAGTTTACATCCTCACCAGAAGCGATTACATGGTCAAGACCACCGTAACCAATATCATAAGAAGCACCATCACCACCGATGATCCACTGTGAACGCTTAACGAGATAGTGATCAAGAGTCTTCAACTCCTTGCAAACCTCGCAGCCCGCAGCAGCACCTTCTTCAATGAATGGCTTCAACTTAGCAGCAGCAACCTTAGATGCTTCAGCATCATCCTTAGCAGCCATCCACTCCTTAGCAGCAGCCTTGTAGTCATCAGAAGCCTTTTCGTTAGCGATTACTTCATTAAGAAGGACTTCAACACGCTCCTTCATCTTCTTGTTACCGAGTACCATACCCATACCGAACTCGCAGAAGTCCTCAAACAAGGAGTTGTCGAATGCTGGACCCTGACCCTTCTCGTTTGTTGTGTATGGAGTAGATGGAATAGAAGCTGAATAGATTGAAGAACAACCTGTAGCGTTTGCTATCATCTGACGGTCACCGAACAACTGAGCAACCAACTTAACGTATGGAGTTTCACCACAACCAGAACATGCTCCAGAGAACTCAAACAATGGTGTTGCAAACTGAGAGTTCTTTGGATTAGACTTGATGTCAATCAAATCCTGCTTAGACTTAACCTGCTTAACGAGATAGTCCCAACCTGCAGCAAGATCTTGCATCTCCTTAGCGTCTGGATTGTAAGGAACCATCTTGAGTGCTTTCTCGTTCTCACCTGTTTCCTTATTCTTTCTGCCTGGACATACATCAGCACAGTTACCGCAACCAAGACAATCAAGTGGAGAAGGCTCAATAACAAAATGCATACCCTTCATTGCTGCAGGAGCTTTCATCTCAAGAGTCTTTCCATTGAAACCAGCAAGTTCTTCGTCTGTAAGAACGAATGGACGAATTGCAGAGTGAGGACATACAAATGCACACTTGTTACACTGGATACAGTTCTCTGAGTTCCATACAGGTACAAATGCCTCTACTCCACGCTTCTCATAAGCTGCTGTTCCGTTCTGCCATGTACCATCAATAGTACCATGCTTAACAAAATCAGAAACCTTGAGCAAATCACCTGCCTGAGCATTGATTGGGCGAACAAGCTCCTTAACGAATGCTGGAGCATCATCTTCCTTAACCTCATCATCTGGCAAATTAGCCCATGCTGGATCTACTGTAAGTTGCTTATACTCGTTACCGCGATCAACAGCCTTGTAGTTCAGATTGACAACATCCTCACCCTTCTTACCGTAAGACTTAACGATGAACTTCTTCATCTGCTCTACAGCAAGATCTACCGGAATTACACCTGTAATACGGAAGAATGCACTCTGAAGAATTGTGTTGGTACGGTTACCAAGTCCAATTTCCTGGGCAATCTTTGTTGCGTTAATTGTATATACTGTAATATTGTTCTGTGCAAAGTAACGCTTAACCTTGTTAGGCATGAAATCAATAAGCTCCTGACCCTCAAAGATTGTATTCAAAAGGAATGTACCGTTCTTCTGCAAACCACGTGTTACATCATACATGTGGAGGTAAGCCTGTACGTGGCAAGCTACGAAGTTAGGAGTATTTACCAAATATGTAGAGTGAATCTCATGATCACCAAAACGCAAGTGAGAGCATGTGAAACCTCCAGATTTCTTTGAATCATAAGAGAAGTATGCCTGGCAATATTTATCAGTATTGTCTCCGATAATCTTAACAGAGTTCTTGTTAGCACCTACGGTACCATCGGCACCAAGTCCATAGAACTTTGCCTCAAACATACCTTCGCCACCCATTGGAATTTCCTCTACTGCAGGCAGTGATGTAAATGTAACATCATCAATGATACCAACAGTGAAGTGATCCTTTGGCTCTGGCAATGCAAGATTATTGAATACAGAGATAATCTTAGCTGGAGTTGTATCATTAGAACCAAGTCCATAACGACCACCAACGATAATAGGCTTGTTCTCAACATTATAGAATGCATTCTTAACGTCAAGATACAACGGTTCAGCATCAGCTCCTGGTTCCTTTGTACGATCGAGTACTGCAATTTTCTTGCAAGATGCTGGAACTGCAGCTATCAAATGCTTAACGCTAAATGGACGGAAGAGGTGTACACTAACCATACCAACCTTCTCACCCTTAGCAGTCAAGTAATCAATTGCCTCACGAGCAGCCTCTGTTGCAGAACCCATCAAAATGATTACGCGCTCTGCATCAGCAGCTCCATAATAGTCAAACAGATGATGCTCACGACCTGTAATCTTGCCAAGTTCCTGCATGTAATGCTCAACAACCTCAGGAAGTTTTTCATAATACTCATTACGAGACTCGCAATGTGTGAAGAATGTTTCTGGGTTTTCAGCAGTACCACGTGTTACAGGACGCTCTGGAGTAAGAGCACGATCACGGAAACGCTTGATGTCAGCTGGATCTACCAGCTTTGCAACTTCATCTTGATCAAGGAGCTCAATCTTATGATACTCATGAGAAGTACGGAATCCATCAAAGAAGTTGATAAATGGAATATCACACTTCAAAGTTGCAAGATGAGGAACAGCAGAAAGGTCCATAACCTCCTGAACTGAACCTGAACAGAACATGGCGAAACCAGTCTGACGGCATGCCATAACATCCATGTGGTCACCGAAGATACACAAAGACTGTGTAGCAAGTGAACGAGCAGAAACATTGAACACGCAAGGAAGCATCTCACCTGCGATCTTATACATATTAGGAATCATCAACAACAGACCCTGTGAAGCTGTGAATGTTGTTGTGAGGGCACCAGCCTGAAGTGAGCCGTGAACAGCACCTGCTGCACCACCCTCAGACTGCATTTCCTGTACGCTAACGGTCTGACCCCAAATGTTCTTACGACCTCTTGCAGCCCACTCGTCAACATGCTCCGCCATTGGAGATGACGGTGTGATAGGATAAATGGCAGCTACCTCAGAGAACATATAGCTCACATGAGCGGCAGCCTCGTTACCATCACAAGTGATAAACTTTTTTTCTTTTGCCATTTTAATAAAATATTAATGTTAAT
>CAKQCV010000018.1 GCA_934217675.1 uncultured Prevotella sp. | reverse complement strand
AGAGTGAGGGATACTGTGAGGGATGAGGGATGCATACAATCTATCCACTATGTATTTAGGGACTACAGAATATACACCACACGAGATTATAAAAGCCATCACAAATGCCGATTGCAAACACAATGCACCAACAATACGCCACCGCTGCACCCCCAGTGCAAATATGCTGCACTATTACTAATACGGAAGAATTCTGCATGCATTGCTTATATTAAACCAAAGGAATATATTATATTGTTTAAGATTTTAACTATAGAAAAGTTAAGTTTTATATCACGAAATGAAGTCATTTTAAAACTTTTATATTAACTTTGCACTTGTTATTTGAATCCATACTTTTCATATAGCAAACAAGAAGTGACTATCAATTAGTTACAAAATAGAATCATTGTAGTCAATATAAATAATGTAATGAATACATTATACAATGAATATACAGGAATATAAGACTTGGACAATTAGACTTTTGCTGCTGACAGTAGCATTATTTATGTGTGTTACCAACAAAGCTGCCGGTAACAGACAGAAGATTCTTATTATCACTTCTTACAATCCCGACACAAAGAAAATGTATTCAAATTTGAGTTCTTTTAATGAAGAATTCAGCAAGCTTGACAATGGAAAGACAGAAATAAACATAGAAACCCTAAACTGCAACGGTCTGTCAGAGGGGAACCGTTGGAAGGGACAAATGAAAAACATACTAAAAAAATATGAAAAGACTCCTCCTGCATTAACTATACTTATGGGACCAGAAGCATGGTCGGCATTTCTTTCGCAAGAAACAGATTTTGCGAAAAAAATTCCGTGTATGCCTTCATTGGTTGGTACAAACACAGTTATATTGCCGAAAGACAGCGATTTGAATTTACAGAAATGGATGCCTAAAAGTATTGAATATACAGAAAAGAAAGACTTCAACATTGTAGGTGGAACTTTCTATAAATACAATATTGAAAAGAATATAAAAATTGCACAAAGGTTATATCCGGAAATGAAAGAAATAGCCTTGCTTACCGACTATTCAATGGGTGGCGTAATGATGCAGGCTCTCGTTAAAAAAGTAATGAGCAGACACAAGGAACTGAAATTAAAGATTCTTGACGGCAGAATAAATGATATCAATCAAATGGCCGGCAAGATAAAGAAATTGAGATTCCCTACAGTTTTATTCATAGGAACATGGAGAATTGACAGTAAAGACAATTTCGTTCTTGCAAACACCACAGGAACATTATTTGCAGCAAACAAAAAACTGCCTGCATTCTCACTTAGCTCTGTAGGTATGGGGAACTGGGCTTTGGGCGGTTACGACCCTGTATATACTGACCACGGCAAGGATCTGGCTATTCTTGCAAACAAATTTCTGAGAAGCAAGACTGGCAAAAAAAACTTTATAAAGATATACCCAGGACAATATTGCTTTGACGAGGATCAGTTGAACAATTTAGGAGTAAACAAAGATTTACTGCCAAAAGAAGCATTGCTGATAAATACGCCTAAAGACTTCTTTACTCAATACCACCATATCTTAATATGGTTTTTCGGAATAATGCTGTTTATCATTATTGCCTTTGCATATTCACTATACTATATCGTTAAGATAAGGACTCTGAAGGATAATTTGGAGGCACAAGCAAAAGAACTGAAGGAAGCAAAGGATATTGCAGAGGCGGCAAACAACATCAAGACTTCATTCATCGCAAACATGAGCCATGAAATAAGAACTCCACTTAATGCTATTGTGGGGTTTTCTGACCTGCTCGTGCAAGATGACTTCAGCACTGAAGACAAGGTGCAATTCAGACATATTATCCATGAGAACTCCAACTTGTTATTGCAATTGATAAACAGTATCCTTGATATATCGAGAATTGAATCGGGCATTGTAACAATGGAAAACGAGCCTTGTGATATAGTAGACTTATGCAACACAAGTCTTGTATCAGTAAAACATGCGAAAGAACTTGAGAACGTGGAATTCAGAGAAAACTTCCCTGTTGAGAAACTTACGATAAAGACTGATTCAACAAGACTGAAGCAGATTATAATAAACTTGCTTACCAATGCAAGCAAATTTACAAAAGAAGGGTTCATTGAGCTTAGTTTTAAGATAGATGAAGAGAAAAAAATACTTGAATTTGCCGTCACCGACTCTGGTATTGGCATACCAAAGGACAAGGCGGAAAAAGTTTTCGAGCGTTTTGTAAAACTAAACCAATTTGCACAAGGAACAGGACTCGGACTCTCTCTCTGTAGAGTCTTTATCGAAAAACTTGGCGGAAAGATTTGGGTGGACACCAACTATACTAAAGGTGCAAGATTAGTATTTACGCATCCTCTAACTATTCCAAAGAGTAAAGAAGAGGAAGCAAACTACCCCCCCCGAAAGGTATACCACAGAACATTTGAATAATAAAAACAACATATAATTAAAAAAATACAATTATAACCTATGGAAGCTAAAAAAATTTTAATAGCCGAAGATAACATCAGCAACTACAAGCTTCTGGAATTTGTCTTGTCAAAAGAATATCAAATATTCCATGCCTTCAACGGAAAGGAAGCTGTAGAGAAATTTATGCAACTGCAACCAGACTTGATAATCATGGATATCGGCATGCCTATAATGGATGGCAATGAGGCAACGATGAGAATACGCGAAATATCAACAACAGTGCCAATTATCGGACTTACAGCATACGCTTATTCTACCGACCAGGAAAAAGGTTTGGAAAGCGGTATGAACAAGTACTTCACAAAGCCTACCAACATGAAAATGCTGAGAGAGGCAATAAAGGAAATGATAGGGTAAATCACCATCCTATCGAAACAGAACCAATACTTTCAGACTATTTTTCAGCTCAAGTACTGTAAGAATAGTCTGAAAGATTTTAAATGTGTTAAATGTGTATATAGCATAATACACATAAGAGAGAAAAACACTATCTTTGCATAAATATAAAGATGCTAAGATTTTAGCAAAAAGCAAAGAAAAAGTTAGTATGGAAGAAATTACAAGAGAAAAGAACGAAAGAAAGAATCCTTTCTTTGAGCATTATAAAACACCACACGAAACAGTTCCGTTTGATAAAATAAGGCTTGAAGACTATGAGGAGGCTTTTCTTGAAGGCATCAGAAGAGATGACGAACAAATTGAAAAAACTATTAACAACCCTGCAGAACCAACTTTTGACAACACTATAATCAATGTTGATGACGACAAGGACGGATATTACGATTTGTTATCAAGAGTATCTACTGTGTTCTTCAACTTGCTTAGTGCCGAGACAAACGATGAAATGGATGCTCTGGCACAGAAGATACAACCTATTCTTACAAAGCACGCTAATGACGTAAGGCTTAACAAAAAGCTTTTTGAAAGAATAAAAGCTGTATACGACAATCACAGAGAGCTTACACCAGAGGAGCAGATGCTTCTCAATAACTGTTATGACGGCTTTCTGAGAAGCGGTGCACTACTTGATGAAAACGGGAAAGAAAAATTACGCAAGCTCACAGAAGAAGCAAGCATGCTGTCATTGCAGTTTTCACAGAACCTGCTGAAAGAGAACAAGGCTTTCATACTGAACATAACAGATGAGAATGACCTTGACGGACTGCCTGAAACTGCACGTGAAGCTGCTGCCACTGCAGCAAAGGAACATGGAAAACAGGGATGGGTATTCACGCTTGATTATCCAAGCTACAGCCCATTTATGACATATTCCACCAAACGCGAATTAAGAAAAGAGATGTACATGCAGAAAAACACTGTTTGTACTCACGACAACAATGAGAACAACTTAGACATTTGCAAGAAAATTGTAAATCTAAGGCGCGAAATTGCACAGTTGCTCGGATTTGACACTTACGCAGACTACGTGTTGAAAAACCGAATGGCTGGCAATGCAGAAAATGTATATAAGCTGCTTAACGATCTTATAGATGCTTATATGCCAACGGCAAAAGAGGAAGTAAAAGACATTGAAGACAAAGCTAAAGCCATGGAGGGAAATGATTTCATCATGGAGCCATGGGATTTCAGCTACTACTCCCATAAACTACAGTTGGAACGCTACAACCTCGATTCAGAAATGCTAAGACCGTATTTTGAATTGAGCAAAGTAATTGATGGAGTATTCGGGCTTGCCAACAAGCTATATGGCATAACATTTAAAGAGAATAAAGAAATACCTGTATACCATCCTGACGTAAAAGCATATGAGGTTTATGATAAAGACGGTTCTTATCTTGCTGTTTTCTATGCCGACTTCCACCCAAGAAAAGGGAAACAAGGCGGGGCATGGATGACAGAATACCAAGGACAATGGATTGACAGAAAAGGAGAAAACGTCAGACCACATGTCAGTGTTGTCATGAATTTGACAAAACCAACAGAAGAAAAACCTGCCCTGCTGACATTGGGAGAAGTGGAAACATTTCTTCACGAGTTTGGACACTCTTTACATGGCATGTTTGCAAATACCAGATTCGAGAGCTTATCAGGAACGAATGTATGGTGGGATTTCGTAGAGCTGCCTTCACAATTCATGGAGAATTATGCTGCAGAAAAAGAATTCCTGCGCACTTTTGCTTTCCACTACAAAACAGGAGAGCCTATTCCTGATGAATTAATCAACAGAATAGCAAAGAGCAGAAACTTCATGGTGGCATACGGATGCATGAGACAAGTTAGTTTCGGGCTTCTTGACATGGCTTATTATACAAAAAAAGAGCCTTTCAATGAAAACATCATACCATTCGAGAAAAAAGCATGGCAAAAAGCCATGGTACTGAAACAACTGCCAAACACCTGCATGACTGTGCAGTTCAGCCATATTATGGCTGGCGGATATGCTGCTGGCTATTACAGCTATAAATGGGCAGAAGTGCTTGATGCCGATGCATTCAGCGTATTTAAGAAAAGTGGAATATTCAATAAAGATACAGCACAGAGATTCCGCGAATGCATTCTCTCCAAGGGAGGAACTGAACATCCCATGACATTATACAAGAGATTCCGTGGTGGGGAACCTACTATAGATGCATTGCTCGAGAGAAACGGCATCAAAAGAAAGAGTACAAAAGAATAACACGTTATAGACAATCCATATATAATATAAGTTATGGACAACAATAATAAACAATTCAAGCTTGATTTGCGGTATCTGAGAATGGCACGCATCTGGTCGGAGAACAGTTATTGTAAACGCAGACAAGTGGGATGCCTTGTCGTAAAAGACAAAATGATAATCAGCGATGGATACAATGGAACGCCAAGCGGATTTGAAAACGTATGCGAGGATAGCAATAATGTTACTCATCCATACGTGTTGCATGCAGAAGCTAATGCAATAACGAAACTTGCACGAAGCTCCAACAATAGCGATGGAGCAACATTGTATGTGACAGACGCTCCATGCATTGAATGCTCAAAACTGATAATACAATCAGGAATAAAGCGTGTTGTCTATGCCAAGGACTATCGTCTGACAGATGGCATAGACTTACTGAAAAAGGCTAATATCGAAGTAATACATCTCAATCCTGAAGAATATGAAACAAAATAGGCCTAACCGCTTCACACCTTTATTGATGGCTGTGAGCGTAATCATAGGAGTTGTCATTGGAACTTTCTATGCAAACCATTTCTCTGGCAACAGACTGAGTATCATAAACTCAGGAAGCAACAGACTGAACAACTTGCTTCACATAATCGATGATCAATATGTTGATGCTGTGAACATAGACTCGCTTGTAGACAAGGCTATTCCGCAAATCCTTTCTGATCTCGACCCTCACTCCGTATACATAAGTGCTGCGGATGTGCAAAAGACACAAGATGACTTGAAGGGATCATTCTCAGGAATAGGAGTAGAGTTTGTTATCAGACAAGACACTATCCACGTGCAAAACGTGATAAAAAACGGACCGGCACAACAGGCTGGTGTATGCGCAGGTGATAAAATAGTAAGTGTTGACGGTAAGCCTTTTGTAGGAAAAATAGTTACCAACGAAGAGGCTATGCGAAGACTAAAAGGAAAGAAAGGCACAAAGGTGAAAATCGGTGTTGTAAGATATGGTTCAAGCAATATCAAATATTTCACTATAACGCGTGCCGACATTCCACAAAAAAGCATCTCTGCGGTTTACATGCTTGACGAAAATACTGGATACATAAAAATCAAGAACTTCGGAGAGAACACGTATGCAGAACTTCTCGTTTCACTTGCTGAACTGTCGCAAGAGGGATTCAGCAACTTAGTTATAGATCTACGAGACAATACTGGTGGCTATCTTGAATCGGCTGTACAGATGATAAACGAGTTCTTGCCTAAGAACAAGCTTATTGTATATACACAAGGACGCAAGTCTCCACGAGTAGACTACAAGAGTGACGGACGCGGAAGTTATCAGAACATACCGCTCGTTGTACTCATAAACGAGGCTTCAGCATCTGCATCTGAAATTTTTGCCGGAGCTATACAAGATAATGACCGTGGAACTATTATAGGCAGACGGTCGTTCGGAAAAGGACTTGTGCAAAAACAGATGGAATTTCCTGATGGCAGCATGATACGGCTTACCGTGGCAAGATACTACACTCCGTCTGGACGCTGCATACAGAAGCCATATACTTCTGGCGACAACTTAGACTATGAAGAAGATCTCCTGTCAAGATACCAGCATGGTGAGTTCTTCTCGCAAGACAGTATAAAGCATACAGGACCTGCTTACCACACTGGCATAGGAAGAATTGTGTATGGAGGAGGTGGCATCACACCTGACATTTTTGTCCCGGAGGACACTATCGGCATAACATCCTATTTCAAAGAAGCAAGCCTGAGCGGACTTATCCTTCAATTTGCGTTTACATATACAGACAACAACCGCATCAAGCTGAATAACTTCAAAGAGATGATGGAATTGGCAGATTATCTCAAAAAACAAAATACAGTAGACCAGTTTGCAAGTTTCGCCAACAAAAACGGACTGCAACGCCGAAATCTGATGATTAAGAAATCACACAGATTACTTGAGAAATCTATCAACAGCAGAATTATATATAATATGCTTGACGATAATGCATGGACTCAATACATCAACCAAGATGACAATGTAATAAGAACGGCTCTTAATGTATTCAACAATAATGCAGCTTTTCCCCAAAAAACAGTAGCCAAGAAACAAAAGACTGTGAACAAACAAAATATAGGAAGAGCAAGATTGTCAAGGTAAAAGCTTATCGGAATTGCATTACATACAAAAGTATGCTAACAAAAAAAGAATTAAGAAAAGAAGTAAGACTGCTGAAAAAACAGTATTCTGACACGCAGCTCAAGGAACTCTCGCAACCTATAATGCGAAAGCTCCTTGAGCTTTCTGCTATAAATAAAGCCAAAACAATAATGTTATACTGTTCGTTACCGGATGAAGTTTACACACTTGATGCTATCCACGAACTGAAAAACAAAGGAAAAGAAATCATACTGCCGGTTGTGACAAGTGAAACGGAAATGGAATTGCGAACTTATACAAACGACAATGATCTGCACATTGGCAGTTTTAACATATTGGAACCTTGCGGAAGATTATTTCAAGACTATAAATCTATTGATGTCATAGTAGTGCCAGGAATGGGATTTGATTCCCACGGCAACCGCTTAGGCAGAGGTAAAGGCTTTTATGACAGATTTTTAGAGAAAGTTCCAGAAAAGCTAAAGATTGGAATTTGTTTTCCTTTTCAGAAATTCGATAAAATACCAACAGACAAGTATGACATAAAAATGGACATTATAATTTAGTATATCCGTATATCAGCAATAACCATGCTTCCTACAGCATTGTTCAACCGCTGCACAAGTTGGGACTTCATCATAGACAAATCGCCACGCAATGCAGGATTGCTTATTTTAACGAACAAAGTTTGATTTTTTATAAACTTTTCTTTTGTATAAGCAGAGATACCCGGACCTACTACCTTTTCCCAAGCATCAATAATCCGATGCTGGTTCAAAGGAGTTTCAAGACCATTTTGACGCAAACAAAGATTTAATACGTCTGCAAGATTCTTAACATCACGTCTGAACATCTTTTTCAACAACTTTTATAAACAAAACTTTCTTATTTCTAATTCACTCCACTATATATAAGCATAAAAATCCTCATAATCAAGAATTTACAATAGCTTCTCCATTCTCAACCATAAAAATTCTATATTCAGACTCACACGACTGTAAGATGGAGTCAAGGTGATCACGGTTTGTGTCGGTCAAGAAGATTTGACCGAAAGCATCTCCCGATACAAGATGGACAATTTGCTCAACCCTATCGGCATCAAGTTTATCAAAGATATCATCGAGAAGCAATATAGGCTTCGTTGCCGAAGCTGTCTCACACAGATACTTGAACTGTGCAAGCTTCAACGATATAACAAAAGTCTTGTTCTGACCTTGACTTCCTTCGCGCTTCATTGGATAATCCTCAAGCAACATCTCAAGATCATCACGGTGTATGCCATGCAAAGAATACCCCACGGCACGGTCTTTTGCACGGTCTCTGCGAATAACATCAAGCAAAGGTCCACGCTGGCAATGGGAAATATACTTCAAGCTAACAGATTCCTTTCCTCCAGAGATTTTCGAATAAAAATCCTGAAACTTTGGCACAAGCTTATTTATAAAATCGTTGCGCTTGGCATATATCAGTTCTCCTTCAACAGCCATCTGTTCCTCCCAAATATCGAGAAGGGCAGAATCCGGTTCATCATCCATTTTCAGAAGAGTATTCCTTTGCTGAAGAGCTTTATTGTATCGATTAACAGAATTTATATATGTAGGGTCTGTCTGAGAAATTACAATATCCATCAATTTTCGCCTTTCATCACTTGCCCCTTCAATGAGGTATGTATCAGAAGGGGAAACCAAAATGAGCGGAATAAGCCCTATATGCTCAGACAATCTTTTATAATCCTTTTTATTTCTGCGAAAGCGCTTTTTCACCCCTCGCTTCATTCCGCAATAAATGTTTTCTTCATCACCGTTCTCTGCTACATATTCGCCTTCTAACACGCAAAAATCGTTTCCATGTTTTATAACTTGTGAATCAACGGAACAATTAGAACTTTTGCAAAATGAAAGATAATAAACAGCATCAAGGAAATTCGTCTTTCCCACCCCATTATGCCCCAAAAAACAATTTATACCCGGACATAAATCAAGTGTAGACTGAGCTATATTTTTAAAACCGATAATTGAAAATCTCTTTAGATACATACTTTCCAAAATACTTTTTGCGTATAGAACATTGCAAAGTTACATCTTTTATATGTCAATAAAGAAAAAAAACAAGTATAAATTTCAATATATGAGAATATTTACGTAATTTTGCCACGCTTTATAAATTAAGGAATAAAATAAAAACAAAACAAATAATGGCAAAATCATTTGAAAAAGACAGCGCAGTCAATATTGACAGCGCTTTGAACAAGAATGAGGCTTTCTTCATGAAAAACAAGAAAGTTATCATCTACGCAATTTTAGCAGTTATCATTATTGTTGCCGGTGTTCTTGCATACAATGAGTATGTTGCAGGTCCACGCCAGGATGAAGCAAGCACAGCCTTGGCAAAAGGTCAGGATTATTTTGCAAATCAGCAATTTGACAAAGCACTCAATGGTGACGGTGCAGGGTATGCAGGCTTTAAAGCCATTGCTTCTGACTATAGCAGCACTGATGCAGGAAACCTTGCAAACCTATATGCAGGACTATGCTTTGCAAATTTAAACAAATGGAATGACGCAGCTAAATATCTTGAAGAGTATTCGCCTGCTGATGATGAGATGATAAGTCCAGCTGCAGTAGCAGCACTTGGCAACGCATACGCACATTTGAACCAACTTGACAAAGCAGTAGAAGCTTTGAAGAAAGCAGCAAAGATGGCAGACAGCGAAGCTGAAGGAAATGCAAACAACAGTCTTTCTCCAACTTTCTTGATTCAGGCAGGAGAAATTCTTGAGAGTCAAAACAAAAAGGATGACGCTTTGCAAATATATCAAGATATCAAGAAGAAATACGTAAGCTCTCCTGTTTCTATGGAGATTGACAAATACATCGAAAGAGCTTCTAATAAATAATTATAATGGCAACCGCACTACACAATCTTTCTGACTACGAATTTGACAAAGTGCCAGATGCAAGCAACATGTGCTTCGGCATCGTTGTAGCAGAATGGAATCCTGAGATAACAGGTGCTCTACTTGATGGATGTATGACAACACTTGAAAAGCATGGAGCACTGCCAGAGAACATTCACGTGAAAACTGTTCCAGGAAGTTTTGAACTTATATACGGAGCTCACCAAATGACTCTAAATGGTGGATATGATGCCATTATAATCTTGGGAAGCGTTATCAGAGGTGAAACACCTCACTTTGACTATATATGCCAAGGAGTAACCTACGGTATTGCAAGGCTTAATGCAAAGAGCGAAATCCCTGTAATCTACGGATTGCTCACCACTAATGATTTGCAACAGGCAAAAGACAGATGTGGTGGCAAATATGGCAACAAAGGTGATGAATGTGCCGTTGATGCAATAAAGATGGCAAAGTTCTAAAAAAGAATGCATAGTTTAAATCAGTAATAGAATCATCTATAATCGGGGCGGGCTTAAAAAAGAAGTCCGCCCTAATTTATAAACAAAAGCCAGCAATTATGAAATTCATATCATGGAACGTTAACGGATTAAGAGCATGCGAGGGAAAGGGATTTAGCGAAATTTTCAAACAACTTGACGCTGACTTCTTTTGCTTGCAGGAAACAAAGATGCAAGCCGGACAACTTGACTTGCAGTATGAAGGCTATAAGTCATATTGGAATTATGCCGAAAAGAAAGGTTATTCTGGCACAGCAATATTTACAAAGCATGAACCGCTCTCTGTGGCTTACGGCTTAGGAATTGAGGAACATGATCACGAAGGAAGAGTGATAACTCTCGAAATGGAAGACTTCTACATTATAACAGTCTACACTCCTAACTCGCAAGATGGATTGCGCCGACTTGAATACAGGATGAAATGGGAGGATGATTTTCTTGCCTATCTGAAAGAACTCGACAAGAAAAAGCCTGTTATTGTTTGTGGCGACCTTAATGTAGCACACGAAGAAATAGACCTAAAGAATCCTAAAACGAATAGAAAAAATGCAGGGTTCACAGATGAAGAGAGGAACAAAATGTCTGTATGGCTCAACAGTGGTTTCATAGACACATTCCGTTTCTTCTATCCTGAGCAAAAAGATATTTATTCATGGTGGTCATACAGATTCAAGGCAAGAGAAAAGAATGCCGGATGGCGTATAGACTATTTCATTGTGTCTGACAGACTACAAGAGCGCCTTTGTGATGCAAAGATACATACTGAGATTTACGGTTCTGATCATTGCCCTGTAGAACTAACATTAAAATAAAGAATCAAAAATATCCGCTTTATTTCTTATCATTTGGAAACCAGATGAAGCAGAGGTATTAAACACCATCTTCTTCATCTGCATCCGGATTATTTGAAGTTCCAATATCTTGCCCTTTCTTCATAGATACCTGTCCTGTTCTTGAAAGAGTAAGAGCAACAGGAACGAAATCATCGCTCAACTGGTCTGGCGACCCAACGCTTGCCACAAAAACGAGATTATCACCCTGAGCATGATCCAGCACAATTCCAAGCAAAGTAGCCTTATCAATATATGAATTCTCAACGATTTGCGAAAAATCACCTTTTCTGAATTCACGCTTGAAAAATTCCGTTCCGTCAGGACGCAACACCGTTAGCAGTACCTTATTATTATAATACTTATTGTTGCTTTCATCCTCAAAAACTGGAGCATCCTCGTCAACAGTTCTCTTCACAACAACTTTATAATTCATTCCAATCCATTCCACACTTTCCGAATGGTTATAATTCTGCATCTTTACAGGTGCTGACGGAGCCTTCACAACAGGTTTTGGAGCTATAATATCATTTGTCTTCTTCTTTTCGGCACACGAGACAACAGTCATAGTGCCAAAAGCAAAAATCATTGCAGCATAAATGCTTTTCATTTATCTCTGTATATTTTTTAAAGTTATAGTATTTAATTGAATGCAAAGGTAGTGGAAATAATACAGAAAACAATAAAAAAGCATGGATATTTTGACAATAAAGAAAAAGAAAAACAAGCAATATAACAAAAAGGAATAACTTTGCTGCCGTATTTCATCAATTTGCATTATCTTTGCAGTAATATTTAGTATTTTTGTTTCAAAATGACAATATGAAGAATGTATTTATACTTATAATAATATGTATCACGTCAATATCTTTGACAAATTGCACAAAAGAAAAAAGCAAAAATACAAACAAGTGCAAAGACATTGACACCATTCCCATGCTTGTATCTCAAATACAAAGATGCTCAAAATTATACACAGCAGAATATAAAGTGCATAAAATAATAACCCATGATGATAAAGTAAGAGTGAAAGGTAAAATTTTAAATCATGACTACAACATATCTCTGCCAATGGGAGAAAGGAAAGTTGCTATTCCTATGAACGCAACGATAAAAGCCAATATTGACTTTACTGGCTTTTCGGCAAAAAACATAAAAAGAAACGGAAGAAATGTTGAAATTATTCTGCCCGACCCAAAAGTGGAGCTAACCGCCACAAAAATCAGCCATGCGGAAATAAAAAAATATGTAGCACTGATGCGCCAGAACTTTACAGACGAAGAACTTTCAAGCTATGAGTTACAAGGTCGTGAAGCCATTATAAAAGACATTCCAGAGATGGGAATAACCCAAATGGCAAAAGAAAGCGCTGCAAAAATCATAGTACCATTATTCGTTGGTTTAGGATATAAGGACAGCGAAATAACAATAACCTTCCGCAAGGATTTTACAGCCAAGGAAATTATAAAAATGGTAGACCCCACAACTGTTATAGAAGGCAGATAAACATCTCTAAAGGCAGATAAGAACCTAAAAGGCAGATAACGAACAATGACAGACAACGATAATAAAACAAAGCAGAGAGCAAATATTACTCTTACAAAGCTAAATATATTTCTGTGGGCTGTGATAATAATCACCGTCATAATATCAGTGTATCACTTCTGTAAAAATACGGAAAGTGAAATGGCAAAAATTGAGGTTGACAAAAAAATAGATGTCACCCCAAACATAATAACAGCAATGAACGAAATTGGCGAATGGGAATTTCTTTCGATAAACGACGAAGAAATGGTTGACACTATAAGAAAGGGATTCTTCAGCGACGACAGGCTTGTAAGGATTTACTACGGAAAACTGAGCATTGGCATAAACATGCACAAAACCACTCCACGCTGGATAAAACAAGTTGGC
Source organism: uncultured Prevotella sp. (assembly GCA_934217675.1). Taxonomy (GTDB): domain Bacteria; phylum Bacteroidota; class Bacteroidia; order Bacteroidales; family Bacteroidaceae; genus Prevotella. The sequence continues at coordinate 31,039 of CAKQCV010000018.1, read as the reverse complement.
ACCGACAGCATTGCTGTAAGATTGCCGAAAGTAGAACTTCTCGACAATAACTTTATTGACGAAGCTCGTTCCAAAGCTTTTATAGAAACAGGCAAGTGGAGCGATGCCGACAGGGAAAAAATGTATAACACAGCATACATGAAGATGAAACAAAGATGCCTCACACCACAAAATATGAACACAGCAAAAGACAATGCCAAAGAGCAAATAGGAAAAATGCTGAAGGCTATGGGAGTAGAGAAATACAGCATTGAATTTGATAATTAAAAGCTGATATAACAATAAAAGAGCATAAGGATACAGAATATAAAAATATCAATAAGAATAAAATATATAAATATCGAGAAACAAAAACATAACCACAAATGCAACAATCATAAATATGGAACAGGTGAATGATTTTTTTACCCAACTGAGTGGATTTCTATGGGGGTGGCCAATGATGATTCTGCTGCTTGGCACACACATATTCCTTACCATAAGACTAAGATTTCCGCAGCGAAAGCTACTTACGGCAATAAAACTGTCAGTGAAGCGCGACAATGATTCAAAAGGCGATGTTTCGCAGTTTGGAGCACTTGCCACTGCTCTTGCTGCAACTATCGGAACAGGAAACATTATTGGAGTAGCAACAGCCGTAGCACTTGGCGGTCCAGGAGCAGTGTTTTGGTGCTGGATAACCGGTTTTTTCGGTATTTCAACAAAATATGCCGAAGGTCTGCTTGCCATAAAATACAGAATAAGGAGCAAAAGCGGAAAGATATACGGTGGTCCGATGTATGCTCTTGAGCGTGGCTTGGGGTGGCGAAAACTTGCCATCATGTTTGCCGTGTTCACAGGCATTGCAGCTTTCGGTATCGGAAACACTGTTCAGGCTAACGCCATTGCTACACTGGTTAAACAGTCGTATGGTGTATCGCCATGGATAAGTGGAGCATTTGTGTGTGCTCTCACTGCAGCAGTCATCCTTGGCGGAATAAAAAGTATATCAAGGGTATGCAGCACTCTCGTACCATTCATGGCACTGCTGTATGTATTGGGGTGCATAACAATCCTCATAATAAATTCTGGCTATGTAGTACCTGCAATAACAACCATCTTCAAGTCGGCTTTTACGTCAAGGGCTGCAGGTGGCGGTTTTGCCGGCAGCACATTAATGATAGCAGCAAGATACGGAATTGCAAGAGGACTATTCTCCAACGAGTCGGGGATGGGTTCTGCACCGATAGTAGCATCGGCAGCACAGACAAAGAATCCTGTAAGACAAGCTCTTGTTTCGTCTACAGGAACATTTTGGGACACGGTTGTAATCTGTGCCCTCACAGGACTTGTTATTGTAAGCAGCGTGATGGCATATCCCGACATAAGCTATGCCAACGGAGCTACGCTCACGCAGGTGGCATTTGGCAAAATTCCATATATAGGTGCTCCGCTGCTAACTTTCGGGTTGCTCACTTTTGCATTCAGCACCATTCTCGGTTGGGAACTTTATGGAGAAAGGGCTATTGGCTATTTATGCGGAAGAAAGCTAACACTTGCCTATCGTATACTCTATATCGTGGGTGTGTTTTTCGGAAGTATAATAAGTCTAAATCTTGTTTGGAATATATCTGACGTAATGAATGCCCTCATGGCTATACCAAACCTTCTTTCGCTTATATTCCTGAGCGGAGTTATCGTTCACGAAACACGTAAATATCTGTGGCGTGGCAGATTGAACGAAGATATGAACGAGGATGATTATCAATAAACACCCATACTGGTTTTGTGTATTTTCCTCAGAAGAACAAAATGGGGCAGAGACTCTTACAGACTCTGCCCCATTCTAATTTAATCAATAATTGTCTAGGTTTATTTTTTCTTCAGCACAACCATAGTCTTGCCACTCTTGTCATTAAGAGTCAATTTGTTTGCCCCGTTAATTTTAAATTTCACAGTCTTATTCAGTGCATCCAGCACCATGCGCTCAGTCTTCATGTTTGCACACATCATCCGTGTGCTGCCAGTCTGACTAAAGTCTATGGTACCTTTTTCCACATCAGCTTTCAGCGAGCCAGTAAGCAAATTGCAGCCCGTATTTCCATAAAGCCTTTTATCTTTCGCATTGAATCCTATAAATGGAGCAGTTTCACTGTCTTCCGGATTAATCTTTGTTCCCTCAACTTCAACGATACTCCATTCTCCATTAAGCACACTAATATCCGAAGCAACCTTCGAAGATCCACATGATGCCATCACGGCAGCAGCTGCAGCAGCAATTAAAAAACTTTTCTTCATACTTTTCTTTTTTACTTTATATTACACTTTTCATTTATTTTGTCCGAGCTCTCCCGAATTTTCAATATCATCGGAACAATCTCCTTATATATCTTTGTATCTCCAGAAATATTTCTCATCAACAACTCACACGCCAATGCGCCTGTTTTTCGCGACTGGTCTTCAATCGACGACAACTTTGGTGTGACAAAAGCCGAAGCATCAGTATCTGTAAATCCGATTATTGCCACATCCTGTGGAATGCGTAATCCGAGAGTTTTTATAGCATCAAAGGCAGCATAAGTTATAATGTCATTGAATGCCAATATGGCATCAGGTCGATTCTTTGCTTTCAGCAAGTTTAGCGTTGCCTCTCTTGCCTGCTCAAAATCAATCTTGTCGCAAACAATGATATTCCTGTCTATAGGAACTTTCTTTTCCTTCAAAGCCTCAAGATACCCGTGTTTCCGGCGTCTCACCATATCAAGATGATTTGGTCCTCCAAGAAAAGCCACCCTTTTGCTTCCGGTTTCCAACAAGTGCAATGTTGCCTGTTCTGCAGCCTCAGCCCCATTTGCTACAACTTGCGAGAACAGTTCCGGCAGACATGTTCTGGCAAAGAACACAAGCGGTATTCCCATGTTGTGTATTTCCTCAAAATGCGAATAGTCCACTGTATCTTGTGCCAAGCACGCAATAATACCTTCCACGTGCATGTTTATAAAGTTGTCTATAGCCCTTTCTTCTTTGGCATAATTCTCATGGCTGTTTATTGCAATAACCGAATATCCCTCTTGTGATGCATAGTCTTCTATACCGTCAAGCACTGCTGAATAATAATGCGTAACAAGATTTGGCACAACCACTCCTATCACTCTTGGTGCCTCGCTGCGCAAACTTTGGGCAAACGGATTCGGACGGTAGTTCAACTCCTTGGCAAGTTTCTGCACGCGTTGCCTGAGCTCGTTGCCAACTTCATGACTGTTTCGCAACGCTCTCGACACGGTGGCAATGCTCACTCCGAGCTGTGCCGCCAAATCCTTTAAAGATACTCTATGCTGCTTCATTACTATACCAAATTAACGTTGAACAATGGTTCTGCAGATATTAGCAGAAATATATAATAAACGAAAGATAATGCAAAAGTAATGAAATTATTGGATTTTGCAAACGTTTACGTAATTTTTATTCCACAAATAATGATACTTATTGTATTTTTAATATTATCTTTGCAAAAATATATCATGGAAAAGAAAAAGTGAGTAATGAATAGTTGATAATAAGTTAGTTAGAAAACAAAAAGATGATCGGTGATGTTGCGAAACATTACCGATTTTTTATTATCTTGCAGAATGGAGCTTTTCCCTTATTTATTTCATATTTTCGAGAATTGTAACAGAAATGAAATATCTGTTTAAAACGCCTGTAACAAAGCCTTGCTATTTTTGCAGCCGAAAAATAAACAGATAAAACTTAACGTATGGAAACAATCTATTTTGTGATTGTCGCATTTCTGCTGATATTAGCAGTTTTCGACTTGTTTGTGGGAGTGAGCAACGATGCCGTAAACTTCCTGCAGTCTGCAATAGGTGCCAAGGTGGCAAGGTTCCGCACCGTATTGATAGTTGCATCAGCCGGTGTGCTTATAGGTGCAGTGATGAGTGCAGGAATGATGGATGTGGCACGCCATGGTATCATGCACCCTGCCAATTATTCATTTGCTGAGGTGATGACGATATTCCTGGCAGTAATGGTTACAGATGTTGTAATACTTGACATTTTCAACACTCTCGGTATGCCTACATCAACCACAGTTTCATTGGTATTCGAGCTTTTGGGAGCTACATTTATACTTGCCTTGTTCAAAATGAATGCCGATCCATCACTCGATTTCACTGATTTGCTGAACAGCAGTAAAGCTCTGAGTGTGATTATTGCAATATTCGTATCGGTTGCCATTGCTTTCTTCTTCGGCACCATCGTTATGTGGGTTTCCAGAATTGTATTCACATTCAACTACAAGAAACATCTGCGCTATTCAATTGCAATATTCGGAGGAATTGCATTCACGGCACTTGCATACTTTATTTTCATCAAGGGACTTGGTGGCTCGCCATTTATCAGCGACAGCGTGAAAGACTGGATAAAGGGGAACACACCTATGCTTCTTATTGCAGTATTCATAGCCTCAACCATTCTCAACGAGTTTCTCCATCTGATGCATGTCAACGTGTTCAAGATTATCGTTCTTATGGGTACGTTCGCTCTTGCAATGGCTTTTGCCGGCAACGACCTTGTAAACTTCATAGGTGTGCCTCTTGCCGGACTCGACTCTTTGCTTGACTTCCATGCTAACGGCAATGGTGACTATAATGGCTATATGATGACATCGCTGATGACAACGGCAAAAAGCCCTATACTGTATTTGCTCATAGCTGGCATTATCATGATTACGGCTATGGCAACTTCTAAAAAAGCGCAGAATGTTGTAAAAACAAGTGTTGACCTTAGCCGTCAGGACGAGGGCGACGAGATGTTCGGTTCTTCAAAAGTGGCACGTTCCATCGTGCGTGCAGTGCAGGATATGGGTGCAGCATTTGCCCACATGATGCCACAATCATCAACAAAATGGATTGACACACGATTTAACAAAGAGGAAGCGATAATAACAAACGGAGCTGCTTTCGACGAAGTGCGAGCTGCAGTGAATCTTGTACTTGCCGCCATGCTCATCATTATAGGAACAAACTATAAACTCCCACTCTCTACAACCTACGTTACATTTATGGTTGCAATGGGCTCTTCGCTTGCCGACCATGCATGGAGTAGAGACAGTGCAGTATTCCGCGTAACAGGTGTACTCTCTGTAATTGGTGGATGGTTCGTAACTGCCGGTGTGGCTTTTGCCGCTGCCGCACTTGTATGCTCTCTGATGCACTTTGGCGGATTCCCTATCATGATAGCCTTCATGGTGCTCGATATTTATCTGCTATGGCGTAGCGGACAGGCTTACAAGAAAAAACAGGCTAATGAGAAGAAAGATGATGTGTTCCAGCTTATGATGAGAACAAAGGACAAAGATATCGTGTGGGACTTACTGAGAAAGCATGTGAGCAGAACACAGAGCTTCGTGGCACACTTCACATGCGAACAGTTCAACAAGATTATCGATGGCATGAGCAACGAGAGTCTTAAAGACTTGCGCTCTGTTATAAAGAACATAAACAATGAGCGCGACACACTGAAAAAAATACGTAGGCAGGAGTTTCTTGCCATGAGGCGCATTCCACAAGTTATTGCCATGGAAAGAAATACTTGGTTCCATCTGGGGGCTAACTGCAACCAGCAATACATGTACTGTTTGCGACGCATGGTAGACCCGATAAAGGAACATGTAGACAACAACTTCCAGCCTATGCCAAAGAAATATATCAATGATTTTGAGTGTGTGCGACGTAGGATTAACGATTTGATGCAGCACACAGAGCAAATGATTTCTACAAACCGCTACGATTTGTACAGAGAGACGCTGACTATTGCTGACGAATGTAAAGATGAACTGTCTGCCATCAGAGAGCGACATCTAAACGAGATGCAACAAGACAGCGATGCTGCCGGAAACTTGAAAACATCACTGCTCTATCTCAACATTCTCCAAGAGAGTCAAGAGATGATAAGTATCATGCGCCATCAACTAAGAGCTGCATATAAATTCCTTGACGAAAAGGAATAACTATAAAACTACAGCTTACGCCTGTTAAAATAGTAATCCGGTGGCTTTCATGTGACAACCCGACGACTTTCATGTGATAACTTGCCGTCTTTTATGCGCTAATCTGCCTTGGCAGGCTAGCGCATTTTTTATGGTTGATACGTTTTTTGAAGTGATGAATAATTATTAACTCTATGTTCTCTAAGTTCTTCCCCTCCCCTTCCAGGGGCGGAGCAGTTTGCTTTTCAAATCAAAAAGAAAACAACATTGCATACCAAACACAGTTACTTATAAACAGAAAAGAAATGACATTGCATTCTCAGGAACTGTTTGCTTTTCTAACTAAATGAAAAAACATAGCCTTTTCAAAACTAAAGTAACTGCCCTGTCAAGGAGAAGCAAGGTATGGGAACTTATTGCAAAGTATTACATGTGTTGCATATACATAGAAATAGCCTAATGCAACATGCAACAGATGCAACACTTTTATATTTCAGATCATGAAATCACAAGGATTTATAATTCCTATTTTATGTATATTTTTGTCAGATTACTCTAAAAAAAGTAATTATAGAACAAAATTCAAAAGAATATATCCATATAATGCAACTTTTAAAGTATTTGATTCGTCTTATATATATCAATATATTTTGGGCTTATGAAAAGAATTATTATCATCGCTGCATTTGCAGCAATACTTACAACAGGATGCTCAAATAGAGCAGAGGGGGGAAATACAGGCAATACGCTAACAGAAATTACCGGTAAAAGCGGAAAGAGAGTGAAGAGACAAATTCAGACTGCCTACTTCACTAACTTGACTGTTGCTACAAGCGCAAATGTAATATTCACACAAAGCGACGGGGGAAAGCCTGAAATAACAATTGTGGGCAGAGAAGAAGCTGTCAGAAACCTGGAAGTCAAAAATAAAGGTTCAAAACTTATAATTGAAGATAAAGGAGGGAGAAACGGAACTTATGTTTGGGACAACCAAATAGAAGTACGCGTGAAGGCTCCAGACATAACTTGCATAAGAGTTTTGAGTAGTGGTGACTTTAAGTGCAATGGGCAAATTGACACCGACAATATTGAGATAAGCACAACGAGCAGTGGCGACATTGACATAAAGAGTTTGATATGCAACAATGTATCAATAAAGACTACCGGAAGTGGAGATGTAGACATCAACAGAATCACTACTATTGGTGCAAAGATAGAAACAACAGGCAGTGGGGATGTGGAAGTGGACAAGCTCACAGCTCGTGGCAATACACATATAGGAACAACAGGCAGCGGAGATGTAGAGATTGGATTCAATAAAGCAGGCAACGTGGACTGTCGTATCACAGGAAGCGGTGACATAAAGCTAAAAGGCAGCGTGAAACTGCTGAGGAAAAAAGTTACCGGCAGCGGAGACCTGGAAATCAACAAGCTCAGAATAGCAAGGTGATATGAATATTATTCCCTGAAACACGAGATTTGACATAAAGATTATCCGACAAAACGGAAGTAATCTAACGAATAATACGGATTTCAGGGAAAACCATATAAAAAAACTAAAATACACTAAATTGTTTTCCTTATTATAAAGGAATGCAATAACTTTGCATAAATTTGACTTTTATGCAAGAATAATGAAATATGCAATAATAGCTGCTGGAGAGGGTTCAAGACTTGCCGGCGAAGGGGTGGAAGCGCCCAAACCTCTCGTTGAAATAAACGGAGAAAAACTTATTGACCGACTTATCAGAATCTTCATGCAAAACGATGCAGAGGAAATTATCGTTATATGCAACGATAAAACAACGCTCGTGAGCAGACATCTGGCTGAAATTGAAGAAAACGGACTGAAAGGCAGAAGGATTCCACTGCAGTTCATAGTGAAATCAACCCCAAGCTCTATGCACAGCATGTTTGAAATAAGCAAATATCTTGAGGGGGGAATATTCTGCCTTACTACCGTAGACACGGTGTTCAAGGAGGAAGAGTTTGCCGAATATATAAGAGTGCTGAAAAATATGCTAAAAAGCGGACAGCAAGATGGAGTAATGGCTGTGACAAGCTTTATTGATGATGAAAAGCCGCTCTTTATCTCTACCGACAGCGATATGAACATAACGGGATTCCACGACACAAAGAATGGATGCTCTCTTGTTTCGGGAGGTATCTACTCACTGTCGGCGAAATCTCTCAACACCCTACAACGCTGCATAGAAAAGGGAGAAAGCAGAATGAGAAACTTTCAGCGGGCACTGATTGCCGACGGCATGAGGCTAAAAGCCTACCCTTTCTCGAAAATTCTCGATATTGACCACAAGGAGGACATTGCAAAAGCCGAAGACTTCATAAAATGCAACTCGTGAACAAGAATGAAGGGACTTGCAATTTTCAGAGCACAAAAATTCTCGCCAAACTCTACAGAAAGAGACAGAGCCATAATGGATTTGGTATGCAGAAGAACTGGCATCAGCTGTGCTATCAGAGAAGAAGACATTGAGAAATATGTTAAAGAGATAAATTCTGCAGATATCATACTTTCAATGGCGCGTGGCGAAGTGGCACTACACATCTTGACCGAGGCTGAAAGAAATAGCGTGAAAGTGGTGAATAGTGCTGCTGCTGTGTACAAAAATTCCAGATTCGTCATTGAGCAGACAATGAGAAACAATAAAATACCTTCGGCACCGTTATCATGCACAGAAAAGGGTGGATGGTGGATAAAGCGTGGCGACAGGGCGGCAACAGAAAAAGGCGATGTAAGATTTGCTGCAAACAATGATGAGCGCGATACTATAGTGAGGGATTTCAAGGCGAGAGGCATCAACGATATCGTGGTTACTGCACATGTGGAGGGCGATCTCGTAAAATTCTATGGCGTGAATGGCACTGACTTCTTCCATATCACCTACCCCACCGACAATGGATTTTCAAAATTCGGCAATGAACGCAGAAACGGTATTGCAAAACATACACCATTCAATATCGAAGAATTGCACAGGAATGCAACAAGGCTGGCAAAGCAGACAGGCATCGATGTTTATGGTGGAGACTGCATAATAAGAAATGACGGAACGTATGCCATAATAGACTTCAACGACTGGCCAAGTTTCGCTGTTTGCAGAGAGAATGCGGCTGAGGCTATTGCGAAGCTTATAATGAACAAATAAAAAAGGAGAGAAAACATGGCTACTTTCAAAGAGATGCTTAGGGCATCGATGAAATCAAAGGATACAGAAGAATGGATGGACGTTTACTTTACCAGACCTATTGGTTTGGTATTCACACTGATATGGAAAAAACTCGGTGTTCATCCTACGATAATTACCGTGTTGGGAATGATTCTTGGTGCTGCTGCCGGATGGATGTTTTGGCACACGGAACTTGAGTATAACATTTATGGAATAATACTCATGATGCTGTCTAACTTTTGCGACAGCACTGACGGACAGCTTGCCAGACTTACGGGAAAGAAAACTCTTGTCGGAAGAGTGCTCGATGGCTTTTCAGCTGATGTCACGTTCTTCTGCGTATACTTCGCGCTAAGCATGAGAATGATGTATCAGGACATGCCCGGAACCGACACTCCATGGGGTATTTGGATTTGGGTAATGGCATTCATGGCTGGAATAATGAGCCACTCGCCACAGTGCCTGCTCTCTGACTATTACAGACAAATACACCTGTTCTTTCTGAAAGGAAAAGAGGGTAGCGAACTGGATCGTTCTGAGGAACAATGGAAAATATTCAAGTCACTGCCAAAAAGCTCGCTCTTCTTCCGCGCATTCTACTATAATTACGCAAAATATTGCGCGACACAGGAACGACGCTCCAAAAACTTCCAAAGGATGATGGATGCTGCTACACAAAAATATGGCAGTCCGCTGAACATGCCTAAAGAACTTAAAGAGGAATTTCTTGCAGGAAGCCGACCGCTGATGAAATACACCAACTTGCTTACTTTCAACCTGCGTGCGATTGCTCTATACATCGGATGTATCATAGATATGCCATGGTTGTATATGCTGTTTGAGATAATAGTGATGAACATTATGTATATTTATATGCACCACGAACATGAGATGCTGTGCATGAGGATGACAAAAAAGATTGGAACACAGGAATAATGACAAAAGGATTTATTTTCGACTACGGTGGCACACTTGACACTAACGGGCACCATTGGGGAAAGGTTCTGTGGAACGCATACAGGGACAGCATGGTGCCTGTGAGCGAGGAAATGTTCCGCAAGGCTTACGTATACGGTGAGCGAACATTGGCAACCAACAGAATTATAACTCCAAAACACAACTTCCGCAGCACGCTAAATGAGAAAATAAGGCTGCAGATGGGATGGTTAAACGAAAATGGAATGAGCGGAAACAGTGATGACTACAGAGAAATGGTGTTGCAAAGAGTCTACTCAGAGGTATGCACCACAACAGCAAAGGCGGTGGAAACGCTGAAGGCAATAGCCGATAAATATCCCATTGTGCTGGTGAGCAATTTCTATGGCAACATAAACACCGTGCTTAGGGAATTCGGCTTCGAGGGACTATTCGTTGCTGTAATAGAATCGGCTGTTGTTGGCATAAGGAAGCCCGATCCGGAGATTTTTAGAATGGGTATGAGAAAACTGAATATGCATCCGGATGAAGTGACTGTTGTTGGCGACAGCTACGACAAAGATATTTTGCCGGCACATGCTGCAGGATGCCACACCATATGGCTCAAGGGTGAAGGATGGACAGAGTGCACGGTTGAAGAACCTGTGGCTGACTACATCATTTACAATTTATCAGAAATATTAAAATACGTATAACATACTATAAGTAATCGAGCTGAACATTATTGCACCATAATGACAAGAATAAAAACAATTTTCATATTACTCTTGCTTTCCGCTATTTATGCCAACGCACAGCAGATTACCGGTATTGTGGTTGACGAAACAAGTGGCGACAGTATCCCTTTTGCAAGTATCAGATACAAGGGACACGACAGCGACTTCGTGAGCGATGCTAATGGAAAGTTCACCATCAGTAGGCATAATGGATGGTATGCCACATTTACGGCTGTAGGCTACCACACGCTGAAGATTCTTATTGATGCCAATACTCCTAACTTTATGAGGATAACTCTGAAACCCGACACCAAAAACCTGTCGGGGGTTACGGTAAGGGCAAAAAAAGAAAAATACAGGCGAAAAAACAATCCTGCGGTGGAACTGATGAGGAGGGTTATTGCTGCAAAGAAAAAAACAGAAATAGGAAACCACGACTACTACCAGTATGACAAATACCAGAAGATGACCGTGGCTCTGAATGATATCACGCCAAAAGACCTGGAATCGAAGAAATTCAAGAAAACTGCTTGGATGATGAACCAGGTGGAATCATGCCCATATAACGGAAAGATGATTCTGCCGGTATTGCTCGACGAGACTCTGAGCAGAATAGCATACAGAAAATCACCACATTCTTGCAAAACTATAGTATTGGGACAAAAAACAGAAGGTGTGAACAAGTTTATACAGACTGGCGACATTATGAACACTATGCTGAATGACGTGTTCAGCAATGTTGACATCTACGATGATCAAATACGACTATTGCAAGCAAGATTCACCAGTCCTATAGGAAAAGATGCCATACAGTTTTACCGCTATTATATCGTGGACACCGTAAAGGTAGACAGAGACTCGTGTTTTCACCTGCAATTCTTGCCTAACAACCAGCAGGACTTCGGATTCAGAGGAGAGTTATGGGTGGTGAAAGATTCATCGCTACATGTAAAAAGGTGTCATCTGGCACTGCCTATGAAAACTGGCGTGAATTTTGTAGACAATTTGCAGATTCAACAGGCATACAGCAAAAATGACAATGGTGAGTGGGTGCTTACTCAAGATGACATGATTGCTGAATTATCGCTATTGGATTTCTTGACAAAGGCTATCGTAATAAAGAACACGAGAATGGAAAACTATTCTTTTGCAGAAATTCCATCAAAGGTATTCAAAGGTAAACAGAACGAAATATTCGACCCTGATGCAAGAATTCATGATAGAATGTATTGGCAACAGAACAGAATGGTACCGCTCACGAGATCTGAAGACCGCATGCCGCAGTTTCTGAGTGATATGGAGAATGCAAAGAACTTTAAATATATTATCTTCGGACTAAAAATCCTTATAGAGAATTTCGTTGAAACTGGCACGAAAGAAAATCCAAGCAAATTTGATATCGGACCAGTAAACACCATGATTACAAGTAACTTCGTGGACGGAATCAGAACAAGAATAAACGGACAGACAACGGCAAATATGAACCGACACTTGTTCTTTAAGGGATATTATGCACATGGATGGGACAGCAAGAAAAATTACTATAATGGGGAACTCACGTACTCGCTAAACAAAAAACAGTATCTACCGCATGAATACCCAAAACGCACAGTGATGTTTGCATCATCGTATGATGTTTGTTCACCATCAGACAAGTTTATGATAACCGACAAGGACAACGTGTTCACATCCTTCAAATGGAACAAGGTGAACAAAATGATGTTCTATAATAGGCAGCAAATGGTTATTGACTATGAATGGTATGGTGGGTTGAAAACAACATTGAAACTGAAAGCAGAAGAGAACGAAGCATGCGGAGAACTAAGATTCACGCCGCTCTACCTGAGTGAAAGTTCTCCGCTTTCAAATATGAAACTAAGAACGACAGAGGCTACGCTGTCACTTCGCTTCTCGCCTGGAGAAAAGGTTATAAATACCAAACAAAACAGATTCTCGGCTAACAAGGAGGCTGTGGTACTCACACTCTCACACACGTTCGGAATGAAGGGAGTGCTCGGTGGAGAATACAACTATAACTTCACAGAAGCTACATTCTACAAAAGATTCTTCTTGAATAGCTGGGGAAACTTGAACGTTGACGCAAGGGCTGGCGCACAATGGAACAAAGTGCCGTTCCCACTGCTCATCATGCCTGCAGCCAACCTATCGTATATAGCACAATATGGCACGTTCAACCTCGTGAACAATATGGAGTTTCTGAACGACCGCTATGCAAGCATCGATGTTTGGTGGAACATGAACGGAAAAATTCTGAACAGAATTCCTATCATAAAAAAACTGAAGTGGAGAGAGTATATTGGTGTGAAATGCCTGTGGGGAAATCTTACAAGCAAGAATAACCCATTCTTGGAAAAGAACAAAAATAGTAGGGAACTTATGGTCTTTCCAGAAGGGTCAAACGTTATGGATTGCCATAGACCTTACACAGAGATTGTGGCTGGAATAAGCAATATTTTCAAAATACTAAGTGTGCAATACGTTAGAAGACTGAATTACAACTCGCAACCAACAGCTAACAAGCAGGGGGTTAGAATACAACTGATGTTTAAATTCTAATTCAACCAAAACCATACTGAAGAAAAGAAAGGAAAAATCATGGAACAACAACAGAACGATGTAAAAGAAAAGACAAGATACAAAGCACCAAAATTGTATAAGGTTATAATATTCAATGACGACATAACCACAATGGATTTTGTGGTTATGGTGCTGAAAAAAGTATTCCACAAAAGCGAAGAAGAGGCTGAAGCAATCATGCTCGCAACACACAATGAAGGTAAAGCTGTGGTTGGAATATATACATTCGACATGGCATGCACAAAAATAGGTCAGGCATTGATGATGGCAAAGGAAAATGGATTTCCGCTGAGATTTGAATACAAGCCAGAATAAAAACATCAATAACCAAAGAAAAAATAACAAGAACGCATATAAATGGAAAATTCATCAAGTATAACAGGAGTTGTACAAATAGCTGTAAATACAGCAAGAAAGCTAAACCATGAATACATTACTCCTGAACATTTGCTTTATGCTCTGTTGCTACAGGATAAATTCATGAACACGCTACACGACTGCCACGCAGATGGAGAAAAGATAAAGAGAGAGGTGACTGAATGGTTGAACAAACAGGAAACCGTTTTATCTGACTTCAGCATTCCTATGCCATCGATACAATTCACAGAAGTAATGAAAGACGCAATGAGAATTGGCATAAAGGAACAAAAACAACTGCTCACTGTTTGCGAATATACACAGGCTATCCTAACGCTTCAAGACTCTGAGGCTGCATATCTACTCGGAACTGCTATTGAGGGGCGAGAGGAAATGTTTATGGAATCATTACAAAACCACTATCCTGTTGAGACTGAAGAGGTTGACGATTTTGCTGATGTTTTTCACAAAGATACGGAGGAATGGAAAACTCTCGTGAGCAACATTTCAAAAGAGGCAAGGACCCACACACCTATCATTGGAAGAGAAAAGGAACTTGACCGCACTATACAAATTCTGTGTCGCATGGAAAAGAATAACCCTATGCACATTGGAGACCCAGGAGTAGGTAAAACGGCTATTGTATATGGATTGGCTAAACTGATAAACACAAACTGTGTGCCACCAAGACTGAGAGGAAGAAAAATATATGGTGTGAACATTGGAAATCTGCTCGCTGGAGCACAGTATAGAGGAGAATTTGAAAAAAGAATAAAACTGGTTCTCGATGGAGCTATGGAAGAGAATGCCATTCTGTATCTTGACGAAATACACAACATCGTAGGAGCAGGAAGAAGTTCGGAAGGTGGACCTGACGCTTCGAATATACTGAAACCCTATCTTGAAAGTGGAAAGCTTTCTTTCATCGGGGCAACAACACATGATGAATATAACAAAAGAATAGCAAAGGATAATGCTATCGTCAGACGGTTTCAAACTGTGGATATCCTGGAGCCAAGCATTGACGAGACTATAAAAATAATTTATGGGCTGCAGCCAACTTTCCAAAGATTCCACAAAGTAATCTACAAGAAAGAGGCTTTGGAATATGCCGTGAAGGCGAGTGCAAAATATATTACGGACAGGAAACTGCCAGACAAGGCTATTGATCTGATAGACGAAGCTGGAGCGTATATGGAGGTTCACCCTACAGAAAACCGCTCAAGAATCTACGTTACAAGAAAGAATATCGAGACCGTCTTGCAAAAGGTTTGCAAAATCCAAGCAGAAGCACTAATTGAAGACAACAATAAAAGTATTGCAACGCTGAAAGAAAATATACAGAATTCTGTATATGGGCAGAACAAAGCCGTTGATGAGGTAACAAATGCTGTTATGATGGCAAAAGCAGGACTGACTGATGAGAACAAGCCTATGGCATCGCTGCTGTTTGTCGGACCAACTGGTGTTGGAAAAACAGAAGTGGCACGCGTGCTGGCTAAAGAACTTGGCGTAGAACTCGTGCGCTTTGACATGTCGGAGTATATTGAAAAGCATTCTGTTGCTAAACTTATAGGCTCGCCAGCCGGATATGTGGGGTATGAAGATGGAGGTCTGCTAACGTCTGCCATCAAAAAATCGCCCAACTGCGTATTACTGCTCGATGAGATAGAAAAAGCACATAGCGACATTTACAACATCCTGCTGCAGGTTATGGACTATGCAAAACTTACCGACAACAGAGGACAAAAGGCTGACTTCCGTAATGTTATACTTATCATGACATCTAATGCTGGAGCACAATATGCATCACAGGCAAGCATTGGCTTCGGAGGTGGAGTGTCGCGTGGAGAGGCTATGATGAAGCAAGTGAAGAAGACTTTCAAGCCTGAATTCATAAACCGCTTGTCGGATATTGTGGTATTCAACGACATGGACGAAAATATGGCAGCAATGATTCTTGAAAAGAAGCTGAAAGAGTTGTATACAATGTTAACAGCGAAAAATATTGTGGCACAAACCAGCGAGGAGGCTTTTAACGCTTTGTTGAAACTTGGATTTACAAAAGAGTATGGAGCAAGGGAGATGGAGAGAGTTATCTCGAAAGAAATAAAGCCACTATTCATGAAAGAAATACTGTTTGGCACATTAAGCAAAGGTGGTACAACTACGATATGCTATAATGACAACAAGTTCTACCTGAAGTCAGAAAAGAAATAAAGAGAAAAAGATTTATATGATTTTCAAACTTGACAATGATATTGCTTTTCCTGATCCACATCTTGGAGAGGATGACGGACTGTTTGCAATAGGTGGCGACTTGAGTGTTGACCGCTTGCTGCTGGCTTACAGTTATGGCATTTTTCCATGGTACAGTTTTCGCGACCGCCCAGACATAATGTGGTATTGCCCGATGCAACGCTTCGTGATTTTTCCTGAAAAAATACACATAAGCCACTCTATGCACACGCTGATTAACAAGAACATGTATGTAACGACCGTTAACCACAACTTCAACGGAGTTATATCAAATTGCAGCAAACTTAGATACAATGAGCGTGGAGCATGGCTTGGCGAGGATATGATAAAAGCTTACACAGAGCTATATAAACAAGGGTTTGCAGCAAGTGTGGAGGTTTGGGACAAGGAGAAGAATCTTGTGGGTGGACTTTACGGAGTTGCTATCGGAAAGGCATTCTTTGGCGAAAGCATGTTCTCACTTGTACCATCGGCATCTAAACTGGCTCTCATACATCTTGCAAAACTTTTCAAGCAGAATGGTGGAAATATCATTGACTGTCAGTTTGAAACACCACATCTGAAAAGCATGGGGGGCGAATACATACCATATGATGACTACCTGAAAATCATACACGAGGAATAATAAAAGACAAATAAAAAAGAAACAATAGCAGTAATCTTTGTGACTTGCTATTGTTTCTTTTTAGTATATAAAAGGCTTTAATATGTACTGTTTATTTTTAGTACCATTATCTTTTTTACTTGATTATCCCCCAAAGTTGTCGAAGCTAATCATATCGTCTTCCACTCCAAGAGAATATAGCAAATCGAGCACAGTCTTTGTCATCATTGGAGGTCCGCAAAGATAATATTCACAGTCTTCCGGAGCATCATGCTGTTTCAGATATGTATCGCCCATAACAGGTGCAACGAATCCAGGTGTATATTTTACTCCTGCAGCATCAGCCTTAGGATCAGGGCGATCAAGAGCAAGATGGAAATGGAAATTGCTGTAGTCTTTCTCCAACTGCAAAAAATCATCAAGAAATGGTATTTCCTCCAAAGCACGGGCACCATAAAAATAGTGCATCTCACGGTCTCTACAGTTCAAAGTTCTCAAGATATGCATTATCTGAGCACGCAGAGGAGCCATACCTGCTCCACCACCAACCCATATCATCTCACGACCTGTACCGTAGTGCAAATGAAAATCACCATAAGGTCCTGACATCATTACCTTATCGCCCGGTTTCAGAGAAAATATATAGGATGAAGCAATACCTGGACTTACATTTATAAAGCCTGGACCCTGATTCTTTGGTTTGAAAGGTGGTGTGGCAATACGAACATTCAGAGTTATAATGTCACCCTCATCTGGATAGTTCGCCATAGAATAAGCACGCACAGTTGGCTCAGGATTGTTACATTTCAATCCCAAAAGTCCAAACTTTTCCCAGGCTGGAAGGTAAGTATCTCCTATAAGACTCTTGTCGATATCTTTATCATAGTCCATATTGTATTTCGGAATACGAATCTGTGCATAAGAACCTGGTTCAAAATCCATATGTTCACCTTTAGGAAGGGCAACTTTAAATTCTTTTATGAAAGTTGCAACATTGCGGTTGCCTATAACCGTACATTCCCATTCTTTCACTCCAAGAACAGATTTTGGTACCCTTACTTCCATATCACCTTTTATCTTGACCTGACAGCCAAGACGCCAGTTCTCTTTTATCTCCTTACGGGAGAAATGAGGTTTCTCAGAGTCGAGAATCTCCCCCCCACCCTTCAGAATTTGAAGTTTACACTGTCCGCAACTGGCTTTTCCTCCACAAGCTGAAGGTAAATGTATGCCATTGTCGTTTAGGGTATTCATAACACTGTCACCCTGCTCTACTTCAAGCACAGAATCACCATTAACAGTAAGTTTAACCTTACCGCTTGGACTAAGATATTTTTTTGCTACCAGCAATACCACGACAAGAGTGATAATAACAGCAAGAAAAACTCCTATACTGACTAATATAAAGTTTATATTCATTTTTTCGTTTTCTGTTTAAGACATTAAATTTTCAAACCTGAAAAACACATCATTGCCATAGCCATGAGTCCTACGACGATAAAGGAGATGCCAAGTCCTTGAAGTGGCTTTGGCACATCACTGTACTGCATCTTCTCACGAATAGCTCCCATCGACACTATAGCAAATGTCCAACCTATTCCTGAACCAAGAGCATATACAAAAGCATCGACTACACTACCAATGTACTGAGTGTTTGACGGGTCAAGACTTATGCGCTGCTGCATAAACAGCGAAGCACCCATGATTGCACAGTTTACTGCTATCAGCGGGAGGAATATTCCTAATGCTCCATAGAGAGACGGAGAGAAACGTTCCACAATCATTTCAACGAGCTGCACAATACCGGCAATAACTGCTATAAAAAGAATGAATGACAGATAACTCAGATCAACACCAGGCAATACACAGTCTGGTCCTAAAACCTTAGTCTGAAGTAAATAGTTTACCGGTACAGTTATGCAGAGCACAAATGTAACAGCAATACCAAGTCCGAGAGAGGTCTTCACATTCTTTGAAACTGCAAGGAATGAGCACATTCCGAGAAAGAATGCAAAAATCATGTTGTCTACGAAGATTGATCTAAAAAAAAGATTTATGAGATGTTCCATTATTTCTCCTCCTTATAAAAATATGCCCTATGAATCCATATTACAATACCGATAATGATAAGTGCCATTGCTGGCATAGTCATCGTGCCGTTGTTCATATATCCAAAATCATAAACGCCACCAGGAATAACCGTTATTCCAAGAAGAGTACCACGACCCAGCAATTCACGAATGGCACCAACAACAACGAGTATAATGCCATAACCAAGTCCATTGGCGAAACCGTCGACAAACGAACGCCATGGAGTGTTGTGCATGGCAAATGCTTCAAGACGTCCCATCAATATGCAGTTAGTAATGATAAGTCCTACGTATACAGAAAGTTCCACGCTGACATCATACACGTATGCTTTCAGAACTTGACTAACTATTGTGACAAGTGCTGCTACAACCACAAGTTGAACAACGATTCGGATTCGGGTTGGCACTGTATCACGGATTACTGAAATTATAAGATTGCTGAATGCAGTTATAACCGTTACGGCAAGTCCCATAACAAGTGCTGGCTTTAACTGCGACGTAACAGCCAAGGCTGAACAGATTCCAAGCACCTGCACAAGCACAGGGTTCATGATATTGAGCGGTGCTTTGAAAACTTCTTTTATTTTATTTTCCATATACTATTTTACTCCTTTAAAAAAATCCTTATACTTAGCGAAACCGTCTTGAAGCATATTGCTTACTCCTACAGAAGTAAGTGTTGCACCTGTCACTGCATCCACTTCATAGCTCTTGTTCTTTATTTCGCTCGCCTTCAAGACTTTTAGTACTGGCAACCAATCATCATCATAAACGGTTTTACCCTTGAAAAGGTCTTGCCATTCCTTTGAATCTTTTATTTCAGCTCCTAAGCCAGCTGTCTCACCTTCGTGATTGAAATATGCACCGTAAACAGTCTTTCCGTCATCATTTATTGCGATATACCCCCATATCGGTCCCCAAAGTCCCATACCGTAGACCGGCACTACATACTTGTGTACACCTTTCACAACACAATAGTATACTGCAAGTTTGCCAGCCTTATAGTCGGCACTGTTTAGAAGGAAACCATATTTTTCACCGCCTTGTGTGCCTTGAGCCAAAATTTTGCCATTCTCATCAACAATAGCATCCGCTTTTACTGTCTCGCTATATTGTCTTGCAGTTTCAGCATCAGACAAGTTTCTAATATTTAATGCTGCAAGTATCTGTTTCTTTTTATCAAGAGATACGTTTATGTCTTGCCTCTGTTTCAATGAACTACTGACAAAAGCAAGGAGAAATGCCACAACCACAACAAGAATGCAGCTATATGCAATAATGTATGTATTTGAATTTGTATTAATCTTTGCCATAATTCTTTGTTCTTTTAAGTCGCTTATTGATATTACTCTGCACTACAAAGTAGTCTATTGTCGGGGCTATCATGTTGCCAAAAAGAATTGCGAGCATCATACCCTCAGGGAAACCAGGATTCATCACACGGATTATCACCGCTAAAGCACCAATTATTGTACCATATATCCACTTGCCTGTTTCTGTGCGGGCAGAAGTAACAGGATCGGTTGCCATAAACACAGCACCGAAACAAAATCCACCAATTACTATTTGCTGATACCACTCCACAGGAGTTTTATCTGACACTTGGAAAATCCATGCCATAACGCTTCCTCCAACAAATACACTTAGCATCGTTTTCCATGACGCTATGCCTGTGATAAGCAATATCAATGCTCCTATAAGTATTGCTATGACACTTGTTTCGCCTATGCTGCCAGGGATAAAGCCTAAAATACTGTCGACAAGCGATGCTGATGGAACCGTGCCTTGCGCCAACTGACCAAGTGGAGTTGCACAAGTATACGTATCAGGCAGGGTATTGCCAAACCCCAATATACTGTCGGTAGCTACCCATACTGCATCACCGCTCATTTTTGTAGGATAAGAGAAGAACAAGAATGCTCGTGCCAAAAGTGCAACATTGAAAATGTTCATACCTGTACCTCCAAATATCTCCTTACCTAAGATTACGGCAAAAGCAACAGCAAGTGCAAGAATCCACAACGGACAACTCACTGGAAGAATCATCGGTATTATTATTCCGCTGACAAGATAGCCTTCCTGGATTTCTTCTCCCTTCCATTGTGCCCAGGCGAACTCTATTCCAAGCCCGACTACATAACTTACAATGATTTTGGGAACAACAGCAAGGAATCCGTAAACAAACATATCAAAAAAACTTCCGGCAGCACCTGCCGCCAAATAGTTTTGGTATCCAACATTATACATACCAAAAAACAATGCCGGAAGCAATGATATTACAACTATACTCATTATTCGCTTAGAATCAATGGAGTCATGGATATTGGAACCAACCTTTGAAGTTGTGTTTGGAACATAAAGGAAAGTCTCAAATCCTTCAAACACACTGTGGAAAGCATGCAGCTTGCCACCGTCCTCAAAATTTGGCTTTATCTTGTTTATATAATTTCTTAAAAAAGACATATTACGCTGATTTTATTTTTAACTGTTTTCTTTTCTCAATATATCAAGTCCGTGACGAACAATCTGTTGAAGTTCAAGCTTTGAAGAGTCAACAAATTCCGCAAGGGCAAAATCCTCCGGACTGATTTCATATATTCCAAGCTGCTCTTGCTTGTCTATATCACCTGCAAGAATTGCCTTTATAAGATATTCGCCATATATGTCCATAGGCAAAACTTTATCGTATTCACCACTCATTATCATGTGGCGTTCACCTCCTTTAACACGTGCATCAATACGATATTGCTTGTTTTTCCCGAAAAGCCAAGAAAAATAACTGCGACTAACACTAAACTGCGACAAGCGTGGTTTTATCCACCCCACAAGTTCATCATGCTCTATAATCTCTGGAATAACAGTTATCTCGCTTGTATGAGCACCCAAGAAATTTGTATACGGCAATTTTTCACCACCTTTTTTTTCTACGGGAATACCAGTAAGAGGATTACCCATTATAATACGCACGTTTTCAAGAGATTTACAAAAACGCTTTACTACAGGAGAAATATCTTGCCCCACGAGCATGTCTACATAACAAGGGGTGCTTACCTCAGAACCGGCTATAGCAACCGTACGCGTCAGCTTTACATTACCTGTATTAAACAGTCTGCCAAAAAATATTACAGTTGAGGGATCAACAGTCCAAACCACTTCACCTTTATTTACAGGATCTATATGGTTTATCTGAACACCAACATTACCAGCCGGACACTTACCATAAAATTTAACGACCTCTACATCTGAAGCACTGATCTCCTGATTGCCACCCACACCAAGATACGTTTTAGCAATTTTGCTTAGAGCTGTAAGTCCGGTCTGGAAATCATGTTCCTGTCCTTGAAGCTCATACTCAAAGTCGCCTGCAAGGGGCATGTCTCTAAGAGCTGACACGAAAATTGCTTTTGGTTTGGTTTGCGGATTTGTTGACACAGCATAGGGTAACTGGTTTATATAACCAAACAACCCGGCTTCAAGCAAAGCCGATTTTACCTGACCTGCATCAAGCTTGTTCACATCCTTTACACCAAAATCCTTGAATTCTTGTTTTTTATCGGCAGTAATGCGAATACTAAGTACTTTGCGACGTTCGCCACGCTCCACCATGCTAACAACACCACTGACTGGAGATGAAAAAGCAACATCGGTAAAATCTTTATTCACAAACAGCACGCTGCCTGCTTTTACCCTATCGCCTTCTTTAACCACGACCTTTGGTTTGATACCCTCAAAACATGCAGGAATCATGGCATAAGTCTCACTTGACTCTACCGGCAGTTTCCTCTTTTCTGCTTTTCCTGCGAGATTGATATCAAGCCCACGATTTAATTTAATAATTTTAGACATAAAAAAATATAATTGCTAAGACATTAATACCTAAAAAAAACGATGCAAATCTAAAAAAAAAAATTGTATCTACAATATTCTGAAAAAAAAATGTAACATATTTAATTAAATTAATAACAAATTGACAACCACGGTTTACATTTTTAATTAACAAAATACACACTTCAATTAAATTTCTTATCCCTCTACATTATTCTTTTCATAAATCAGCAATAAATTATATTAATTGAACGTTATAAAAAGAAAACAAAAACAAGTAATTATGGAAACAACAGGATACAAGAGTAAAGAATACAAGCAGCCAACAAAGCGCTTTGTACAGACAATGGAACTAAAAAATGACAGCGAACTTATTAAAGAATACCGCAAAGCTCATGATAAAGAACATTTCTGGAAGGAAATTGAAGAAGGTATAAAACAAGTTGGCATTCTTGAAATGGAAATATACATTTCAGGAAATCGGTTGGTAATGATTGTTGATGCACCGCTTGATTTTGACTGGAACAAAGCCATGGAAACACTTGCAACACTACCAAGACAAGAAGAATGGGAAAAACATGTTGCAGCATTCCAGCAATGTGCTACTGATGCCACATCCGACCAAAAATGGCAAATGATGGAGAGAATGTTCTACCTATATTAAATAATAAAGTATAAAAAGCAAACATTCACGCCTTTTATTTGGCACTTAAACGTAAAAATATTAAATTTGCACGTTGATTAACTTTTTATCAGTAACATTGATAGACACAAAGAAAGAACAAAAAAAGAAAAATATACATAAGTTTTTATTCAATTTTAAATGGAACAGGAATTTGAGCTCATAGCCAAAACATTTATGGGATTAGAACCCGTATTGGCACAGGAGTTGACACAGCTTGGAGCTAACAATGTGGAAATAGGACGGCGTATGGTGTCGTTTACTGGTAATAAAGAAATGATGTATCGCGCTAATTTCCAACTTCATACCGCGATTCGTATTCTTAAGCCAATAAAACACTTCAAAGCACAAAGTGCTGATGATGTTTACAATGAGGTCAAGAAAATTGACTGGAGTAAATATCTTGATTTGAAAGATTGTTTTGCTGTTGACTCTGTGGTCTTCTCTGAAGAGTTCCGACACTCTAAATTTGTCGCATATAAGGTTAAGGATGCTATTGTTGACCAATTTAGAGAAAAGACAGGCAGCAGACCTAATATATCTGTGGCAAATCCAGATATCAGACTAAATATACATATTGCAGAAGACAAGTGCACACTGTCGCTTGACTCCAGTGGAGAAAGTTTACACAGACGTGGATACAGGCAAGAATCTGTAGAAGCACCGCTCAACGAAGTCTTGGCAGCAGGAATGATTCTCATGTCCGGTTGGAAAGGTGACACAGACTTCTACGACCCAATGTGCGGTTCTGGAACTATCATTATCGAAGCTGCACTCATTGCACACAATATGGCTCCAGGATTGTTCAGAAAGGAATTTGCATTTGAAAAATGGAAAGATTTTGACGCAGACTTGTTTGACAGTATATATAATGACGACTCGCAAGAACGTGAATTTAACCATCACATCTACGGTTCAGACATTGACATGAAAGCAGTAAACACTGCAATCATGAATGTAAAAGCTGCCGGATTGTCGAAAGACATAACTGTTACTTGTGCTGATTTTAAAGATTTCAAACAGCCTGAGGAAAAGTCGTTTATGATAACAAACCCGCCTTATGGAGAAAGAATCTCTACGCCAAACTTGCTTGGCACATATAAAATGATCGGAGAGACTCTTAAACATAAGTTTAAAAATGGTGAAGCATGGGTATTGAGTTACCGCAAGGAATGCTTTGACGAAATAGGATTAAAACCTTCTCAAAAGATTCCGCTCTATAACGGTTCATTGGAATGTGAATTCAGAAAGTATCTTATGTTTGAAGGTGGATTCAAAGAATTCAGAAGCGAAGGAAATATACTTAAAACAGAAGATGAAAAAAAGCAAATGGCTCAAAAACATCGCTTTAAAGAACACAGAGAGTTTAAAAAGCGATTAGACGAGGAAGAAGATATGGATGAGGACGACATTCGCTCATTTAAATTCCGCAAGAGTCCATACAGCAACGATATCAACGGCTTTGAAAACAAACGAGAACGCAGACCACGGACAAAAGACTATAGAAACAACGAGGATGACCGCAGAAGTGGGCGCAAACCTTTCGATAAAGGAGGACGCTCGTTTGGAAGAGGCGGCGACAGAAAGGGCGGAAAGCCTTATACCAAGGGAAAAGACAGAAATTCTAACAAATTTAACCGCTATGACGATTAAACATCTTATAAACTCGGCGGCACGACATATTGCCGTTGCCGCTGTTTTCATTCTATCAACAATGACCGGAATGGCACAAATGAAGCAATTTAGCCTTGAGGACTTAAACTTCGGAGGCAAGAACTTCCGCAATATGATTCCTGAAAACAGGAACCTTACATGGTGGGGCGACCAACTGATATGCCGAAATCCTGAAAGTTGCAAACTGGTAAATGTTTCAACTGGTAAGGAAACCGTTCTTTTCACTGTTGAACAGATAAACAAATGGACATCAGCCACAGATAAAAATGAGGTGCAGAATCTAAACTCTGTATCATTTCCTTATAGTGATAAAAGCCTTGTTATGCTGAAGACAAAACAGGAACGCTTACTTGTTGACTTTAAAAAGAAAAAAGTAGTTTGGCGTCAAAAGCATGAAACAGAACAGGCTTCGGAATGGAATGCAAAATCAAAAGCTCTTGCCTTTATAAAAGAAGATAACCTTTATGTTACCGACAATGAAGGAAAAACAACTCAAATAACAACAGACGGCAGTAGAGAAATCGTATACGGACAAGCTGTTCACCGCAACGAATTCAACTGCGACTATGGGTTGTTCTGGTCAGCTGATGGAATGAAAATTGCTTTCTACCGTATGGATCAGTCTATGGTCGCTGACTATCCGCAAGTAAACACTTTTGAACGCGAAGCTACATATGAACCAGACAAATACCCAATGGCTGGCATGACGAGCCATAAGGTTACAGTTGGTGTTTATGATCTTAACACAGGAAAAACTATATACCTAAAGGCTGGTGACCCAACAGACAGATATTTTACCAACATATCATGGGCACCTGACAGCAAAAAAATATATATGTTTGAACTTAATCGCGACCAAAATGACTGTAGGCTTACTGCTTATAATCCGGAAAACGGAGAAAAGACTGGTGAACTTTACCGCGAAACTGACGCAAAATATGTTGAACCACTCCACCCTATCATGTTCTTGCCTTGGGATAGTTCAAAGTTCATAATGCAAAGTCGTACCGACGGATTCAACCATCTCTATCTATGCTCATTAGGAAAACATGGCAGTCGTATGGCAAGCAATACAGAATCGCTTGAAATAGAACAGCTAACAAGTGGCAAATGGGAGGTACTTGATGTCTTAGGATTCAATACAAAAAACAAGACAATAGTATACACATCTAACGAATGTAATCCAATACAGTCGAATGTGTTTACAGTTAATGTTGAAACCCAAAAACGTACTCTCGTAGACGATAATGGTAAAGGATGGCATGCTGCTGCGACACTGAGTTCAAGTGGCAGATATATATGCGACAATTATCAAACGCCAGAGATTCCGCGCCACATTGTTACTATTGATACAGAAAAAGGAAAGCATTGCCTCATTCTAAACGCAAAAGACCCATGGAAAGAAAAAGGATATAACATTCCAGAATATTCGTGCGGAAAACTGAAAGCTGCAGATGGCAAGACCGATCTTTATTGGCGTATGGTTAAGCCGATAAACTTTGACCCCAAAAAGAAATACCCTACAGTGGTTTACGTATATGGTGGTCCTCATGCACACAATGTTGATGCACGTTTCCGCTGGTGTAGCCGATCATGGGAAACATATATGGCACAAAAAGGGTATTTGCTTTTCATTCTTGACAACAGGGGCAGCGAACATCGCGGAAAGGATTTTGAACAAGCTACATTCCGACAGCTCGGACAAATCGAAATGCAAGACCAAATGAAGGGTGTAGAATTTCTGAAAACATTACCGTATGTTGACATGAACCGCCTTGGTGTGCACGGATGGAGCTTCGGAGGCTTTATGACAATTTCATTGATGACAAACTACCCTGATGTTTTTAAAGTTGGTGTAGCAGGTGGACCTGTAATTGACTGGAAATGGTATGAGGTTATGTATGGAGAGCGTTATATGGACACTCCACAAGCAAATCCTGAGGGGTACAATAAAACTTCACTCTTGAACAAAGCCAAAGATTTGAAAGGTAAACTACAAATCATAATTGGAATGAACGATCCTACAGTGGTTCCACAAAACGCTCTGATGTTCCTAAATGCTTGTTCTGAGGCAGGTACACAACCAGATTTCTTTGCATATCCTGGTGAAGGACATAACATGATGGGACACAAAAGCGTTCATCTGCATGAGCGCATCACACAATATTTTGAGGACTATCTAAAATAATAAAAACAAGAGAAAATAAATAATATTAAATTTACTCTTAATAACTGAGCAATAAAAACAGAAGGAGGTCGTGGCGACAATACCACATCTTCCTTCTGTTTTGTTTATTAGGCTATAGACAACGATAAACATATTATTTAGTTGGTAGTATAATTTTTTCTCCTTGCCATTTCCTGCCAAAAAGGCATCTATCCCGTGTTAAGCCGTGAGCAAAGCAACGGAGAGCTACCTTCTTTCACTGCCAAAGGTAGCCGAACATACAGGTGTGTTTTTTATACCTGTTTGAGAAGTTTTTCCCAAAATCTCGTTTTTCGAGTTTGCGCCACTTGCGCCATTGCGCCATTTACGCCAATATAGCTAAAAATGGGGGTTTTTACTGTATTTACTGTATTTGGCGCAATGGCGCAAGTGGCGCAAGTGGCGCTATTTTGTAAAGTTTTATTTTATTCTTCTTTTTAATTTTCTCTTCAAACTACTTCCAGTCAGCATCTTTAATGATAGTTTTTTACAATTTATGTTACAAGAGTGATGTGAATGACGCACAAATGCCATTAGGAAGTATACATATACACGTTTATAGTTGCTGTATTTTCAGAGAGTACTAACTATTTGCATCACTTTGCGTGTGTATTGTGGGTCTTGCGCATAACCAATATTTGTCAGGAAAGTATAATAGTCTCCACTGGTATATTTATATTGCACATCCTCTTTATATGCCTTCACGCTTTCTTCCCAATTATTGAAAACATAGTAGCTTCCGTCTGACGGGTGTCGCAGTCCGAAAATGTTATGGCTTTGCACGCAAAGGATACTTGAAAAATATCCGGTTTCCAAAATTGCCTGAGCCACCACAATCTTCTTGAACTTAACATCGTATTTATCAAGAATCTTATATAAATTGCCGATAGTAAGTTCGGAGCAGTCACCGAATGATGACCATTGAGATGTGGCAATGGTGTCTATTGTATTGATACTCAAGTCGGCAGATGTTTCTGACGGGATGGGATCTATGCTTGATATGCTTTGAGAGAAACCTTGCAGAGCTATCAAAAAACAGAAATAAAGAATAATTATAAGTTTGTTCATACTTATGAGTAACGCTGTTTCCTGTCATTTATTATATGCTGTATTGTTTTATTTTTGCTCGTGTCGCATTCCTTGTTTGTACAACATATAAACAACCAGACATTCTCCTGGTGTCTGACAGAAAACCAAACAGGGACAATAAAGGTTGTATGTTGCCTTTATTGTCTCTGTTACTATAAGAAGACTTAATATATATGTTCCTATTAAATTGCTATTCTACCTATTATATTGTTAAAGCCTTAAGTTTATTTAAATTCAAAATCAGCCACACCACGCACGTCGGTCTCGCTGGCGCATACATAAGCCTTGAATGTTCCAGGCTCTGCAACGAAGCTGTGGGTCTTGGCCGACCAGTATTCAAGATCGGTAACTGTGATGTCGAAACTCACAGTCTTTGTCTCCCCCGGAGCGAGCGACACCTTAGCGAAGTTCTTGAGTTCCTTTGCCGGACGTGGCTCTGACGACTTCACATCACCGATAAACAACTCAACGACTTCCTTGCCTTCCATCTTTCCGGTATTTGTCACAGGCACTGTAACCGTGATTTTCCCATCCTTTGTCATTGTCTTGGCAGACAAAGACGGCTTGCCGTACTTGAATGTCGTATAGCTAAGACCATAGCCAAACGGAAACTGTGGTTCAACATTCTTGGTGTTGAACCAGCGGTAGCCCACATAGAGACCCTCATCGTAGTACACCTGTCCGTCAACCCCCGGATAGCCTCGCTTGCCGAACTGGAAGCAACGATAGTCGTCTTGCTTCTTTGCAAATGTCACAGGAAGTTTGCCACTCGGATTCACTACTCCTGATAGCACATCAACCAAAGTTGCTCCAGACATTGATCCGAGATACCAGCAATGTACAAGAGCCTTTACGCTATTTATCCACGGAGTGGCATAAGCATTGCCTCCGAATGTCACAACAACAATGTTTTTCTGAATCTTTGCCAGGTCGGCTATAAGTTCGTTCTGACCGTAAGGAAGGTCATACGACTCTCGGTCGCCGTTCTCGCAGTCTTGCTTATGGTTCTTGTTTAGTCCACCGATGAATATTATGAGGTCGGCGTCTTTTGCCTTGCGGATAGCCTCTGCCTTAAGTGTCTTCAGCGAATCTTCCGACAATTGGTCAACGGCATCGTACAGGGCACGACCAGCATAATAGCCACGTGCGAAATAAATTTGGTCCTCATACCACGACTTCAGTCCGTTAAGCGGAGATATATCAAAGAGTGTCTTCAGCTCTGACGAGCCGCCACCGTTGCTCATATTGCGCACAGCATTGTCGCCTACAACAAGTATCTTCTTGTATTTCTTTGCGTTGATAGGAAGAATAGAGCCTTGATTCTTCAGCAACACAATACCCTCATCACCAATCTTGCGGCAAGCATCATAATGTTCTTCTGAGCACTGCGAGCCTATCACCTTGTTGGGGTTCATCGATGTGCGGAAGATGGTGCGGAGCACACGCTCTGCCTTGTCGTTGAGCACACTCATAGGAACCTTGCCCTTATTGACAAGTTTCTCGAACGCATCGGCAAGGTGGTAAGTGTTGTAGCCATTTGAGTGGTCCTCAGTCTTGCCGTTGGTGTTGGTGCCCATCTCTATGTCAAGACCGTTCATGGCAGCCTGCCATGTGTCGTGGGTTCCGCCCCAATCGCTGATTACAGCACCGTCGAATTCCCATTCTTTCTTAAGAATCTGGTTCAAGAGTTTGTTATTGTGACACATGTGCTCGCCTTCCCAAAGAGGATAAGACCCCATGATGGTCCACACCTTTCCTTCCTGTACACATTTCTTGAAAGCCGGCATGTAAATCTCGCGGAAGGCACGCTCGTCAACATTCACATTCACGGTAAAGCGGTCAATCTCCTGATTGTTCAGTGCAAAGTGCTTCAAGCAGCATGCCACACCATTCTTCTGTGCAGCCTGAATGTAAGGCACAGCCATCTCGCCTGCCAAATAAGGATCCTCGCCCATATACTCAAAGTTGCGGCCATTGAGTGGCATACGCGCAATGCTTGTGCCCGGACCAAGCATGATGTCCTTGCCACGGAAGGCAAACTCCTCGCTCACGGCGTTGCCATAGACAGCAGAGAGGTCGCGGTTCCAGGTTGACGCAAGACACGTCAATGAAGGAAAAGCGCAGATGGAGTCGTTGGTCCAGTTGGCTGTATTCCATGAATTCCAGTCAACCTCGGCACGTACACCGTGAGGTCCGTCACTCATGTTAAGCTGGCGTATGCCAAGACGCGGCACACCGGGAGTTGTAAACTTGCTCTGCGCGTGCAAGAGCGAAACCTTCTCGTGAACGGTCAGTCGCTTCAGCGCGTCCTGCACACGTTTTTCAACTGGCGCGTTGGAGTCGAGATATACCGGACGCGACGACTGGGCAGCTGCACACACAGATATGGTGAGCGCAAAGGCTGCAGAAAATAAGGGTCACCTGCAAAAGCGTGTGGCAAACTAAACACAATAAAACTCCTGATAGTCCGTTTTAAGAATCAAAAAACGTATCGGAATGGAACAATACAGAATACTTGCGGAATGTCTTCTTCCCAATCATATGCTTGACTGGTTTGAACTGAAAGATGTACAAGTGAAGACGAAAGGCGACACACAAATAGTCCACCTGTTTTTTTGATGAGAATGAGCGTTGAAGAGGTTACATTGGATTTTTCAGAGAGTATGCACAGTATAGTGGAAAGATGCTTTCCTAATGCCATGCGCACACAAGTGGACGGAAACGCAGGCGGAGCGTACAGGGATTCTTTTCCGTGAATTCCCGGACATCTATAAGGCTTTCTCTTTGACTCACTCGTTGCGGATGATTTTCTCGCAGCGGTGTGACAAGGAGCAAGGAAGAACAAGC
>CAKQCV010000017.1 GCA_934217675.1 uncultured Prevotella sp. | reverse complement strand
ATTATTGACAAGAAGTTTTTCCTTTTCAGACTAACAAAGATTTATGCTTAATCCACACGCTTTTGCAGGTGACCCGTTTGTCTTTAGGAAGAATCTCCCTCACCTCCTTGCAAAGCAGATAAAAGGTATTACGGTTACTTTCCGTCCAATCACAATCCATTTGAAGACCACTCCAATTCGTGATACCATTCCAAGAACACATGCGAGTCACACGTTCCACAATCTGCGCTGCCAGCTTCTCCACTTTCAACGAATCCTTCACCGAGTTCTCGAATATGTCCTTGACGATAAAGACAACTGGCACGACCTCTATATTCTTAGGAACTTGTCGCTTAAACTTGATTGTAGCATTGGGCACAGCCCTCTCTTCCCATTCATCAACGACATCAAACATACGGAGATACATCCTCCCGATATTCTGTCTTTTGAGAAAAGTAAGCTCTTTCTCAGAAGGATTAAATATTGTGCGCCAATAGTAAATGGAGTTCATCGGCTTCAACCTCTTGTGGACAATCGTATCTTGTCCAATAGTCACGACTTGCTTTTGCCGACCAGAGCATCCACAAGCCGAACATAGAATAATGACTAAGCAACAGTAGCACAAGATTCTGCAAACACTTTCCTTTCATATCGTTCTCGTTTATTATTTTATTAAACAGTTTTTTCCACAAACATCTTCAACTTATCCACCAAATACAAAGGCAAATTGAGCAAGTCGTCATCTTTTCTCATGTTAAGAGTAGATAAGCGAATGGACATCTGGGGCTGATATAGCTTTCTATAAAACGCCAAGCTCTTTGCTGTCACATTCTTATCAGCCTTTACCTCTACCGGAATAATCCGACCAGCTTGTTGCAAGACAAACTCCACTTCTGCCGTATTGCCTGAAGTCCAATAATAATGTTGATTGCCAAACTGACGTACTAAGGACTGCAAAACATAGTTTTCTGCCATTACACCCTTGAACTCTGTAAATAAGGTGTCACCCAACAATACAGTCTGGGCATCCAAACCAAACTTGCGTCCCAACAATCCTACATCATTGAGATAGAGCTTGAAGGCATTGCTCTTCTTATATGCCGACAATGGCAAACGAGGAGTTTCTGTCGCAGAAACCCGATGCACCAAACCTGCTAAGCAAAGCCATTCGATGGCACCTTCATACTCTCTGGCTCTCGCTCCTTTCTGAACATCAGCATATCGAAACTTCTTGTCCTCACGAGCCAACTGGTCTTGCAAATTTCCCCACACTTGAAACACTCGTGGAATATCTTTGTTGCTAATATGCTTGGCAAAATCCAAGGAATAAGATTGCAGAATAGCGTCTTGTACCGCTCTCACCTCATCCCAATTCTGGGTATCGACATACACACTTACAACCTCAGGCATTCCACCCAGCACAAGATACACCTTATAAGCATCTATCAGTTGCTGATGGATAACCTCTGGCACAGGCATCACTTCATCTATCATCCGATAAGCCCGATAGAGTTTTTCATCACTTGCCAACAGATATTCAGTAAAAGAAACAGGATAAAGTGTCATGAAATCCACCTTGCCTACTGGGAAAGATGCTCCCGAACGATTCAATGCTACACCCAAGAGTGAACCAGCACATACCACAGCATACTCAGGTGCATCCTCACAGAAATATTTCAAGCTATTCAATGTTTCATTACATTCCTGCACTTCATCAAATATGATAAGTGTAGAATCTGAAGAAATCGTCCTACCCATCATCATCTCCATCGACTTGATGAGCTTCTGCGGTTCCTTGGTTCGTTTGAAATCTTCTTTTATACTTGGCATTGTATCAAAGTTGATGTAAACAACATCCTCAAAGCATTCTTTGCCAAACTTTTTCAGAGCCCACGACTTACCAACCTGGCGCGCACCTTGCAACACCAAAGGCTTACGGCGAGGATTAGTTTTCCACGCTTTCAATTGGTCTATTATATCTCTTTTTATCTCCATTATTAAGCCCTTTCTCTAAGTGACATTCTTTCTTTAATATCGTTTTTCGGCAAAATTACACCTTTTTGATATGAAAAAGTGGTAAACTTGCACATTTTTGGTATTAATTAACGAAGAGACTTCAATAATTCCATATTTCTTGCCTTATTTGATGTTTACGGCTGCAAAATTTTCCTCTGAGATATTTCTACGGAGAGAGTGCCAATGCCATAAAAATTCAGATTTGGGTTACACTTATTGCTAACCTGCTAATGGTTATACAAAAACGCATAAAGCGCTCATGGAGCTTTTCTGGGCTTGCTACTATGGTTAGAATTATGCTCATGTATTATGTGAACTGCTATACATTCCTTGAAGAACCAGAAAAAGACTGGACGAAGATGCTTGAAAGAGCAAAGGATGGACCTCCAGAACCGACCTTATTTGACTAAGATGGCTTACTTTTTCAAAAAAACATCCGCAACACCTGTTTATGGGCATTGCGGATAGGGTTTCTATGCTATTTTGAGTTTTAGCGGACAGCAATATTTTCAAATCAGCAGACAAATGGACAGAAAGTCAAAAACAAAGAGCAGAGGTACTCTTTGAAACGTATCCGGATCTTAAAGAGGCTTATCTATATGTTGTTACAATTATTGTTATTATAGTTGTCCACTTTCAACAAGCAGTACAATCCTTTCAGTTTCTTTATCATCACCTTCAGGATCATATTTTTTTGTTAGACTGGCTCCAAATGTCCATGCGAATGCTTGATAAAAACCTGCCCTAATAGGACCAAGAAAAGCTTTTATGAGCTGATATGATGAAGAATTACACTCTCTGTACACAAGTTTTATAAGTAATTTTCCTTGAGTGAATGTTAACTTTTTCATTCTTGGTGTATATTCTTTTTTTATGCTCTCCTCAACAAGTTTCATGTGTTTGTCTTTTGCTTTCTTGTTGGGAAGTGTCTGTAGATACTCGTATGTTTCTATTATTATGTGATTCACCTCTTTTGCAATAGGGAGAACTTTTTTTATATTGTATACGAGTCGTGTATAGCGCTGTCGTGCCTTTTCGTTTTTGAATACCATTGGAGGATAAACATATACGTTATTCAACTGTACGTATTGTATGCTGTCTTTACCATGAAGAATTTTTCCAACTTTTACCATAGGAACGAACGTGGGGCTGTCCATGTCGACCTC
Source organism: uncultured Prevotella sp. (assembly GCA_934217675.1). Lineage (GTDB taxonomy): Bacteria > Bacteroidota > Bacteroidia > Bacteroidales > Bacteroidaceae > Prevotella. The sequence goes on along the minus strand of CAKQCV010000017.1, from coordinate 44,204 downwards.
ACGGTCTTCAGGATTTACATTGTTTCCTGTTACTGCGTTTTGTGCCATTGCTGGTATGCTTATGCATGCCAGGATAAATATTATTATATATGTATATATTTTCATCATGCCACAAAAGTAGTGATTATTACTCGTTTCTGTGATGATAGCATTGATATTTAACAGATTTTTATGGCACATGGACTTATATTCTCGTTAGTCTGAGTAAGAATATGTTTAAGTTCTTTTTAGTAATCAGTCTATTTTCTCATAGAAAGTAGACTGATTTCTCATGGAAAGTTGGCAACTTTTTCAAAATATCCATGGAAGAGTCAAACTCTTTTAAAGTGTGAGGTGCTTGGTCATTACAATTATATTTAAAATATTTTTATATATTCATGCAATATATTGCATATCGTCTGTTTTATATATATGATTGGATGAATCTTGTATAAAAAATATATTTATGTTATCTTTGCAGAAAATTTAGGCATGCTTGGATCTTAAGTATTAGGTATGTATTTTTTTGCACAAAAATAAAGGATGTATGATGTTTATATTCCCTATACTAACAGTTGTTGTTTTGTTTGGAATTAGCTATGGTATATTCCGTAAATATAATATGGGTTTGGCAAAAAATTCGTGTGGACAACAATTTCGCCGATATCTTATTGCCAGTGTACAGGCTATTATTCCATTGTGTTTTGCTGGAACTATCAGCTTTATTAGTGTTCCGACGGCTATTGCATTTATTGTATCAATGTTGTGGATATGTACATATAATATATTGTATGACAAGACTCATCGTTCTTCATCGCCTGATTATGATAATCATATGGATATTGCCTTTGGAATTTATCTGTTTGGTTGGCTCACGGCATTATACACTTTATTGTCGTGTATGTTGTTGACATCAGCAATGATTATTGTTGGGGTGATTGAAACGGTGTTGATGCTAATTCCGATTGCCGAGATTGTGTATTATGCTACATATAAAGTGTGTATAGATGATGCTGGAATGGCGCCACTGCTCAACACATACCTAAGTGAGGCAATAGAGTTCATTAAATCGTTTAGTCTTATAAAATCATTTTGTGCTTTTGTTGTAGTGGTTATGATATTTGCAGGGTGTATTGTAGCTAATGGCATATCATGTAGTTTTGATATGGCATGGTGGCAATATCTCATTGTTACAGCATTTTTCATATATTTTTCTATATATATATGGAAACCGAAGCACGGATTGTTTGTGCGTTGTGGAGTGATAAATCTGTATATTGATGTAAAAAATTACAATCGTAGCTTGAAACGTTATCGTACGGGAATGGCGCAACGGCTTGCTGATTTGAAGGTTATATTGAAGAATAATAAGGAGGATGGTGTCTTTTCTGCAATCACCCAAAACAATAAGCCACACACTATAATGATAGTAATCGGTGAGTCGGCTTGTCGTGATTATATGAGTGTATTTACGAAACAGCCGTTCGATACAACACCATGGGAAAGCCAGATGAGGGAAGATTCAAAGCATTTTGTCTTCTTTAAGAATGCATACTCTTGTGCTATGCAGACTGTACCGTCTTTAGAGCGTGTACTTACGGAGCGTAACCAATATAACGGTAAGGATTTCTGTGATTCCTGCTCTATTGTAGATATTGCGCGGAAGGCTGGATATACAATCCGCTGGTTTAGTAACCAAAGTTATATAGGTATTAACGATACTTCTGTGACGCTTGTTGCCAATACGTCAGATACGGCAACTTGGGTGAAGAAAGTAGGAGGTGTGCAACAATTCGACACATCGCTTATAGATTTTCTTGACGATGTGGACCCTAAGAAAAAAAATCTTGTAGTGCTTCATCTTAAAGGCAGTCACTTTAACTATATCAATCGCTATCCAGAGAGTTATGCTTTGGAAAATGGGCTGCATCAGGGCGATGACGTGGAATGTTACCGCAATTCTATACACTTCACCGACCATGTATTGCAGCGGTTCTTTGAAAAGGCAAAGGACAAGCTAAACCTTCAAGCTATGGTCTATTTCTCCGATCACGGTGGAATTCCTGACATGCGTCGCTCGCCTCGTTTCCTTGGGTTCAAGATGGTGAGAATACCTATGTGGATATATATGTCAGATGCCTATCAGGCAAAGCACCCATCGGTGGCTGAGACATTAAAGAGTCATTGTGACATGTATTTCACAAATGATCTAATGTATGAACTGATGTGTGGAATATTTGATGTGGAGTCAAATAGATACGATGAATCGCAGTCGATAGCCTCAGATAAATACAAATACACAAGGGAGACCCTTCTTACCTACGATGGAAGAATAAGAATAAAGGATGATGATTTAGACAAGTAATTATTATATTTCTGATAAAATAAGATGACTACAAAAACAAAGGAAATAAAGATTGCTGTTTCGATGACAAATTCAAGTCTTTTCAATACAGGATTGGGAGAATTTGAGAACAGTATAGCAATACGTCTCAGCAAAAGAGCTCCAGAATTAAAAGCTAAATATGGTATACAATTATACTTTATTGTAAAGCCTTGTCAAGTCGGTGCATATGGTGATGATGTGAAGTATGTATGTATAGGGAGTAATATACGTACAATAATGAACTTCCCTCTATTACATAATATAAAGAAATTAGTGTTGCCACATTTTGATTTGTTGCATTGGACAAATCAATTCCTTAAGTTCCGTGTAAAGCTTGCCCCACTACAATTGATGACAGTACATGATGTTAACTTCTTGCATAATGAGATAGGAACATTGCATAAAAGCAAAAAAATATGGCTGACAAGTCGCAGGCTTAAAAGAGCTACACATTTTGGATATATTTCAAACTTTACAAAAAATGATGTAGAGGCTAATTTCCAGATAAAAGGAAAACCAGGTAGAGTTATATATAATGGCGTGACAAATCTTAACACAAAGAGCCCGTTGGAATATGACAATATTATAGATGAAATGAAACTTCCGAAGGATTTTCTTTTTCATATATCACGATGGTCTAAAAAGAAGAATGTTCATCTTCTTATAAAAATGATGAAATATCTGCCTAATGAGAAACTTGTTATAGCTGGTTCGGCAAATAAGAAATATACAGAATTTCTGAATCACTTAGTAAAAGACAAAGGTATAGAGAATGTAATTTTTGTTGGTAAGGTTAGCACAGAACAGAAAGCTGCACTATTGAGTCATTGTAAAGCTATGATGTTTCCTTCTTTGAGTGAAGGATTCGGACTTCCTGTAGTTGAGGCAATGTGTTTCGGGAAACCATCATTTATAACTCGTCTGACGTCTCTTCCGGAAGTAGGAGGAAAGTTAGAGTATTATTTTGACAGTCTTAATCCTTCTGATATGGCGATAAACGTAGAAAAGGGGTTGTTTGACTTTTATTCTTCACCTATTGATAAAGGTGAGAAATTAAAGGAACGTGCGGCTAATTTCAATTGGGATGACACTGTAGAGAATTATATCAATTATTATCTTGATATTCTTGGGATAGAAAGAAACTGATAGATCATAAAAATTGCGGTATTCTTATAACCGCAATTTTTTTCTATTTTCAAACTTGTCGAGTAGTGATATCGCTTTCTTTACTGTTTCATCTTTATTCCATCCTCTGCGCTGTGCATATCCTCTCACTACATATTCATATAAATCTCTGCGGTGAGTAAACCGTTTCAGATTTTCAAGGCATTGCTTGTCGGTTGGCCATCCCTTGCAGAAATGTGAACGGTTAGTGTCTATCATGTCGAAATGATATTTTCCGTTGGTATCTATTGTATAGAGAAAATTCGCAGAGTTTAGGTCACCGTGAAGTACACCACGACTATGCATGAAAACAATATAATCAATAACAGCATCGGCAAGTTTGTGGTCGAAGTTTTCTTTCTTTACAAGTTCTTGAAAAACTTCTTTTCCATTACTCTCTTCATACACAAAATAGCCTACAGTAAATCTTCCACGTTCATAATCTTCCATGTATGCTACGGCACGTGGCGAATTTACCCCTCGCTTGCGGAATTCGTCTGCAAATAAATAAGCTCTTTTTGCTTTTGTACGGCGAAAATTTGTGTATATAAAGCTTTGAATCCAATTCACACGCTTATAACGTTTGGCTATAAATGTCAAACCATCGTGCTTTAGTCGCCTAACGCTGTTGCGTTTGTCCTTCAACACTTCTCCTGTGTCGGTGTTGAACAGCGACGGTATGCTGTTTATGAAATCCGTATATTTTTTATATTGTTCTGCTATAACAGTCTTCATGCTTTGTTTAAAGAGTATGATTCCTTTATGCAAAGGTACATATTTTTACAGTTATGCCATCCTATTTGCAATGAAATAACTACTTTTGCACCATAATTTAGAATAAAAACCTAACGGAAACAGAAATTATAACCTAAAAACAATGTATAGAAGTAAACAATTTTTTTTGTCTTTGGCATGGTTGTTTTCAATTCATGCCATTTCCTTATTAGTTCTCACCATTTTCAGATGGATTGAGTTCACATGTCTTCATGGTATGATAACAGATAGCAATGCCAGTGTATTAACTGCTTTTATAAAAGGTGTATGGTTTGACAACGTAACAGCGTGTTATGTTATGATATTGCCACTTGCTGTGACTCTTTTTGCTTCTACATTTGGATATGTTGGTAAGACGCTGAGAAAGGCTGTCAATTATTGGTTCTTTGTATTTTATGCGATAGTTTTCATGGTGTCGGCTGCGAATACACCTTACTTTGAGTATTTCTTCAAGAATATAAATTCTTCTATCTTTGAATGGTTTGGTTATGCTGCAACAACGGCTGGTATGGTGTTTCAGGAAAAATCTTATATTCTGCATATAATATTGTATTTTGTACTTACTGTTATATATATTATATGTCTTATATATTTGCGACGATTCTTTGATAAAAGGATAGAAAAATGCTATATGGATGATAAATTTGTGCTACCTGTAGCTCTACGCTTTGTTATTACCGTTTGTCTTTCATTTTTGTGCTTATTTGGTATTCGCGGTAGAACGGGGTATAATCCAATAAAAATAAGTCAGGCTTATTATTGTGATGACCCTTTCCTTAATCAACTTGGCATTAATCCTGCATTCAATCTTCTTACCAGTGCTCTTGATGATATGCGCAAAGAGAACAGCGACTTGCATCTTATGCCGTACGCTGAGGCTATAACTTATGCACGTCAATCCTTAGGAATAGAAGGCAAGGCTGATAGCATGCATGTGATGCGCAGAATGGTTAAAGTTAAAGGTGAACCAGTGAAACGTAATGTCGTTGTTATACTTATGGAATCAATGTCGGCAAGTTTAATGACAACATTTGGACAGAAACAACATCTTACTCCAACACTTGATTCTCTTTATAACCATTCGCTTGCCTTTACGCATTATTACAGTGCTGGAATCCATACTAATCATGGAATGACAGCATCTTTGTATTCTTTTCCGGCATTGATGTTTAGAAATTTAATGAAAGGAACTGTTACACCACACCGTTCGGGTATACCGACTGTATTGAAGAGATATGGCTATCATAATATGTTCTTCATGACCCATGAGGCACAATATGACAATATGAAAGCGTTTTTCACAACAAATGGTTATGATGATATATATTCTCAGGAGGATTATCCAAAGAGTGAAGTGGTGAATAGTTTTGGAGTTTCTGATCATTTTTTGTTCGGCTATGCTTTGGATAAGATTAACAAGTGTGCAGTAAATAAAAAGCCTTTTTTGGCCACTATTCTAACTATAAGCAACCATCCGCCTTATGTAATACCATCGTTCTTCAAACCGAAGACGAGAGAACCTGAAACACAGATTGTAGAGTATGCAGATTGGTCTATTGGTGATTTTCTGAAGAAAGCTCATAACGAGCCGTGGTATAAAAACACTATTTTTGTAATTATGGCAGATCATGGTAAGCTCGTGGGTAAAGCTACTACAGAAGCACCAGAATCTTATAACCATATTCCGTTAATCATATTTGGACCAGGAGTGCCAACAATGAGATATAATGGACTTGCCACACAGGTTGATGTGATGCCTACATTGCTTTCAATGTTGAATATGGGCTACGAGTATGATGGATTTGGACAAAATGTTATTGCTGTACCTCGCCCGATGGTTTTCTATTCTGCTGACAATCAGATTATAGCTCGTGACAAACAAAAGGTATATGTGTATAATCCAAAGATGCAAAAAAGTTTCTGTTATAATATAGTAGCAGATGGAACATTGAGAGAGACTACGATGAGCAAGGCTTTCAAACAATTGCAGCATTATGTGTTTTCGATGATACAAACCGCACAGTTCGTGCTGAAACGACAACAATAAAGGAGTGATAAAATGAAAATAGGAGGAAAGCTATTCATTTCCTCCTATTTTATTATATTTTATAAAAAAATATTTGTTTACTCATGTACATATAGGTTCCATCCTAAGTAGCTGTCTATTGCTTCTTCAATAATGCCAGCAACATCACCACGAACGAGAGCCACATGATGCTCAAAGCCGTTTTTGCAGATATACTTCATCAATTTTTGTAGTTCAGGAACCTCGGTTACAACAATACATCCATCCATTCCATATGGATCGTCTGTCATTTTTCCTTCGCCAAGATATGCCTTGATACAGCCTTTAGTATCGTCAGTAGATATACGGAAGTATGTGAAGTCTCCTGCGCTTACTTTAGCATAGACGGCACCAAATGTATTTATCTTGCCCAAAGTGCGTCCCAATACACCAAGTGGACCAAGGCGCAAATTATTGTTGCCAATGAATGATTTAGGGAAGTTTCCGCAATGAGTGCAAACACACTTGTTACGATCTTCTGCAAAGTTGTTGTTCCAGTCAGCTATAGCAGAAGGCTCTCCTGAAGCTAATGTAAGAGCAAGCATAGATACAGCACCGGCAATATCTGTTTCACAAGCTGCAGGGATGCCAGCTTCGCTTAGCATACTCATTGTGACACATGCTGCACAACCAAAGTTCTGCTCTAAGGAGTCCCAACACTGGATGGCAACAGCATCAACTTGATTAGCTTCAACCCAACGGTTCACTGCAACTCCAAACTTGCATTGTAGGCGTAATTTCTCTTTATATGTTTCTGGAACTTCTGCATATCCAGCAACTTTCTCCATCTGTTTTAGCAAGTCTGTATCAGAATCCTCTATAGCCTGTGCAGCATAAAGAATCTCGCTCAAATCGGCAGGAACAACTGTTATGCCAGAAGCCTGAAGTAGCTTCTCACTCGCACGGCAGGTATTAAAGCCAAGTGGGCGAGTTCCAATCTGTCCGATACGTGCATGACTAAGACCTTTGACAACTCGGCATACTGCAGCAAAACGATTGATGTCCTGTGCAAGCAGAGGTGAATATACAGAGTATGTATGGAGGGTAGTATCAGTGAAAGGAATACCATATTGGTATAGGTTGTTGCATACAGAAATCTTTCCACAGAAAGCATCACGACGACTATCCAAATCTACTTTGTCGTTTTGGTCGTCACAAGCTTGAACCAATACAGGAACATGTAGGTCTGCCACACTTATAGCGTTGATAATACCAATTTCAAAACCGAAGTTTGGTAGAGATACGATGATTCCATCAATGCGATCACGGTTCTGGCGGAACAGTTCTGCACACTTCAAGCCGTCCTCGCGAGTTTCAATACTGCTACTTCCTGTAGGAGTGGCATCTTCTGGCAAGATAACATAATCATAACCATTGTCCTCAATTGTTTTGAGGAGCTGCTTGCGTACATCTCTGGCAAGTTCAGAGTTAAAATATGCACGTGTACCGATGATTACACCGAAACACTGTTTCTTGTTCTTGTTCATATTGTTTTTGTTGTTTGATATTCCCTTATCCTATTTTATTAATTGCTTTACAGCATTGTGCCAGCCTTCAATATTTTTGTTTATCCATTCCTCGTTGTCTTGAGCCTCAATGCGCCATTTGCTATGGCGAAGTTGTGCAACTTCATCAAAACTCTTCCAGACTTTTCTTGACAAACCGTTCATAACAACGGCTCCGAGAGCTGAAGCTTCTTCAACATCAGAACGATTTACAGGAACACGTAGGCAGTCTGCCTGAAATTGCATCAGGAATTTGTTTTTTGTCGGTCCGCCATCAACGCGAATCTCTTTCAAATTTATACCGGCTTTCACTGTCATCGCCTTAACGAGGTCGTTAACCTGGTATGCTATAGACTCCAGTGCAGCACGAAGAAAATGTGCTCTTGTTGTTGCGAAAGTCATGCCCATAACAGCGGCTTTAACACTGTCGTTCCACCAAGGGGCACCAAGACCGGCAAATGCAGGAACAAAATACACACCACCATTATCGGCAACCGATGTTGCTTCTGCCTCAACATCAGCTGGCGACGCTATCATCTTGAGCTGTTCCTGTAGCCATTTTAATGTGGCTCCTGTGCTGTGGATATTTCCCTCAAAAGCATAGAATACTTTTCCAAGAGCAGCAAAACCGATAGAGGTGACAAGTCCGTCTGGTGCAGTGGCTGCTTTCTCACCTATATTTACCATAACCGACGAGCCTGTGCCATAGGTAGCCTTTCCCAAACCTTCCTCAAAACACATCTGTCCTGTCAACGCTCCATGGGAATCACCAAGCACACCTGCTATAGTGATAGGTTTATTGAAAATACCTCCCACTGTTGTTTCTCCAAATACGCTGTCGCAAGGCAACAGCTCAGGCATCATAGACCGTGGTATTGTAAATAGTTTGAGCAAATCGTCATCCCATTGCAAGGTGTGGATATTCATTAGCATTGTGCGGGATGCATTAGTATAGTCTGACACATGACGCTTGCCTTCGGTAAGTTTCCAAATAAGCCATGATTCAATGGTTCCCATCAGCAACTCGCCATGCTCGGCTTTCTCTCTTGCACCGTCAACATTGTCGAGTATCCATTTGGCTCCACTTGCTGCGAAATACGGATCAATGAGCAGACCGCTCTTTTCCATAACCATTGGTCCGTAGCCTTCAGCTTTCAGCTTATTGCATATATCAACACCACGCATACATTGCCATACCACGGCATTGTATACAGGTTTGCCTGTGGTAATGTCCCAAACCACTACGGTTTCTCTTTGATTCGTTATAGCCATAGAGTAGTTTGCGGTCATGTCAGCATCACGCATCAGTTCCTTAACAGCCATCAGCACATTATTATATATTTCCTCAGCATCGTGTTCTACCCATCCTGCTTTTGGATAATATTGATGGTGTTCCACATTGACACGTTGCAACATTTCGCATTGCTCATTGAAGAGCATTGCTTTTGTAGCCGATGTGCTTTGGTCTATTGCGATTATGTAGTTGTTCATATCTGAGTGTAGCTTTTATTTTTTGAGAAAATCCAAAGCACTCTTCACTATGCCTTCGGCATCCAATCCGTAGTGATGGAAAATCTCTTTATTTGTTCCATGTACTACATTTTCGTCAGGAATACCGATGATGCGTACTGGTACAGGATTTTCAGAGATAGTCTCAGTGACAATTCCGCCCAAGCCACCAAATTGGCTGTGCTCTTCAACGGTGATAATGCGTCCTGTCTCCTCGGCTGCTTTTTTTATTGCTTCTGCATCATACGGCTTTAACGATGCCATATCGAGAACACGTGTGCTGATACCTTGCTCTTTGAGTTGCAAACCAGCCTGATAAGCATGATAAACAGTCTCTCCTGTACCGATAATTGTCAGGTCCTTACCATCAAGTAGCATGTTTGCCTTGCCAAGTTCAAATTCAAAATCATCATTCTCATAAACATCAGGTACGGCAGCACGTCCCACACGGACATATACAGGGTGAGGATAATCAACAAGAAGCTTTACAAGTTTGCGAGTTTGGCGTGCGTCACAAGGCAATACGATGTTCATTCCTGGGAATGTACGCAAAGCTGCAATATCATGCAAACTGTGGTGTGTTGCTCCAAGTGCACCATAGGCTACACCTCCACTAACACCAAGAATCTTTACAGGGTTCTCACTGTATGCCAGGTCAACCTTTACCTGCTCTAAACTTCTTGCTACATAGAAGCAAGCTGGACCGCATGCGAAAACCTTCTTTCCGCTATGGGCAAGACCGGCAGCAATGCCTACAGCATCTTGCTCTGCGATACCACATTCAACGAACTGTTTTGGCAGTTGGTCTGCAAAGTCGTTCAGTGTAACTGAACCGCGTGCATCGGTAGTAACTGCAACAATATCTTTGTCCTGCTTTGCCAATTCAAGCAAAGTATCAGTAAAACTCTTTCTACAAGCTATCATAGTTCTAAATGTGTATTTTAAAGGTTCTTTATTCTTTCGTCAATCTCTGCGAGAGCTTGTTTGTATTGCTCTTCGTTAGGCATACCGTGATGCCACTTTGCCACGTTTTCCATGTAAGAAACGCCTTTGCCTTTTGTTGTGTTTGATACGAGCAGATGTGGCTTCCCGTTGTTGTAGTCGATGCTGTCAATAGTTTTCACGATGTCCTCCATATCATCGCCGTTCATCATTTTGACATCCCATCCGAAAGCAGTCCAGCGCTCCTTGATACTTTCGAGTGCCATTACATCTTCTGTGTTTCCGCTAATCTGCAAGTGGTTGCGGTCTATGATAGCAACAAGGTTATCAAGTTTATACTGATGTCCTGCCATTGCAGCCTCATAGATAGAGCCTTCGCCTTGTTCTCCATCGCCCATCATCACAAATGTCTTGTAGGCCTTTTTATCCATTTTTGCAGCGATAGCCATTCCTACGCCGATAGGTAGTCCGTGTCCTAAGGCACCAGTGTTTACTTCAATACCTGATACCTCTATTGTTGGATGTCCGCTCAATATTGAGCCGTATTTCCCTAAAGTGTCAGTTATTTCCTTTTTCAGAAATCCTTTTGCTTCAAGTGTAACATAAAGTGCTTCCACACAGTGTCCCTTACTTAGGATAAAGCGGTCGCGGTTTGGATTTTTCGGATCTTTAGGATCTACATTGAGATACTTGAAGTAAAGAGCTGTCATAACATTTAGGCACGACAGATCACCGCCGATATGTCCGGCTCCAGCGTTGTAAACCACTTCGATAAGTCTTCTACGGTCTACTTCTGCTTGTTTTGTAAGTTCTTTTATATTCATGATAATAATACTACTTTTGTTCAAATATAATTATGCGTTGTGTTTCCTTTTATATTTATTATTTATATAACGTTCAACACTTTAAAATGTAACGTATAAACAGCTATTCGTCATCAGCTATGCTGAAGTCGAGTTGTTTTTTCTCTAAGTTGGCTTTTGCCACTTGGATACGTATGCGGTCACCAAGTTGATATTTATTGTGGTTACGTCTGCCAACAAGACGGTAATTACGTTCGTCAAAATCATAGTAATCGCCTTTAAGGTCGCGCAGTGGTACCATTCCCTCGCAATGATTTTCGTCTATTTCACAATATATTCCGTATGATGTCAGTCCACTGATATGTGCATCGTATATATTGCCCACTTTGTCAGCCATGAATTCCACCATTTTATACTTTATGCTGTCTCGTTCAGCATTCTGTGCAATCTGTTCCATTTCGCTTGAATGTTCACAAAGTTCTTCATAGTGTTCTTTGTTTGCAGAGCGTCCTCCGTTTTGGTATCGTGTGAGCAGCCTGTGTACCATCGTATCTGGATAGCGTCGTATTGGACTTGTGAAGTGTGTATAATATTGGAATGCGAGTCCATAGTGACCAATGTTGTGTATGCTGTATTTTGCTTTCATCATGGCACGCAGTGCAACAGTTTCGATAACCTTTTGTTCTCTTTTTCCCTCACATTCATCAAGCAGAGTATTTAAACTCTTTGATATTGCACCTTTCGTTCCGTCGGTTTTTACCTTATATCCGAATTTTACAACAAATTGTCGCAATGTTTCAAGTTTTGTCGGGTCTGGCTGGTCGTGAATACGATATGGCAGAGTCTTTGGCTTTTGTCCTTTCTTTACTTTGCCAATACTTTCTGCAACAGTACGGTTGGCAAGTAGCATAAACTCTTCAACGAGTTTGTTTGCATCCTTTGACTTCTTAAAGTAGCAGCGTACTGGTTTTCCTTTCTCGTCAACATCAAAGTGTAGTTCCTCACGATCAAACTTAACAGAACCGTTTTTGAACCTTGCTGCACGTAGTTTTTTTGCGAGTTTATCAAGGGTTATAAGTTCTTTTGCATAGTCTCCAGTGTATTCTTTGCCTTTTGCAGGAGTTGGAGCCGGCTCTCCGTTACCGTCAATTACTCCATTGTCTTCAAGAATTTTCTGTACTTCCTCGTATGCAAATCTTCGGTTACTCTTTATCACGCAGTGCACGAGTCTCCATCTCAACACCTCTCCATCTTCGTTCATGTCAAAGATAACGCTATATGTAAGTTTCTCCTCATTAGGTCTCAGAGAGCATATAAAATTGCATAAGCGTTCTGGCAGCATAGGTATTGTGCGGTCTACCAAGTATACACTGGTAGCACGTTTCACAGCCTCTTTGTCTATTACAGATCCTTCTTTAACATAGTGCGACACATCAGCGATGTGTACACCAACCTCCCAAAGTCCTTTCGAGATTTCTTTAATGGAAAGTGCATCATCAAAGTCTTTGGCATCGTGAGGGTCTATAGTGAAAGTGGTGACATCTCTGAAATCTTCACGTTCGTTATAATCTTCCTCTGTTATTGTTGGGTCAATCTTTTCCGCAGCGTCTTCCACATTCTTCGGGTATTTATATGGCAATCCATATTGTGCGAGTATAGAATTCATCTCCACATCGTTGTCTCCTTGTTTTCCAAGAACATCAACAACTTCTCCTACCATATTCTTGTTGTCTTTCGAAGGCCATTGTGTTATCTTTACCACAGCCTTGTCATCAGTCTTTCCACCTTTCAGTTTGCGCTTAGGTATGATGACGTCGTGCACGAATATATCACTGTTTGATACAAGGAAAGCAAAGTCTTTTTCCACGCGCAGCCGTCCGACGAACGTATCTTTTGCTCTTTTCAGTATATTGGTTACCATTGCCTCGCGGATATGGTTCTTGCGTCGAGCCATCAAAGTGAATTGCACTTTGTCGCCTGTGAGTGCAAACATTGAATTTCTCTCTGCAACGAATATAGGAGTAGCTCCATCGTCGGGCACAACAGTATTCTTTCCGTTCGATTTCCTTTGGAATGTTCCTTCCTGAACTTGTCCGTTCATATTTAGCTGGTATGCGTTTTCTCCTTTTTTTACAAGGAAGTCATCCCATGCCATGTCTTCCATAACATCAACAGCAAGCATTTTTGCTGGATGTGTGTCAAGTTTTAAAGCTTTGAAAATTTCTTTGAAACTATGTTGCTTATCTGGATTTTGCAAGAAGAAATCTTGCAGCTTTTCTGTAATCTGCTTCTTGTTCAATCTTTTCTTTTTACCACCTTTTGCCATAATCGTAATGTATTATGTTAGTAATGTTTTTCAGTGCGAAGATACGAAAAATATAATTATAAAAAAAGCACACTGCAGAAAATAGTGCAGTGTGCTTGAAAACTTTAGAATTACTACGCTTATTTCATGATATGCTTGTAAACATTTACAGTTCCATCCGCTTTCTTAACCGTTTTTATATATATTCCGTTTGCTGGTTCTTTCACGGTTCTTCCGCTCAAATCAGTCCATGTCACGGTTCCATTTTCCGTAGTAGCATTGCTGATGCTGCTTGTTTCTCCCCATTCTGTCATTTTTGACTTCAGCTTGTTTTTGCCATCAAGGTAATAACATTGAACACCGAGTTTCTTAAAGTCCTTTTTGAATATATAGATAATTCTGTCATTTCCGTCTTTTGTTATATAATAGTCTTGATCGCTGTAATTGTAAGGTATATCAGACATATCTTCATCGAAAGTGCCATACGGAGATGTAGTGAATGTGAACAGGTTGTCGTCAAAATAGATGTTGTAGTAAAGTTTGTCTGTATCCAAGTCTGCACCATCTTCAGTCTTTGTAGGTAGAGTAATGGTAAACACAGTGTATTCATTGTCGTAGTTAGGTGTGCAGCTCTTGATAACAGGAGCTGCAGGTGCTTCCTTAACTTCTTCCCACTGATAGAATGTTGGAGTGTTAAAATAGTCAAGTGTGCTTACTACATTCTTACCATAGTTTACAGTCAGCAAGTCGGTTGATGTCATGCTCATGTCTACAGCATTGTATGACATTGTTACACTTTCCATCGGTTTGTTGTCTGTTCCTAACGGCATGAAGTAGCAGTGTGCTATTTGTGAATCGGTCACTCCAAAATATTGCTTTCCTGCAAAAATCACTTTGTCGCCGTTGATTTCGCCCTTAATCCAAGCCTCAGGAATTCCCCTGTCTAACCCCTTGATATATAGGTTTTTCCCTTCTACTGTAACAAATACTTGTTGTGTGGCTTCTAAGTTATCTTTATTTTTGAACTTCATTAAATACGACAACGCTTCATCTGTATTTTTCGGAGTTACAGTTTTGTCTTCAAGAACTTCAAGTTTCTTTGAATCTTCTCCCAAACCATACCATGTACCGTCAGTACTTGCAATTCCAACGAATTGGTTGTCAAGCATTGTAAGAGTCTTTCCATCCCATTTGAATTGCAGATCTTGGTCGGCAGGATTGGCAAGATAAGTGGTTAACTCTTCGCTGTATGCCATTTTGCATGCAATAATGTATTCTGTATATGGAAAACCTTCATCATCGTTGATGACATCTGCATAAATAGTCTGCGGTAGTTTAAACGTCACGATGTTTGTAGTTTTGTCTAATGTTCCCTTGAGCCAAGATTTTGTTTCATATCCAGTTATAGGGTTATATATATATACGGAACCGTCGTCAGCAAAAACAGCACTTGATGCAGCACCGTCAACATCATAATCAATGATAGTTTGGAAAAAATTCGTGTACCCCTTAGATGTTACATACAGTGGATATTCCTGTCCGGAAGGTTTTTCTGTTATAACTTCTCCAAATTTCTGTGCGTATGTTGCAGCAACAGAAAGTAGCATAGCTACAGCTGTTAATATCTTTTTCATATAAATTACCTTTTAGGTTAGTAATTGGAGTTTTATTTGCCAACGTATACAGGGCGTACAGGTAATCCTGGATACTTGTATGTGTTTTTTATATTTAGTGCAGCACCTTTTGCTGTCTTTACACCAAAAATATAATAAGGATAGTCCTTGCCGTATGGGCGCTCATTAGTCCAGAACTCAACGTATTTTCCTACATAATCCACACCGTATTCGTCAGAAGAACCGGCAGCTGGAAGGAAGATAGTGTTTCCGTTGATTTTACTCTTTCCAATCATTCCTGTTATTTCTTTGTCTGTGCACCATTCCCAGTCGCAATTTGTTATGAGTTCGTTAAACTCATCATAGTTTGGAGTTCTCCATTCGGCTCCTAATGCCACTGTTGCTGCATCATCTTCAGGGTCAAGATTCAATTTATTGTCTTCATCATTATATTTTGAACCGTCGCTGTATTTATAATTGCCCATGGTATATTCATATTCATTCTTTGTTGCAGTTTCGCCCCATGAATAGTAGTTTCCTACTTCATCTTCCTTTGTTGCTCCAAGATTGCATGTTGCCCATTTTACACTTAGTCCAAGGTCAACGTATTCTGTAGCCATCTTTGGTTCTTCTACAAATGTCAAGCTGTCAACATTCTCTATTGTTGTTTTCTGTCCGTCAATCCATACATTCACGGTATGCTTTGTCTGTGCATTTGCAGCTACTGTAGCTAAAGCGAATAAAACGAGGGTAAATATCTTTTTCATAATTGTTTTTGCTTTAAAGGTTTATTTTCTGTTGAATTTAAAAGATGTGCCGTTACTTGTGCGCACTACGTATACCGAACTTTTGCTGTCGGGCAGTGTGACGCATGCTCCACCGTTAGTTGCGGTAGCTGTATTTATCAGTTTTCCGTCAATGCTGTATATCGAGATCTTTTCTCCTTGCTTTAGTCCTTCAACTTCAAGTCCGGCAGATGTGAGTCTAAACAGGCTTTTCACTGTTGTATTGGCTGAACCAATGGTTGTTGTTGCTACATCCCCAAAGTATACACTTTTCACATTTGAATAATCATAGGTAATCTTTTCTTTTGATGTTTTGATTTCCAACGTGGCACCAGTTTTTATTACTGGTGTTTGACTGAACACGAATCCAACTTTGCTGTTGTCTTGCAAGAGTAGTATCACCCCTTCTTCGGCATGTATGGCAAGCGAAGATAATGCAAGTGCTGCGGTTAATAAAGCTTTTCTTCTCATAGTGTAATTTTTTTATTGTTCCATATCTCAACTTGCAGTAAGCTTTAACTGTTGATGACTTTATGGAAAAAGTTATTAAAGAACGTTGCAAATGTATGTATTTTTGTTATTACCTGCAAATATTTATATACAATTTGTTGCTTTATGTATGAAATTAGTACCTTTGTGTATATTGTACAATTGTTTTTCTTGTAATTTTGTTTGATTAATGTCGTGTTCTCTTGTTAGAAAGAAATACTATTTATATATTTGCAGCGGTATAATAACACACATAACAAAAACCTTTACTTATGAAAAAACTTTTACTCTATCTTGTCGTGTTTACTATGACGATAGTCGTGAACGCACAAACGCTAAAGAAAATAGAACTTGCCGACAATCAGCAACTTCTTGGGTATTACCTCTCAGACAAATTGAACAACAAAGGATATGGCTTGCCCGAATGGGGAGAGAATGCCCATTGTAGGGCTGCTATAAACCTTACGGCTGATATGTTGAAACCTTATGTAGGAAAAAAGATTATTAGTATAAGATTCGGTCTTTGCTTCAAACAAGAAAGTTCTCGCATATTCATAACTCCTGTTGTTAAAGGTTATGAAGGAGATGATGCAGTGTCGCAGCCTGTAGAAGACACATCTGTGGGTTGGAACAATATTACATTAAATAATCCTTATACAATAGAAGGTGATAAAAATATTCTTGTTGGTTTTGATTTTGCACAGAAAACAAAAAAGAAAGGGGCATATTATGCTGCGGATTGTTACCCTCTTTCTATCGTTAACGAAGGTATCACAACTTTGCCTGTTCTGGTGTATGGAAATAGTGGAAACGGTGATTGTTGGCATGAGATGGGTACACAGGTTGGCAATCTCAGTATACAGGTAGTTATTGAGGGGAATATAGAGAAAAGTAGTGTGACGGCATATGATTTCAGTACTGTGGCAGGAGAAATAAACAAGTCGTCAACAGCAAAGGTTAAAATAGCCAACAATGGCAAGGATGTTGTCAATTCATTGAATTATACTGTTTCTGTTGACGGCAACTCTGGCATGGAAAACGAAGTTGTTCTTTCTTCTCCTTTAGCATCGGGCGAAACGGCTTTGTTCAATGCACAGATTCCTGCTGTTGATACATACGGGAGAAAAGCTCTTGAAATTGAGATAACAAAGGTGAATGGCAGTGAGAATACTGCTGACGACAGAATTGCTCATGGTTATCTTGGAGTGCCTCAGAATGTGTATCCTCGTAATGTGGTTATTGAGGAATTTACAACAGAAGGTTGTGGTAATTGTCCACGTGTTGCAGGTTATCTGAAGCAAGCTTTAAAGGGGCTTGACAAAAAACGGGTCTTTGCTGTGTCGCATCATTCGGCATACGGTGTTGATTGGCTGACACAACCATGCGACGAGGAAATGTATGGATTGATGTTCAACGGAAAGGGTAATGCCTTTGCACCAGCAATGATGTTCAATAGGGATGATGACGCTGTTCCTGTAGAGGACGCTACAAAAAGGGGGCTTGTGTTCTTGCCAATGATATATGCCCAGATTTCAGGATATACAAACAATTTACTTAACAAGACTGCAAATTCCGAGCTGCAGATGGAAATCATTCCTAACGAAAATAGAACAAAGGTTGCTGTAAAGGTGAAAGGAATATGCAATGAGGCGTATGATGTGGATAACGGCTTGTTGACTATATATATGTTGGAAGATAGTGTAAAAGCTAAAGAGCAGAATGGAGCAGGCAGCGGGGACTACTATCACATGCACGTGATTAGATATTATAACAACACGTGGGGTGACAAGGTGGTATGGAATGATGATAATTCATTTGAAATGAATTACGACATTGACATTTTCCCAGAGTGGAAAACAAAACATCTGCAGCTTGTTGCTTTTTTGAACACTCATAATGATTCTGATTATGCAGATAATAAGATTGATAATTCTGTTGGTGTTACTTATGCTGAGGCTACTTCTGGTATAAACGGTGTACTGGTGAATGATGGTACTATTGAGATGGAGCGGTATACAACCGAAGGGATTAAAGTTTCTGCTCCAGTAAAAGGACTGAATATTGTAAAGATGTCTGATGGCAGAATTATAAAGATTATGAATAGATAGATGTATTAAATATGCGGATAATATAAAAATCTTTTCCGTTTTTATCCCTCATCCCTCACTTTATATATATATATCATTTATAATCAGAGTATTAGCGTAGTGAGGGATAGTGTGAGGGTTGTGAGAGATGATAACGTAAAATCTGTATCTTGCGTTTCCCTTTGATACAAACTTGTACGACAAAGGGTCGTTAAGGCTATACCGCACCGATGGGGCAGGTATATCGCACCATCGGTGCAGTCATGCTGTATTGACCAAATATTAACTTCACTGTTAAACAACGATATCGGTAAAAAAGGAACGCGTTTTTGCTAAGGCAAAAAGAACAGAATTTATTGTTTTTTCTTTGTATATTTCTTGAAAAACTGTATATTTGTGGCAAATAATAAAGACTTATCTATCATGGGGAAATATATAAACCCTTTTACTGATTGGGGATTCAAACGCTTATTCGGGCAGGAATTTAGCAAGCCACTGCTGATAAGTTTTTTGAATGACTTATTTGCAGGGGAGCTTAATGTCAAAAATGTGAAGTTCATGGACAAAGAGCAACTTGCACCAACCAAAGACCAACGTGGAATCATCTACGATGTTTACTGTGAGGCAAATGACGGTAAACGTTTCATTGTGGAAATGCAGAACAAGTGGCAACCCAATTTCCTTGACCGTTCAATTTGCTATGCTTGTCGCAGTATACTTGCCCAAGTCGAAAAGGGAAAGAAAGAAAAGGAAGACGCATATAAATTTCTTCCAATCTATACAATTTGTTTCATGAATTACATGCCGAAGTCTGACGAGGTTAGCAAATTCAGGACAGATATAGTATTGGTAGACAGAGACAGCGGAGAAATTGTTTCCGACAAGCTTCGCTTCATTTACTTGGCACTTCCGCTTTTCAAGAAAAAAGCAGATGAATGTGATACAGATTTTGAAAAATGGATTTATGTTTTAAAGCACATGGAAGCATTAAGCAGAATGCCGTTTACGGCACAGAAAGACATCTTCAAGCAACTTGAAGAATACGCAGACAGTCACAGACTGACGAGAAAGGAATGGGAGGCTTACGAGAATAGCCTTTGGATTGCACGTGACAATATGGCATGTATGGCTGCTGCAGAGAGGGAAGCTCGTGAAAAAGGTATGGCTGAAGGTCGTGCTGAAGGTCGTGCTGAAGGTCGTGCTGAAGGTATGGCTGAAGGTCGTGCTGAAGGTCGTGCTGAAGGTATGGCTGAAGGTCGTGCTGAAGAAAAAAAGGAAACAGCTAAAAGACTTTTGGACATGGGACTTAGCATTGAACAAGTGTCGCAAGGACTGGGACTTTCCATAGAAGATACAAAGAATATTATAAACGAAAAGTAAATAATATAAGTATAGCAATTATTTGAGAAAGAGAATGTTTTGACACACCCTCACTGCAGTCCTTGGGCAATGCATCGCAGTCTCTTATCAAGACGTTCCCACGGGCATGCCATGTTTATACGTATGAAGTGCTCGCCTTCCTTACCGTACATGCTGCCGGCATTCACCCACCCCTTGTTGTCGCGCATAAGCCTTTGCTCTATCTCCTCCAACGACTTCTTAAGCACAGAGCAGTCTACCCATGCCAGATATGTGCCTTCCATGCGCATGGCTGGAAACTGCATGTCATACAATAAATTTTGTTAAATAATTTACACTATACACACTTTTTGGGTAACTTTGCAAACAATAAGAACTAATTATTGCACGGTGATTGTTGCATTAGGACTTATGACAACGGCACAATCGGCATCGACTCTGTAGAGAGCGACGGCTCTTTCGAGGGTGACGGCAAGATATACGACCTCAGCGGACGCCACGTGAACGAGATGCAGAAGGGACAAATCTACATCATCGGTGGACACAAGGTGATGGTGAAGTAAAAAGAAACGAATAACATTAAATATTAAAAACAGGAAAACAATGAAAAAAGAATATGTATCACCTCGCATCACGGTGATAGAAATGGAGTCGGCAGCAATATTGGCAGGTTCTGACCCAGACACAGATCCACAAATAAACGTCAGCAACGACTGGGCCGACGAAGACGACGAAGTACTGTAGGAGGTACGGTCTCCGAGCTGTACCACGCAAGAAGACTGCATCTAACAGCTCTTCAGCTCGTACCATGCTATTAATATTATAATTTAACTGAAGTTTCCAATTTAGTCATCTTGCATTCACTCGCCTACGGTGAGAGAACTCTCGCATGAACCGCTAAACGAGGACCTCCAATTAAGTTATAATATCTTAGTTTCTTTATCAGTATACCCTTGTACCATAATAGGGAAAAAACCTCATTTATTAAGAATTCTTCATTCACAAATCATGATTAATTATTCAAAGACAGTTTTTGCGCTGGGACTGCTGACAATGTTCAGTATCAGTCCGATGGCGGCAGACAATGCCGTAAGCGCAGCGCGCGTTGAAAGCACCGATGCTAACGACAATTTACCAGTGTTGAACGTGTCGTTTCCACAGTACACCTACCGCTACACCACGGTCGACTACAACACGTTTGAGCAGCCTGCACCCGTTGGCGACATTGAAGGCGAGACACCAACCATAACCACTACAAATGACGAAATGGTGACCATCAACGGCAACACCATAGCATTGACGGGAAAAACCGGCTTAGTAGGCATAACATACACTTACCCCGCAACCGACAGCCATGCTGCGACGACAGCCTTCTACTCGGTGATTGTCACTGCGGCAGAGCCGACACTTGTAGGCACGGCAAGCGAGTGGAACAATGTGGTAAACAGCGGCGACAACTGCGCGAACATAAAATTTACGAGCGACTTCACACTTGGTGACGACGACAAAACATTCAGCACCTCCAACCCCTTCAGCGGCATCATCGACGGTGACGGACACACCATTACCTTAAATTTCAACAAAAGTAATGAATGTGCAGGACTTATTGAATGTTCCAACGGCGCATATATAAAGAACCTGCGTGTTGCCGGAAAGATAACTAATTCTATCCATATAGGAGGATTCATAGGATATACAGAATCATCGAACTGGGGAAAGAACTGTGTGGAAACTGTGATAGAGAACTGTGTGTCAAGCGTAGAACTCACAAGCAATAGCGAATATTCAACTATAGGCGGATTCATCGGCACACCTCAGAACGCCTTCACCATTAGGAACTGCCAGTTCGACGGCAAGATTACAAGTGCTAACAACTATGGCAGATTTGTATGCTCCAACTGGGACTGCGAAGGCAATTACTACAAAAGCACTATCTCACGCTGTCTATCGACTGGCAACATAGAAGGCATCGGTATGTACCTATCCAAGGGCAGCACAAACGAGATGGTATATGCCACCGACAACAAAACCGATGATCTTAGTGATGGTGCTGAAGTGTTGTCAGCCGACAACACTGAAGTTCTTGACGGCACTTTATGCTACAAGACACTTAACGAAAACAAAGCCGACGGTCCATGGAAACAGCACATCGGCTATGAGAAGTATCCGTCGTTGTCAAGCCAATATGTTGTCAAAAAGGCAAACGACGCATATCCAAACATAACGGTGAAAGCAAACAGCCTCTTGACAATGGCATTGCCGGTGTCTATACCAGCCAAAAACTTTCTGTCTGAAAATAAAGTGAAGATATACACTGTCGATGGTGCTGAAGACAATGTGCTGCAGCTTGGAGAGTTTACAGAGGAAACAATTCCTGCAGGGTTGCCAGTGATTCTCTACAACACGTCAAGCAGTGACATCAATTTTTATGCACGCTTACTGAATACAGTTTACTACAACGACGAGCAGACCGACAAGCTGCTACAGACGGTGTATTTCTCCGGCAACGAAAACAATGTGTTTTACGCCCCTGCCGGCAGCTATGTGCTTCAGAAGAAGAAAGACGATAAATTCCCTGCATTTTATAAGGTGCAGAATGAGAACCAGATTAAGATTGCACAGTTTAAATGCTATCTGAAGGCTCCGTCGGCAAATACAGCCCCATGCTTCTATCTGCCTATGTACGATACTACCGGCATCGATTCTGTGGAGAGCAACGGTTCATTCGAGGATTCCTTCGAGGGTGACGGTAAGATTTACGACCTCAACGGACGCCGTGTGAACGAGATGCAGAAGGGACAAATCTACATCATCGGCGGACACAAAGTGATGGTTAAGTAATAGGAGGTACGGTCTCCGAGCCGTACCACGCAAACAGTAGAAGCGTACTCTTGCGTGAGGGTGTGTCAAAACATTCTCTTTTGTAAATTATTGCTGTCCGCTAAAACTCAAAATAATATAAGTATAGCAATTATTTGAGAAAAACATGCCTGTAAGGGCATGTTTTTTTTTAATATACAGACAGAAAAAACCGCAACGATGTGTCAAAAAGACTTCACCGATGCGGCTTTTTATTTTTGCTTATATGGTTAAATTACTTAACCATTACCTTTACAGTTCTGCCGTCAGACATCTTAACGATATTCAGCCCCTTTACAGGTGCAGAAACCTTTGTACCATCGAGAGTGTAGCGGGCAATCTCTTTAGCATCACTTGATGAATTGACATTGCTGATACCGCTTTCACCATTGCTTATCTTAACCTTGTCTGCATTGACAATCTCTTTTGTTGTCTTGTTGATAAGCATTGCTACAACCTCAAGTTTGGTCTTGTCTTGAATAAGATCATCACCGACACTATTACTGATACCATTGGTTATATCAAACTCCACTTCGTGAGTCTGTGCCTTTTCTGCTACGATAGGTGCTGTAATAGAACCGCTAACACCTGTAGAGATGCCTTTTACAGCAATTGCAATATGATCATATACCATATCTGTTACAAGGGTACCGTAAGATGTACTCTTTACATTCTTCTTCTTGCACCATTCCTCGATATATGGTTCACCACCAGCGTCGTATCCGTAATATGCATCGTTTTGATACCAACGAGAAACATATTTTGAATTTTCAGGAGCTTTCAAACCATTTGCAAGAAGAACGTATGCAATACCATAGTTAGCGTTGTCAGAGTCAAAACCAAATTCAACATTTGTCGTAACACTAATCTTATTCATGTCTGTATCCCATTTTGCTGATGCTGTTACACCTGCAATACATGGCTTAGCGAGTTCTGCGTCCATATCGTCATATATACCAAGCATATTTTGACCAGAACCGAAGTATGGGTCTACAGAATTGATTCTGTTAAGGAATGCTGATGGTACACCAGATACTGCATTAGTTACAGGAGCGTATGCACTGCAATACATAGGGTCATTGTAGTTTACACCTGAAATATGTGCAGCAATTCCAATCCATGTGTTTGGATATTTTTCAGCAAGAGCCTTCATTCCTGCATATCCTCTTGCACAAGGGCCACATCCTGTAGCTGTAACTTCTTCTTCAACAACTTTACGATCGAATAATTTTGCCACTGTGGTTAATTTGAATGTGGCAGAAACATTATCCTTATTCTCGTTTTCAGAATTATTTACTTTTGTAATAGTAATCTCTTTGTTGTAATTAGAAACTTCATTTTCTGCATCAATGCTGAATACAACTTCTGTTGATTTTCCTGTTGTTGCAGGAGAAGAAACAGAAACTGTCTTCTCATCTGAAACCTTATTTGTAGAAAGGTCTTTCACTGTGTAGCTAACAGATTTTAGCTCATTGGCACCTTTGTTTGTAACATTTGCTTTTACTGTGAAATCTTTTCCTTTAGCAGAATAGACTTCTCCTAAATCAGATGATTCAAACATTGCCGAATTCTCTCCCAAATTGTCTGAGCTTACTTTTACTGTTATAGTTGATGCTACTTGTTGTGCTGATAGATCAGACCAATCCACGGATGGATTATTGCATGCTAAATAAAGGGAACCGGTAGTAGCTGTTTCAAGCTCTCCTACAGTGACAGGATATTTATTCTGGTTTCCTGAATTAGATGTCATTGTGAAACTATATCCGACATAACACCCTTTTGTTGAAATTTCAATAGGAGTGTCGAATTTTGCTGTTACGAGACCATTGTCATCCATATTTACATTATCGGCAAAGTTTTCAGCGTTACTCCAAGTTTTTGGAAGTGAACTGCTGACCCATACCTTCATGTCTTTATAGTTGGCTGTAGCCATAAGAAATTTCACTGTTGTGATTTTCTCTCCAGCCATTGATGCTGGGATAAAAATAGCAGCATTATATTGCGAGTTAAGTTTCGCATTGTCTCCTAAACCAAAGATATATATGTCCTCAGATGTTTCGATGTCGCCAGGAAAATAACTGAAGTCATAGCTTCCAGCTACTTTATTTGGTGCGAGCAATGCTTTACTCTTTGACTTCAGAGCAGCTTTTCCACCCAACTGGAACGCTTGTGCATTTATGCCGATGCATATAGTCAACAGCATAATCAATGAGAATAATTTTTTTACCATAAGATAACCTTTTTATTGTTATTACTAAATCTTTTTTATTTTGCTGTCTTTATTGTTGTACCGTCACTGTATTTGACGATGCTTATTCCGTTTTGGGCGTCTTTTATTTTTTGTCCGCCAATGTTGTATCTTGCAACTTCTTTCTTTGCTTTAATATCTTTTACTCCTTTTATTCCTGCTGGATCTGCATAAACAAACTTTACAGTAATTTTGTTTCCAGTAGCAACAGGAACTAATTGCTCTTGTTCACCGAGAATAGGATTTTGAACTTTTCGGTATTCGCAGCGGTTTATCTGGTATGTAACATTAAATGAGCCATATCCTTCTGGCAACCATGCTGTTTCCAAGCTTATAGGACCATCTTCCTTTGTAATGGCATTTCCGTCTGGTTTTCCTCCACCATCTGTGTTTATGTCAAATGATTTTTCTCCTGTTTGAATACAGAGAGTAGGGAAGCAAATTTTGAAATTTCCGTTAGGCATTTCTGAACCAATACATTCAATAGCTGCGTATGAGCCTTCATCAGTTACATTCTTTATATACAAATCTGCATGAACTGTTACCGTACCAAAATCCGGGTCTTCTTCAACTTCATCGTAAGTTACTGTAGAACCATCAGCGATGATGTTTCCGTCTTTGTCGCAGAATTCAAAAGTCTTGTCAATATCTTGTGCCGACATTGTCAAGCAGCTTAACATTGTTAAGCATAGTGTCATTATCTTTTTCATACTTATTGTTTTTTCTCGTTGTTATTTATTTTATTGCTTTCTTTGATACTTGCTGCACATTTCTGTTGTTGGAATCAGTAACAAACGCTACAACTGATACATTGTCAACATTCCACTTCTCTGGTATTGTATATGTATAAGTCTTTTTCGTTGTTTCACCTTCTTTCACTGTTACTGGATCTCCCCATAAATCAGATGTAACATTGGCTCTGAACACATGGTTATGAACATAGTCATACTTTCTGCCTCCGCCAAGATCTTTTGGCATCTCCTGAATAGACACGATATTGTCCTCAACCAGCCAAACCTGTAACTTGCCTTCAGTATTACCGTTGGTTCCCATTGTTTCTACATCTATACTCACAGTTCTATCGCTTTCACTAAAATTGTTCTCAATAGATATAGAAATAGGCGCAGCTTTTGCTATTTCTGTTCTTACCAAATCTCCCCATTGGGTGTATGCTACAGTAGAACTTGTATTTCTGTTTACCAATCCTGCTGGCTGACCTGGACTTCCCCATGCTTTGTAGTATTCATTACCCGTGTCGGTCATAAGCCCCTGATATTTAGATGTAGGAGTATCTTTTACTCCAAGTCCGCTATGTATGCCAACAGCAATAACATTGTCGGCACCATACTGTTCAACGATATTCTCAATCTCAAGCGATGCAAAAGGACAATTTATACATCTTTGTCCAGTGAAGTCCTCAATCAATACAGCACGATTCACTTGTGCCGGCTTGACATAAATGAGTCGGTTGTCATCATCAATATCAGAGCACGATACGAAAGGTATTGCTGCTATTGATACTGCTGCTCCGCATATAATATTTCTTAGTTTCATGAGTCTTTTTTAGAAGTTATAGTTATAAGACAACGTAACACCTTTGCTTGCAGGAATCCATCGGCATACACCACCGGTGCAATTGTAACCGGAACGAGTTCTTCCATATCCAACCTGCAATCTGTGAGCACCATGGTTAAATGTTATAAATCCTTGGTAATAATGCCTGTTTGTTTCTCCAGAGTTATATAGGTCAGAAACAGTAAACATCCAATTTGGAAGAACAGACAGTTCCAACAGACCAAACATCCAATCACCTTGTGCGCCGTTAGAGTTCCATTTCAGCCAGTCACCGTCAGAACCGTCAGTACATTTCATATACTGTGCCTCTGCTCGAAGAGTAACTTTCTTGTTTATTGTCCATTTGCCGTCAGCCACGAAAATATGGTTAAGAACATTACTAACTGCAGCTTCGTCCTCTCTTTCAATAGCTTTCAATACATCATTATTATAGTATTGATTCATGTACATCAAATTGAGCTTAAAGCTACGGTTGTATTTTTGCTCATATTGGATATTGAAATCGCGATAATAAGTCTCTCCACATTTGAAGAAAGCAGAACCATATCCGTCAGTGCCGTAACCACCTCCGTTTTTGATATGCTTGTCTATAGCAAATACATGCGAATAGTTTACTTTGAAGCTTGGTGCATATCTTCCTTTGAACTTATATCCTATTTCACCTTGGAAAGCCCATTCTCCGTCAGGACGTGTGGCGTAAGGGTAAAGTGCAGGCAAAGAATAAGTCTGCTCCATTGTGAATGCTGGCAAATTATTTATGTTTGACGAAAGTCCGTAAACATTGTGGTCGCTACGAAACGACATATCGTCAGAACGTTTTGCTTGAGCCAATACGCTAAATCCGCTTCTTGAATATGAAGCAGAAAGCATAGCCACTTTACCTGTGCGGTATATATATTTGTTGTCATACGATGGGTCTTGAGTCTTCCATGCGTATTCTGCCAATACACTTACATCGCCAGCTTGTAGGTTTGCCCTTACGTCAAATGCATTTACATTGCTTGGAAGATTCAGTTTGTGTGTAGCGTCAGCCCAAATATTATCATCTTCTGTTGATTCATATTTGTTAACCCACGAAGCTCCCAGGGTTAAGTAGGTATTATGTTCACTCAAGCCTTTTATCCATTGGTCAAGATTAAGTTCAAGGTCTCCTCCGCTAACCCATGCGTCATTCCATTTCCAATAGTGGCGTTGCTTTCCAGCAAGAGCTTTAATCTGTATACCGTTGAATGGCCTAAGAACGAGTTTTCCTCCCAAAAGCGAATTGTCAATTCCAAGACTGCGCTCTTCGTATGTGCGGAGGATAAATCCAGAGCCAAACTGTTCATAGAATGTTCCAAGAGTCAGGTCCCATTTGTCGAAATGTGTCTTCAAGTAAAAATTAGGAACTCCCCATCCCTTAAAACCTTGTTCTGGGTCATTTGCATATCCTGGTAACGGGTGTTTTGTAAATTCAAGACGCAGTCCGGCATCAATATGGTTGCTTCTGGCTGCAATGTCAGCGTATGTATTAGTGAGAGCCCACTCGTTGTATTTCTCGGTTCCAATCTCTTTGTCCTCCTGTGGAATGATGACATCACTCTGTATGCTTCCGCTGACAACAAATTTGTTATCCTCGTTGCTTTCTTGAGCCATCACACTTGTGGCGACAAGAGTAGCTGCGAGTGAGAAGAATAATCTTGGTCTCATTTATTTTTTCTCTTTATTAATAATGATGTGTGAAATTATGAAAGTCATACGCTGTAATACAAATTCTTTTATACAGCGTATGACATTAAAAATGTTTATTTCTTTATCAATTCTCTTACCTTCTCGATAAGTTCCTGCTCAGCACCCTCTGTGTATCCATTGTGCTTGTATACAATCTTGCCGTCACCGTCGCAGATTATAACAAACGGAATCATCTCACCACCAAACGATTTGCGGAACTCGCTGTTAACATCGAGCAGCACTTCGTATGGCCATCCGTGCTGATTGACGAGAGGTTTTACCTTGTTGGCGTTTTGCGCCTTATCGATAGAAACGGCAAAGAGCTTAACTCCAGTCTCAGCTTGCCAGTCCTCGTAAACCTCACCGATAGCACTCAGCTCACGGTTGCAAGGTTTGCACCATGTAGCGAAGAAATCAATGATGAATGGTTTCCCGTCATTGCTGAGGGTAGAAGTATCAATAGTTTTACCCTCAATAGTCTTCAGCTTGAATGAAGGAAGCTGCGCATTTACACTTTCCACTGTTGCAAGAAGCAACATAACAAGTACGAACAATCCCTTGCTCATCTTGCATAAATTTAAATAGCAATTCTTTCTCATGAGTAATTTCTTATTATTTATCTTGTATACTTTGTTGCAAAAGTAGTTCTAATATTAGTTACTCGCAAATAAAAGTGAGGAAAAATAAAGTTAAAGTCGTATTTTCTTTAAAAAATGATACTTTTTGAATGTATTTTGATGATAAAGTGTGAGCTATACAGCATAAAAGCAATCAGCTGTAAATTGCAATCATCTTCTTTTCCCCACCATTCCGTTCGACACAGCCATAAAAACAAAATAGAAAATAGTTCCCGATATTAATCCCGCAATAGCGTCAACAGCATAGTGGGCTTGTATATAGACTGTTGCCATGCATAGAAAAGCATAGAATGGAATCATGAAATAAAACAGTCGACGGTTTTTTGTATGCCATACAAGGAGCATTATTACCGTGCTGATACCAACATGACTGCTTGGAAACGCTGCTGTAGGGCGCTCGCCTGCAGCTTTGGCGTCTTCCACGAGTTGATAGAAAATGCCGTCAGTATATCCAGGACTTGGCAAGCACTCGGTGTGTGTGTTGAAATAGTCGTGCACGTTAGGGAATATTCCTGTAGCTATCTGGTCTATACCTACAGCTTTGTAGTAGAAAGTGGGTCCGGTAACAGGTACAAGCACGAAGATGACATAGTATGCAAAAAATGATGCCATTATGACAAATGCAGCGCGTTCAAATTCATTGTACTTCCAAATAAAGTAGTACACTGCCGCTAATGCAATCATAGGGTAATACGATGCATACCCCATATCCATCAATTCGCTTATGACAGTCCATGGCATAGCTTTTGCAAACAGCAATGCCGGTTGACAGCCAAAGATATCTTGCTCTATTCTTGCAAACACATGGTCAAGGTTAGGCAAAAGTCTGTTAAGTTCGTAAGTGTCTGGATACCACCAGCTGAGTAGTGCCATCTGCACGGCAATACGTGCAAATTTTGTGGCACGACACGGCACCATGCGATAAACTCCCCACATAGCAAGTGTGACAACGACTATTCGCACCCTGCCCCAAATCATAGCCTCTGGGTTTACCACTTTGGTGTATGTAAAAAACACCATAAAGAGAGTGAAAGCCAAATAAACCAGCATCACCCATTCCAAGGCAAGTAGGCCACGCTGTGGCTTTGCCTCTATCTTGAATAAATCTTTCATCCGTTTTCTTCTAAAAACTTTAAATCCACCCGTTGTCTTTATACCACTTCATTGTTATTGCCACTCCGCGTTCGAGATTGTATTCAGGTTTGAAGCCAAGGTCACGTTTTGCTGGAGTTATGTCGCAACGCCAGTTTCTCTGTTTCATTATATTATACTTGTCTCTGTTCAGTGCCGAAATTTTTCCAGTGATATGGGCGATACTCTCTGCGATAACCGATATTGTATATAAGAACCATACCGGGGCAGTAATTCTCAACACGTGCTTTATGCCAAGTTCCTTTTTGATAAGGTCGCTGAACGTTCTTGACGAATACACTTCACCATCGCTCAGCAAGAATGTTTTGCCGCATACGTCTTTTTGGAGTGCGAGGAACACAGCCTGTACAACATCTTGCACATAGATGAAAGTTATGTCTTGTTTCTTGTATCCCACAGCAAAATCAACATGTTTCTTTATGCTCTCAGCCATCATGAAGTAATCTTTCTCACGTGGACCATATACTCCAGTCGGGCGCAGTATCACATATTTGAAATCTTTCAGTGAGCGCAGATATACTTCTGCTTGCAGCTTGCTTTTCCCGTATGCAGTATTTGGCTTTGGAGTATCATTGTCGGAAATCTCCTTATAAGGTTGTTGTTCGTGCAGCGGTCCGAGAATGCTCAAGCTGCTTATAAACACGAATCGCTTTATTGGCATGTGTAATTCTCGCACAGCATCAACAAGATTTTTCGTTCCCTCGGTATTGGTGCGAAAGAAGTCTTTGCTGTCAAGGCATTTTGTTACCCCCGCTGCATGCACAATATAGTCGAACGAATGTTCTGTTAACTGTTCTTTCAGCTTCTCTTTGTTGTTCAGATTAAGTTCTATGAAATTTATTTCCGGTTGTTGCAGATATTTCTTTGAACTTGAACTGCGAACGGCAGCCCACACATCCATGTCTCTTTTCAAAGCCTCCTCTACAATGAACGATCCTATGAATCCTGTAGCTCCGGTTATGAGTATTTTGCTCTTTTCCATTATAAGTTTGTTATTCAGTTTGCAAAAGTAGGTAAAATATTTCTAATCAGAAAGCAAAAGCCTAATTACACCTATTATATTTGCACAAACCATATAAAATTAGTAATTTCGCAGCCAAACTTTATATAAAAACGAATAATGAAAAAACTCTTCATAGAGACATACGGTTGCCAAATGAACGTGGCAGACAGTGAAGTAGTAGCCTCTGTAATGCAGATGGCAGGATACGAACTTTGCGAAAATGAGGCAGATGCAGACGCCATATTGCTGAATACATGCAGTATCAGAGAGAACGCTGAAAACAAGATATACAACAGGCTTGAGACACTCCATGCCGAGCAGAAAAAAGGTCGCAAACTTATTCTTGGTGTATTGGGATGTATGGCAGAAAGAGTTAAAGATGACCTAATAGAAAACCACTATGCAAACCTTGTTTGCGGTCCAGACAGTTATCTCACTTTGCCAGACCTTATAGCACAGTGCGAGAATGGAGGCAATGCAATAAATATAGAATTGTCAAAGACGGAAACATACCGCGACATTGTTCCGCAGCGTATTGGCGGAAGCAAAGTGAGTGGTTTTGTCAGTATAATGCGTGGTTGCAATAACTTTTGCCATTATTGCATTGTTCCTTATACTCGTGGAAGGGAGCGCAGCCGTGATGTTGAGAGCATCTTGAGAGAGGTTAGAGATTTGCGCGACCGTGGATTTAAAGAAGTAACTCTACTCGGACAAAACGTAAATAGCTACGGACTAACCCCTGCAGGAAAGCGCATGGAGGGTGGCGTGAGCTTTGCAGAGCTGCTTCGCAAGGTTGCTCATGAAGCTCCAGAAATGCGTGTGCGCTTCACTACCTCAAATCCAGAAGACATGACCGAGGATATACTTCATGCCATTGCCGATGAGCCAAATATCTGTCGTCATGTTCATTTTCCGGCACAGAGCGGAAGCAACAAGATACTAAAGTTGATGAACAGAAAGTACACTCGTGAGCAGTATCTTGACAAGATAGATGCTATAAGGCGTATTATTCCAGGCTGTGGCATAACAACCGATATTTTTGTTGGATATCATGATGAAACAGAGGAAGACCAGCAGCAAACGCTTTCTCTTGTTAAGGAAGTTGGTTTTGATTCGGCTTTTATGTTCAAATATTCTGAACGTCCTGGTAC
Source organism: uncultured Prevotella sp. (assembly GCA_934217675.1). GTDB lineage: Bacteria > Bacteroidota > Bacteroidia > Bacteroidales > Bacteroidaceae > Prevotella. The sequence continues at coordinate 12,103 of CAKQCV010000017.1, read as the reverse complement.
TTATGCTGCCAAGCATTTGCCCGACAATGTGTCTGAAGAGGTGAAGATACAGCGTCTTAACGAATTGATAAAACTTCAGACCGAAGTTAGTGCTGAGCAGAATAAAAAAGACGAAGGCAAAGAATTTGACGTCCTTGTAGAGGGCTTCAGTAAGCGCAGTCGCCAGCAGTTGATGGGACGCACGGAGCAAAACAAAGCAGTGGTGTTTGATAAGGGTACACATCATATCGGAGAGACCGTGAGAGTGAAGATTACCGGCAGTACCAGTGCTACATTGTTTGGTATTCCTGTTTCTAATGAAGATGTTACAGAGGAAGGGGCTTGATTATGAAAGAATTCTTTCAGATATTGCGACGCTTTGTGCCTCCTTATAAGAAGTATCTTGTGCTGACAGTTGTTTTTAACATTCTGTCGGCAGTACTCAATATATTCTCGTTTGCGGCAATAATACCAATCTTGCAGATAATATTCAAGACGGAGAAAGCTGTAACTGTGACACATCTTATGGCATGGGACTGGGACAATATGAAAGAGGTTGCTTCAAACAACATGAATTATTATGTCAACAGTCTTATTGGTGATATCGGACCAACGACAACGCTGCTTATCCTTGGACTCTTTCTTGCCGTTATGACATTTTTGAAGACAGGAGCCTATTTTTTCTCATCGGCAACGGTAATACCTATCCGTACAGGTATAGTGAGAGATATCCGTAATCAGCTTTATCAGAAGATAACATCCTTGCCACTCGGATTTTTTTCAGAGGAGCGCAAGGGTGACATTATTGCCCGTATGAGTGGAGATGTGCAGGAGATAGAGAATTCCATAATGAGTTCCCTCGACATGCTTTTCAAGAATCCGATACTTATCATTGCATATTTTGCAACATTGCTTGTAATCAGTTGGCAACTGACGCTTTTCACCATACTTTTTGTTCCTGTTATGGGATGGATAATGGGAAAGGTAGGCAGAAAGCTAAAAAGAAAATCTAAAGAGGCACAAGCCCTGTGGAGTGATACAATGAGCCAGGTAGAAGAAACGCTTGGCGGGTTGCGCATCATAAAGGCTTTCTGTGCCGAAGAGAAGATGAACAAGCGGTTTGACAAGATAAACTCCGGATACAGAAATCAGATACTGAGAGTGAACACCCGTCAGCAGATGGCGCATCCTATGAGCGAGTTCCTTGGAACGGTAATGATTATCATCGTGTTGTGGTTCGGTGGCATCTTGGTACTTAACCAGCATGTGCTTTCCGGTCCTACGTTCATCTATTATCTCGTTATCCTTTACAGCATCATCAATCCGTTGAAAGATTTCTCAAAGGCTGGGTATAATATACCGAAAGGACTTGCCTCGATGGAGCGTGTTGACAAGATACTGCTTGCAGAAAGCGATATTAGGGAGAAGGAAATGCCAACACACATTAGCAGTTTTGACCACACTATAGAATTCCGTCATGTTTCATTCAAATACGGTGAACAGTGGGTGCTTAGAGATATAAACCTAACTATAGAGAAAGGAAAGACTGTTGCCCTTGTTGGACAGAGCGGTGGCGGAAAGTCAACCCTCGTTGACCTTATCCCGCGCTACTATGACGTGCAGGAAGGTGAGGTGCTAATTGACGGTATCAATGTGAAAGACCTTGATATTCATGATTTGCGCCAGCTCATTGGTAATGTAAATCAAGAAGCAATACTCTTTAATGATACATTCTTCAACAATATCTCGTTTGGTGTAGATAATGCAACGCTTGAACAAGTTGAAGAAGCTGCCAAAATAGCCAATGCCGATGAATTCATCAAGGCATCAGAAAACGGTTACGATACGAATATTGGTGACCGCGGCGGCAGATTGTCTGGTGGACAGCGACAAAGAGTGAGCATAGCCCGCGCAATATTGAAGAATCCTCCAATTCTGATTCTTGATGAGGCAACATCAGCTCTTGATACAGAGAGCGAGCGCCTTGTGCAAGATGCTCTTGAACGTTTAATGAAGACGCGCACCACTGTGGCTATTGCCCACAGACTGTCTACCATTAAGAATGCAGATGAAATTTGTGTGCTCCATGAGGGGCATATTGTGGAGCGTGGTACTCACGAAGAGCTTATAAGCAAAGACGGATATTACAAGAAACTGCATGATATGCAGTCATAACAAAACTGTTCTTATTTCATGGCATATAAAATAGTATACGGAATATTCTATGCAATATCATTGTTGCCTTACAGAGCATTATATTGCATTGCCGACTTCTTCTACATTATTATATATTATATAGTAGGATACAGGAAAAAGATTGTTAGACGGAATATATCTACATCCCTGCCGGAAAAAAACGGTGATGAGATAAAAGCCATCGAACGGGGATTTTATCGCTGGTTGTGCGATTATTTCGTGGAAACACTAAAGTTGCTGTCGGTGAGTGATGCCACTCTTTTAAAGCATATTGAGTTTAGAAATGCAGAAGAGGTGGAACACTATTTCGACAAGGGGCAGACATGTGCTGCTATTCTCGGTCATTACTGCAATTGGGAGTTGCTGTCGGCAACAGGATTGGCTTTCAGTAAGCATAAAGATGCCGTGTGTGGACTTATATACCATCCTTTGCGCAATAAAATATTCGACGCCTTGTTTAAGGATATTCGCCACAGTAAAGGCGGTGTGTGTATTCCAAAGAAAGATATACTGCGCTATATCGTCACTTATAAGAGGGAGAAACGCATGTGGCTCTTCGGGTATATTTCCGACCAGGCACCAAAATGGGGAAACATACATCTGTGGCTACCATTCTTAAACCACGACACACCAGTGTTTACAGGAGGGGAGAAGATAATGAGGAAGATGAACGATGTCGTGTTCTATGTAGACATGTGTCGCCCTCGTCGTGGAAAATATATATGCACGTTCCGGCTCATTACTGATAAATCGGCAGAACTGCCTGAAAACGAAATAACCAAGCGCTTCTTTAGTATGCTTGAGGAGACAATACGCCGTGACCCGCGCTTCTATCTTTGGAGCCATGACAGATGGAAGCGTACCCATGAGGAATTCAATAGAAGATATATCGTGGAGAATGGGCATGTGATAAAAAAAGAACAATAAAAACTGAATATGATAATAGGATTCGACGCCAAACGCATTGTGCGCAATGCAACTGGACTGGGAAGCTATTCCCGTACTCTTGTCAATGACCTTGCACAAATAGTTCCGCAAGGCACAAAGATGCTGCTATATTCCCCTGACAGAGGTAGAGATGAGTTGAGAAAGCAGATTGACGAAACCGATACCGTGAGATATGTATACCCTCAAGACTGTTTTTTCAGGCTCTCAAGGGATTTGTGGAGAACAAAAGGAATCATTGCCGACCTTAAAAGAGACAAGGTAAATATCTTTCACGGACTGACGGGTGAGTTGCCTGTAGGAATAAAGAAGTCTGGAATAAAAAGCGTTGTGACGATACACGACCTTATCTTTATGCACCATCCTGAATATTATAACTGGATAGACACAAAGATTTATAAATGGAAATTCTACCAAACGTGTAAGGAGGCTGACCGCATAATAGCCATCAGTGAATGTACGAAGCGCGACATCATGAAATTTGGTGGCGTTGACCCATCAAAGATAGATGTGATATACCAAAGCTGCAGCACCGAGTATAAAGCTCGCGAAAGCGAGAAGAAACTTCAGCAGGTACATACAGATTATATGTTGCCTAATAGATATATAGTGAATGTAGGTACGATTGAAGAGCGGAAAAACGTTCTGCTTGCAGTAAAAGCACTCACTATGCTGCCGGAAGAGATAAACCTTGTTGTTGTGGGCAGACCGACTCCTTATACCGATACCGTGAAAGAGTTTGTTGCAGAGCATGCCATGGAAAAAAGAGTGAAATTTTTGCATGGAGTGCCACATGACGACTTGCCGGCAATCTACCAGATGGCAGAAGCTTGTGTGTATCCTTCAAGATACGAAGGTTTTGGCTTGCCTATTATAGAGGCTATACAGAGTGGACTGCCTGTGGTGGCATGTACAGGTAGCTGTCTTGAAGAGGCTGGCGGAAACGACACCATATATGTGAAACCCGATGATGTGTTCGGTATGGCTGAGGCTATAAAGCAGGTCTTGGTGGGAGCTCCCGGCAGAGATGAGCGCATAGAGCGTAGTCAGCAATACGTGAAGAGGTTTGAGGGAAACAATGTAGCACAGAAGGTGTATGATGTATATTGCAAATTATTGTAACATTGAATTATGTTATAAAACGTATTGCAATCCGCATATAGCATATTGTAAACTATCTAATGTAAAAATACAGAGTACCAGCGAAAAATAGTTTCAAAAAGTTTTGTGCTTTCGCCAAAGTTTACGAACTTTGCATTGGTTGCTACATCTTCATGCTTAGCTTGGGCATGAATGATGGCAACTGCTTGTTAATCGACAATAAAAGAACAATCATTAATACTAAAAGATTTATGGCAGAGAATTTGGAAGTTAAAGAGTTGGAGCAGGTGGTAGTGCGCTTCTCGGGCGATTCGGGCGATGGTATGCAGCTCGCCGGAAATATCTTCTCCACAGTTTCAGCCACTATTGGCAACGGAATATCTACATTCCCAGACTATCCGGCGGATATCCGTGCCCCACAAGGTTCGCTGACTGGTGTGTCTGGATTCCAAGTGCATATCGGTGAGGGACGGGTATACACACCTGGTGACTTGTGTGATGTGCTGGTGGCAATGAATGCGGCTGCATTGAAAACGCAGCTCAAATATGCCAAGCCACAGGCTACGATTATTATTGATACTGACAGCTTTGGACCTAAAGACTTGCAGAAAGCTGAGTTCAAGACCGAAGATTATCTTGCAGAGTTGGGTATCGATGAAGATAGAGTGGTGGCTTGTCCTATCACAAAGATGGTGAAGGATTGCTTGGCAGACTCTGGCATGGACAACAAGGCTGTGCTGAAGTGTCGCAACATGTTTGCACTCGGTATAGTATGCTGGCTGTTCAACCGCGATGTGTCGTTGGTTGAGAACTTCCTGAGAGAGAAATTCGCAAAGAAACCGCAGATTGCGGAAAATAACATAAAAGTGGTGAATGCAGGCTTTGACTATGGGCACAATGTTCATGCTGGTGTGCCGGCTACATATCGCATTGAGTCGAAAGACAAAGTGAAGGGACGCTATATGGACATCACCGGAAACAAGGCTACGGCATACGGACTGATAGCTGCTGCCGAGAAGGCTGGACTGAAGCTTTTCCTCGGTTCTTATCCTATCACTCCTGCTACAGATATATTGCATGAGCTTGCCAAACATAAGTCGCTTGGCGTTACTACCGTGCAGTGTGAAGACGAAATTTCCGGTTGTGCAAGTGCAATTGGTGCTTCTTTTGCTGGAGCATTGGCTGTAACATCAACGTCTGGTCCTGGTGTTTGTCTGAAGTCAGAGGCTATGAACCTTGCCGTGATAGATGAACTGCCATTGGTAATTGTTGATGTGCAGCGTGGAGGACCTTCAACCGGTCTGCCTACCAAGAGTGAGCAGACTGACCTTCTGCAGGCTCTTTATGGACGCAACGGCGAGTCGCCAATGCCTGTTGTTGCAGCAACCAGTCCTACAGACTGTTTTGATGCTGCTTATATGGCAGCCAAGATGGCTCTTGAGCACATGACTCCTGTCGTTTTGCTCACCGATGCTTATGTGGCTAATGGCTCTGCAGCATGGAAGTTGCCAAACATCGACGAGCTGCCAGAGATACATCCTCACTATGCTACAGCCGAGATGAAAGGCAACTATACTCCATATAAGCGCGACGAAGAATCGTTGGTGCGCTACTGGGCTCTTCCAGGACAAGAAGGATACACACATATCCTTGGCGGACTGGAGAAGGATGGCGATACGGGAGCCATCTCTACCGATCCTGAGAACCACGACAAAATGTGCCGCTTGAGAGCAGGTAAGGTGGAGCGCATACCTGTGCCCGACCTTGAAGTGCTTGGCGACAAGGACGATGCAGACCTGCTTATCGTTGGCTTTGGTGGAACTTACGGACATTTGTATACTGCAATGGAAGAGCTTCGCAAGAAAGGATATAAGGTTGCTTCAACACAGTTTAAGTATATCAACCCATTGCCAAAAAACACGGCAGAGGTTCTTGAAAAATACAAGAAGGTAGTAGTGGCAGAGCAGAACCTCGGTCAGCTTGCAGCCTATCTGCGCAGCAAAGTAGAAGGAAAGACATTCTACCAGTTCAACCAGGTTAAGGGACAGCCATTTGCTGTGGCAGAACTGACAGAAGCTTTTGAAGATATAATAAACAAGTAATAACGTCTAATTTTTCATAGGAATGTTTTCAATACAAGATTATAAGAAAGGACAGCCACGTTGGTGTCCGGGGTGCGGTGACCATTTCTTCTTGGCTTCGCTACACAAGGCGATGGCGGAATTAGGCGTTCCGCCGTATGAAACAGCTGTTATCTCTGGTATCGGATGTTCAAGTCGTCTGCCTTATTATGTAAATACATACGCCATGCAGACCATTCACGGTCGTGCAGCTGCTATCGCCACAGGTGCTAAGGTGGCCAACCCAAACCTCACGGTATGGCAGATAAGTGGTGACGGCGATGGACTGGCTATTGGTGGAAATCACTTTATCCATGCTATGCGACGCAATATTGACTTGAATATGATTCTGCTTAACAACCGTATCTACGGATTGACCAAGGGGCAGTATTCACCTACGAGTCCGCGTGGATTCGTCAGCAAGTCATCACCTTACGGCACTGTTGAAGATCCATTCCGTCCGGCAGAATTGTGCTTTGGAGCGAGAGGGCATTTCTTTGCTCGTGCGGTGGCAACCGATGCTGCCGGGACAGTTGAGATTCTGAAGGCTGCAAAACTGCATAAAGGTGCATCTGTGTGTGAGATTTTGCAAAATTGCGTAATTTTCAACAATGGTGCTTATGATTCAATATATAAGAGTGAAGGCAGAAAGAAGAATGCTATCTATGTGAAACACGGACAGCCGCTTATCTTTGGCGAGAACAACGAATATGGTCTTGTTCAGGAGGGTTTCGGCTTGAAGGTTGTTAAGATTGGCGAGAATGGCATCACAGAAAAGGATATCCTTGTGCATGATGCCCACTGTGAAGACAACACCTTGCAGTTGAAACTTGCCATGATGGATAATGAGCATGGCTTCCCTGTTGCTCTTGGAGTGATTCGCGATGTTGAGGCTCCAACCTATGAGACTGCCGTCGCAGAACAGATTGAGGAGGTAAAGGGCAAGAAGAAGTATCACAACTTTATGGAGTTGCTTGATACTAACGACACTTGGGAAGTGAAGTAGACTTTACACATAATTTAGATATGCCATATTCCTTATCCATGTGGATAGGGGATATGGCTTTCTTGTTTTGTGTGGTTTAATTTGTAAAAGTGGTGTCTTTAGTGTATTGTTTTATGGTAACACCTTAGCTGTCAATGTGTTGTGGTGTAAAGAATAATTCTGTGGTGTATGTTTATGTGTATGTTTTCAGAATTATAACGTATGATTACGTGTATGTTTTTGATTTTTTTATTTGAAATTCTCAATTGTTTAGGTTCAAGAATAGTGGCATGTGGCATGTTGTAAGCCGTGCTCTTTGTGGTGCTAACCTTGCCGTTTTACAACTGATAGCCGGCATGTACAACCCATACAGCCGGCATGATACAATTCATGTCCCTTGCTTAACCAAATGTTTAAATGAAATCCTGTTATACAAGAGATGCTGTTGCAGGTTTATTTTCAGAGCGTGAATATTTCTTGTAAAAGTCAAAATATTTTGGTTGTTTTGCACCTGTTATGCTGATTGTAAATCAAAAAATGTGTAAATTTGCAAGCTAAACGGTTTAGAAAAAGAACTTATAATGGATTATAACATAAAAGACTTTGAGATAATGGCACCTGTGGGGTCTCGCGAGAGCCTTGCAGCTGCTATTCAGGCTGGTGCCGACTCAATATACTTTGGTATAGAGAAGCTGAACATGCGTGCCCATTCGGCAAGCACGTTCACCATCGACGACTTGCGCGAGATTGCTGCCACATGCAACGAGCACGGCATCAAGACATACCTCACGGTGAACACCATCATCTACAACGAGGACATTCCGTTGATGCACGAAATCGTGGACGCTGCAAAAGAGGCTGGCATATCAGCTGTTATTGCGAGCGATGTTGCCGTGATGACATATTGCAATAAAGTGGGGCAGGAAGTGCATCTTTCTACTCAGCTCAACATTTCAAATGTAGAAGCGCTGAAGTTTTATTCGCAGTTTGCCGATGTTGTGGTGCTTGCACGCGAGCTAAATATGAACCAAGTTGCTGAGGTTCACCATCTTGCCGAGGAACAGAATATCTGTGGACCATCGGGGCAACCTATTCGTATAGAGATGTTCTGTCATGGAGCCTTGTGCATGGCTATCAGTGGCAAGTGCTATCTTAGTCTCGACAATGCCAACCGCTCTGCCAACCGTGGCGAGTGCATACAGCTCTGCCGTCGCTCCTATACAGTGACCGACAACGAGACGGGCACACAGTTGGAGATAGACAACAAATACGTGATGAGTCCGAAAGACTTGAAAACCGTGCGTTTCATCGACAAGATGATGAAAAGCGGAGTGAGAGTATTTAAGATTGAGGGTAGGGCACGCGGACCAGAGTATGTATATACCGTGGTTAGATGCTACAAGGAAGCTATACAGAGCGTAATAGACGGAACCTTCACAGAGGAAAAGAAGGACGAGTGGGACAAAAAACTTGCCACTGTATTCAACCGTGGGTTCTGGGATGGATATTATCTCGGACAGAAGCTTGGCGAATGGAACAAGAACTACGGCTCTTGCGCCACGGAAAAGAAAGTGTATGTAGGCAAAGGAGTAAAGTATTTCTCCAAGCTCGGAGTGGCAGAGTTTGCCATCGAGGCTGCCAACATCAAGAAGGGCGACAAGCTGCTCATCACCGGTCCTACAACAGGTGTGGTCTACATGACTGCCGACGAGATACGCTACGACCTAAAACCTGTGGACGAGGCTTTAAAGGGGCAGCGTGTGTCTATGCCGGTGCCGGAAAAGGTTCGTCCGAGCGATAAGCTGTTTAAGTTGGAACAAGTAGTTAAAGATTAAAAAACAAAATCCAAGTTGCTATGGCTAATGAAGCAAAAACAATGAATATCTTTCGTGACATGCTCAGAAAGGAAGGGTATTACGATGATAAGAACATCATTGTAGAAGAGCAGTCTTCTGACAATAAAAAAATTCAAAAGTTACTGAAGAATGCTTCTAAGGCAGGTCTGGGAAAAGGTTTCCCGGATTTTATCATCACCTCATCAAAGAATACAAACCTTGTGATTGTTGTTGAGTGTAAGGCTGATATAGCAAAGCAAAAGTCAGCCACACTCGACAGTTTCAAGGATTATGCCATTGACGGGGCGCTGCTCTATGCTTCATTCTTAGCAAAAGAATATGATGTAATTGCAATTGGCTTCAGCGGAGAAGACAAGAGCCTGACATCTTTGGAACACTATCTTCAAATTTGCAAGACAACCAAAGCTTATCCTTATTTTAACGACGAAGTCCTTTCTTTCGCTGATTATAGCGAAGGATTGAACAGTAGTATATACAAATTCAACCAAGATTATAACGAGCTGATTAGTTATACCAAGGAGTTGAACGAAGAGTTGCAAGAACGAAAGATAAAGGAATCGAAACGAGCCTTGCTGATTAGCGGAATATTGATGGGATTGCGCAACGAGCGTTTCAAGGCAGAATACAAGACGTATGAGAGTACAGAAGTCTTGGTTAATAATCTGTATGCTTCCATTTGTGCAGAGTTGGACAACTCTGATGTTCCAGACAGTAACAAAAAAGCATTAAAGAAAGGCTATGACTTTATAACCACCAATTCAAGCATCAACAACAAGGATGGTAAAAAGTTCCTTACAGACTTGATAGACGAGGCAGACAAGCGTATCAACGGCTTTATGGTAACACATAAATACATAGACACGGTAAGCCAATTCTATGTAGAGTTCTTGCGCTATGCCAACAACGACAAAGGACTGGGCATTGTATTGACACCGCCTCATATCACACAACTGTTTGTGGAACTTGCCGGTGTAAACAAGGACAGTGTGGTCTTGGACAACTGTGCCGGAACAGGTGGTTTCCTTGTAAGCGCAATGAAAGCCATGCTCGAGGATGCACATGGAGATATAGCCAAAGAATCTGCCATCAAGCGCAAGCAACTTTTAGGAATAGAGTTTGATGATGAAATCTACACTCTGCTTATATCCAATATGATTATCCATCGTGACGGGCGCACCAATATAACATTGGGCAGCTGTTTTGACCAGGATACAGACAAAATAAAGGAGACTTTCCATCCTACAGTTGGCTTGTTGAATCCTCCATACAAGAATAAAGGCAAGGGAACAGAAGAGCTGGAATTTGTTCTCAACAATCTGTCTATGCTGGAGAGAGGAGGAAAGTGTGTGGCAATTATGCCTATCAGCTGCGTGAACGACGTAAAGGGTGCATCCTGTGTGCTGAAACGCAAAATATTGGAGCATAACACACTTGAGGCAGTGCTTTCTCTGCCTGAAGAGCTTTTTGTAAACTCAAAGGTAAACACCGTAACTTGTGCCGTAGTAATAACTGCCGGCATACCTCATCCTAAAGGAAAAAAGACTTGGTTTGGATATTGCCGCAACGATGGTTTCGTGAAGAAGAAAAACGTGGGCCGTGTAGATGCCAACCATACTTGGGAAGAAACTAAAAGGATGTGGGTAGAGTCATTTATGAACCGCGAGGTTATCAGCGAGTTCAGCGTGATGAAGGAAGTTACTGCCGATATGGAATGGTGTGCCGAGGCATATCTTGAGGCAGACTATTCCAAACTCACGCAGGCGAATTTCGAGGAGACAATAAAGAATTATGTGCTCTTCCAAATGAAATGTAATGAGCAGGAAGGTACAGAAGCTAACGAGGAGGAAGAAGAATGAAAACTTGTGTGTTGTCCGAATTGTTTGATATAAAGTATGGTGTAAATTTAGAGTTGAATGCTTTAGAGAAATCTCATACAGGCATTAATTTCGTTGCCCGTACAGCAAAAAACAATGGAGTCTCTGCCCGTGTTAAGCGTTTGGTTTATGTAGAGCCTGTTCCCGCAGGAACAATAAGCGTTGCTTGTGGAGGGTCAGTACTGGAATCATTTCTGCAATCAGAACCGTACTATTCGGGGCGAGATTTGTTTTATCTGACAGCAAGGACTGATATGTCTGACGAGTTAAAGTTGTTCTATTGCCATTGTCTCCGAATGAATAAGTTTAAGTATTCCTATGGAAGACAAGCTAATATCACTTTGCCGTCATTGCAAGTTCCTTGTTTGGAAGAGGCTGAGAGATTTGTTAATGGGCTTTCTGTTCAAGAAACAAAACGTCAAATGTTCCAAAAGCTTAACCTTGACGAGCTGAAAGAAAAGGCACCACATAAAGAAGAGAGAGCAGAAATGATACCGCTGTCTTCTCTTTTTAATTTAAAGAATGGGGTTGCTTCATCAGAAGTAAAGAGAATTTCATATAAGAAAAATGACAATTGGATTCCGTATATACGACCATCTTACAGACAGTCTACAAGTATAGATGCTTATGTAAACAAGAATATGTTTGCAGAAGATGACATTTATCCTAAAGGAACTTTGTATGTGTCTACGGATGGACAAGGCAGTCATACCTTTTCTTACGTTTCCGTTTGTGACTTTGTTCCTAATTCAAATGTCACAGTCTTGATACCAAAGCGGGAAATGACCATAAAGGAGAAACTCTTTTATGCAATGTGCATCACACACAACCGCTTTAAGTTCTCTTATGGGCGAAAACCGAAGGGACAGAAACTGGCAGAGATACTAATACCAAGTTCTATAACAGAAGAATTTGACAACATAAATATTGATAATATAATTAACGATTAAAATAATGACAATCAACGAAGCACAAGACGAAGTAATAGAAGAGTTCTCCGATTTCACCGATTGGATGGACAAATACCAGTTGCTCATCGACCTGGGC